>NZ_JBEOYO010000002.1:99462-553234 GCF_040297125.1 Streptomyces sp. NPDC001868 | reverse complement strand
GTCACGGCCAGGTTCGAGCCCTGGAGAATCAGGAACGAGCCGAGCGTGACGAGGAAGCTGGGCAGCCCGGTCTTGATCAGCAGCCAGCCGTTGAACGCTCCGACCGCCAACGACATGATCAGCGCGACGAAGACACCGGTCCACACGTTCACCGTCAGCTGGAAGCTGATGATCGCGGCGGTCAGCGCGGAGGTGGTGACCGCGACACCGGCGGACAGGTCGAACTCCCCACCGATCATCAGCAGGGCCACCGGGATCGCCATGATGCCCATGACGGAGGCCTGGTAGAGCACGGTCGCCAGCGAACTGGCCTCACGGAAGGACGGGGCCACCGAGAAGAAGAAGGCGTACACGCCGATCGCGGCTATGAGCGCGCCGACCTCGGGGCGGGCCATCAGCCGGCGCCCGAGCGAGCGCTGTACGGTGCGCCCGTCCTTCTGGGCGGCCGGCGGAGCCGGCGACGAGGGTGAACTCGCCGCCGGTGCCGTTGCTTGGGTCATTCAGATCACCGGGTGCCCTTCGCGGCGAACTTGGCGATCGTGTCGACGTTCTTCGCATCGACGAACGCGGGGCCGGTCAGCACCGCTTCCTCGCCGCCGCCGCTGTAGTTGCCGTTGTTCTTGTAGAGCCACATCGAGTCCACGGCCAGGTATCCCTGCAGATACGGCTGCTGGTCCACCGCGAACTGGATGTCACCGCTCTTGATCGAGTCCGTCAGCTCCTTGTTCAGGTCGAAGGTGGCGACCTTCGCCTTGCTGCCCGCGTCCGCGACCGACTGGACCGCGGTCAGGGCGTAGGGGGCGCCGAGGGCGACCACGTAGTCGATGGCGGTGTCCTGCTTGAGCTTGGCGCTGATGGTCGACTTCACGGACGGCATGTCGGTGCCCGTGACGTTGAGGATCTCGGTGTCGCCCTCGAAGGTCTTCTCCACGCCCGCGCAGCGCTGCTCCAGGCCGACGTTGCCCTGCTCCTGCACGACGCAGACGGCCTTCTTGGCGCCCACGTCGTTCAGCCGCTTGCCGAACGCCTCGCCCGCCACGCTCTCGTCCTGCCCGAAGAAGGACATCAGACCGAGGTTCTGCCAGTCGCTCAGACCGGAGTTGAGACCGACCACGGGGATGCCGGCCTTCGTCGCCTTGGCCACGACGTCCTTCATCGCGTCGGGCTTGGCGAGGGTGATGGCGATGCCGTCGACCTTCTGGTCGATCGCGTTCTGCACGAGGTTGGCCTGGGTGCCGGCGTTCGGGTCCGCCGAGTAGATGAGCTCGATGTTGTCCTTGTCGGCCGCCGCCTGGGCGCCCTTGCGGACGATGTCCCAGAAGGTGTCGCCGGGGGCCTGGTGGGTGACCAGCGCGACCTTCATCCGGGGGGTGTTGGCCTTGCCCGCGGAGGCGTCTGCCCCGCCCTCCTCGGCCTCCTTGCCGCCGGAGTCGCTGGAGCAGCCGGCGATCAGCAGCGCGGACGCCGCGGCTATGGCGAAGAAGGGGGCCACTCTGCGTGAGCGGGAGTACGTGCGGTCCATCTTTCCTGCACCTCACTGTGCGACAGGGGGAAAGGGAACGGGACAGCGTCGGGCGGAATGCCCGCGCGAGCCCGGACGTTCGAAGTCCGGATCATTGTGCCGGTAGGCCGACTGCGCTGTTTCGTTGGGACGGGATACAAACGCCTAGCGGACCCCGCTGTCAAGACTTTGTTAAGACATTATTTCACGAGCAGGTCAGGATGTCAGTACAAAGCCTTGACAGAGGGTCGCTTCGGGTCCTACACCTGGGATACATCCGGACCCGAGTGCTCGCATCCCCGCGCGCGGTGGGCCTCCGGGGGCCCGCAGCCGACCATCCGAGGAGCGACGCGTATGCCTGAGTCCGCCGAAAGCTTCGATCCGATCACGATGGGTCGTGTCGGAATCGATCTCTATCCGTTGCAGACGGGGGGCGTTCTTCGGGTGCGGGCGGGTGGGGGCTGGCCGCGCAGTTCCCCGCGCCCCTAAAGATTCAGGCCCCTGCGGGCCTGAAAGACCGCGGCCCCGGGCGCCTGAAATGGCGACGGGGCCGCGGGGTGAAAAGCACGGGGCGCAGCCCCTGCTTTTCAGGGGCGCGGGGAACTGCGCGACCAGCCCCCACCGGACCCGCACCCGACAACGAACCGCCCCCGCCGCCCACAACACCCCCTTCGCCCCCGTGAGGTACCGATGCCCCAGCCCCCCGCGCCCCCCACCCGCCGTCTGACCGTCGCCCAGGCGCTGGTGCGGTTCCTGTCCGCGCAGTACACGCAGCGCGACAACGAACGCCGTCGACTGATCGCCGGAACCTGGGGCATCTTCGGCCACGGCAACGTCGCGGGGCTGGGCCAGGCGCTCCTGGAGGCCGGTGAGAAGGCGATGCCGTTCCACCAGGGCCGCAACGAGCAGTCCATGGTGCACGCGGCCGTCGGCTACGCCCGCCAGCTGAACCGGCTCTCCGCCCAGGCCGTCACCACCTCCATCGGCCCCGGCGCCACCAACCTGGTCACCGGCGCCGCCCTGGCCACGATCAACCGCCTCCCCGTACTCCTCCTCCCCGGCGACTACTTCGCGACCCGCACCGCCGACCCGCTGCTCCAGCAGCTGGAGCACCCCACCGAGGCCGATGTCTCGGTCAACGACACGCTGCGCCCGGTCTCGCGCTACTTCGACCGGATCAGCCGCCCGGAGGCCCTGATCCCGGCCGCCCTGAACGCCATGCGCGTCCTCGCCGACCCGGCCGACACCGGCGCCGTCACCCTCGCCCTGCCGCAGGACGTCCAGGCGGAGGCGTACGACTGGCCGGAGGAGTTCTTCGCCGAGCGGGTGTGGAACGTACGCCGCCCCCTCCCCGACCCGGTCGAACTGGCCGAAGCCGTACGAGCCGTCCGTGCCGCCCGGCGGCCCCTCCTCGTCGCGGGCGGCGGCGTCCACCACAGCGAGGCCGAGGACGCGCTGAAGGCGCTGGTCGACGCTACCGGCATCCCGGTCGCCTCCACGCAGGCGGGCAAGGGGTCCCTGCGGTACGACCACCCGGCCGACCTCGGCGGGATCGGCCACACCGGTACGGCGGTCTGCGACGACCTCGCCCGCACCGCCGATCTGATCGTCGGCGTCGGCACCCGCTACACCGACTTCACCACCGCCTCGAACACCCTCTTCCAGAACCCGGACGTCCGGTTCGTCAACCTCAACATCGCCGCCTTCGACGCCCACAAGCTGGCCGCCCGGACGGTGGTCTGCGACGCGCGGGCGGGACTCGAAGCGCTGACGGACGCACTCGCCGGCCACCGGGTGGACGAGGCGTACGAGGCGGAGTACCGGGCGGGCAAGGAGCGCTGGGAGCGGGTCGTCGAGGCCGCCTACACCGCCGCCGACGAGCATGCCGTACCCACCCAGACCCAGGTGCTCGGCGCCCTGGACGCGGTCGTCGGCGACGAGGACGTGGTCATCAACGCGGCCGGTTCGCTCCCCGGTGACCTGCACAAGCTGTGGCGGGCCCGGGGCCCCCGCCAGTACCACCTGGAGTACGGCTACTCCTGCATGGGCTACGAGATCCCCGCCGGGATCGGTGTCCAGCAGGCGGCGCCCGGCACGGCCGTCTGGTCGCTGGTCGGCGACGGCACGTATCTGATGATGCCGACGGAGATCGTGACGGCCGTCCAGGAGGGCCTGCCGGTCAATCTGGTCCTCATCCAGAACCACGGCTACGCCTCCATCGGCGGCCTCTCGGAGTCGGTCGGCGGCGAGCGCTTCGGCACCGCCTACCGCTACCGCGCCGCCGACGGCACCTTCACCGGCGCCCCGCTCCCGGTGGACCTCGCCGCCAACGCGGCCAGCCTCGGCATGGACGTCCTGCGCGCCAAGACGGTCAAGGAACTGCGCGACGCGCTGGCGACGGCCCGCGCCTCGGAGCGGCCCACCTGCGTCTACGTCGAGACCGACCCGGCGCCCACCGCTCCCCCGGCACAGGCCTGGTGGGACGTCCCGGTCGCGGAGACCGCCTCCCGTCCGGCGGCCGTCGAGGCGCGCGTGACGTACGACCGGGAGGTGGCCGACCGGCGCCGCCACCTCTGACCCGGCCGAATCCGCCGGTCGCGACGCATCATGTAAGGACAATGCGATGACAGGGGTTCCTGTCATCCGGACGGACGGATACCCTCATGGGCGTGACCAGCGCGACTGCGGGGAGTACAGGGAGTCTCGGCCTCAGCGTCGACCGGAGCAGCCCGGTGCCGCTGTACTACCAGCTGGCCCGGCAGCTGGAGTCGGCGATCGAGCACGGCGCGCTCGGCCCGGGCAGCCTGCTGGGCAACGAGATCGAGCTCGCGGGCCGTCTCGGTCTGTCCCGGCCCACCGTCCGGCAGGCCATCCAGTCGCTCGTCGACAAGGGCCTGCTCGTACGCCGCCGGGGCGTCGGCACACAGGTGGTGCACAGCCAGGTCAAACGGCCGCTGGAGCTGAGCAGCCTGTACGACGACCTGGAGGCGGCCGGGCAGCAGCCCACGACCAGGGTGCTGCTGAGCGAGATCCGGCAGGCCTCCGCCGAGGTCGCGGCCGCCCTGGGCATCGCCGAGGGCGCCGAGGTGCACCTCTTCGAGCGGCTGCGCCTCACCCACGGCCAGCCGGTGGCGTTCCTGTCCAACTTCGTCCCGGCCGGACTGCTGGCCCTCGACATCGACCGCCTGGAGTCGACGGGCCTGTACCGGATGATGCGCAACGCCGGCATCACCCTGCACAGCGCCCACCAGAGCGTCGGCGCCCGTATCGCCACCCCGGAGGAGGCCGAGCGCCTCGGCGAACCGGAGGGCGCCGCACTCCTCACCATGCAGCGCACGGCGTACGACGACACCGGGCGCGCGGTCGAGTACGGCACCCATGTCTACCGGGCCTCGCGCTACTCCTTCGACTTCCAGCTGCTCGTCCGCAACTGAGACCGGGGCGGGGGCAGTTGGGGGCCGCTTCCCTCGGGCTCAGAGGTCGACCCAGGCCCCCGACTCGGCCGAGCGGCTCATCGCGTCCAGCGCGGTGGCGCTGTGCACGGCGTCGGCCAGGGTGGTGCCGTGCGGCGTGCCCTCGGCGATGGAGCGCAGGAAGTTGTACGCCTCCACGACCTTGAGGTCGTCGTAGCCCATGGCGTTGGCGGAGCCCGGCTGGAAGGCTCCGTAAGCGCCGTGGCCGGGGCCGACGAAGAGGGTGTGGACGGCCTGGTCCTGGTAGGCGTCGCCCTTGCTGACGCCCAGTTCGCCCATGCGGCGGAAGTCCCAGAAGAGGGCGCCCTCGGTGCCGTGGATCTCGAAGCCGTAGTTGTTCTGCTCGCCGACGGAGACCCGGCAGGCCTCCAGGACGCCCCGGGCGCCGGAGGCGAAGCGGAGCAGGCAGTTGACGTAGTCCTCGTTCTCCACAGGGCCCAACTCGCCGCCGGAGGAGCGGGTGTGGCCGGCGGTGGCACCGGTGGGGCGGGCCCGCTCGGGGACGAAGATGGCGGTGTCGGCGGTGAGGGAGGCGATGTCGCCGAGCAGGAAGCGGGCGAGGTCGACGCCGTGCGAGGCGAGGTCGCCGAGGACGCCGCTGCCGCCGCGCTCGCGCTCGTACCGCCAGGTCAGGGCGCCCTCGGGGTGGGCGGCGTAGTCGCTGAAGAGACGGATGCGGACATGGGTGACGGTGCCGATCTCCCCGGCGGCGATCAGCTCGCGGGCGGCGGAGACGGCGGGTGCGTTGCGGTAGTTGAAGCCGACGGTGCCCTGGACGCCGGCCTTGGTGACCGCGTCGGCGACGGCGCGGGCGTCGGCGGCGGTGAGACCGACCGGCTTCTCGATCCAGATGTGCTTGCCGGCCTCGGCCATGGCGACGCCGATCTCCCGGTGCAGGAAGTTCGGCGCGGTGATGCTGACCGCCTGGATCCGTGGGTCGGCGGCCACCTCACGCCAGTCCCGGGCGGTGGTGGCGAACCCGAACTGCCGGGCGGCCTCCTCGGCGCGGCCTGGCACCTCCTCGACGACGGTGACCAGCTCGGGCCGCAGACTCAGCTCCGGGAAGTGGTGCGGCACGCGCGCGTACGCCTGGGTGTGCACCCGCCCCATCCAGCCGAACCCCACGACGGCGACACCGAGCGCACTCACCATGACTGCCCTTCTTTGGACCGTTCCAATAACGTACGCCGCTCACACTGAGGGCATGCTCCGGCACTGTCAAGCCCTTTGACACAGGCACCCCGCTGTGGAACGGTCCAGGCCATGAGACCCGGACCCGCGAGCCCGACGATCCGCGATGTCGCCGAGAGGGCCGGCGTGTCCAAGTCGCTGGTCTCGCTGGTGCTGCGCGGGTCGGAGCAGGTGCGCGAGGAGAAGCGGCAGGCGGTGCTGGCCGCCGTGGACGAGCTGGGCTACCGGCCGAACGCCGCCGCGCGCAGCCTGAGCGAGCGCCGCACCCGCACGGTCGGCGTCCTCCTCCACGACATGCGCAACCCCTGGTTCGTCGAGCTGCTGGACGGCCTCAACTCCCGGCTGCACGACAACGGTCTGCGCATGCTGCTCGCCGACGGCCATCTCAACCGGCGGCTCGGCGAGGACCTCACCCGTACCTTCACCGAGCTGCGGGTGGACGGGCTGATCGCGGTCGGCACCCTGCCGCCGTCCGCGGCGCTGCGTACGGCGGCGGGCCTCATCCCGACCGTGGTCGCGGGCGCCCGCGAGCCCACGCTTCCCCATGTGGACGTCGTCGCGGGCGACGACCAGCACGGCGCCCGCCTCGCCACCGAGCACCTGATCGGCCTCGGGCACCGGCGGATCGCGCACATCGCGGGGGACGGTGTGGTCGGCGCGCTGCGCCGCCGCACCTTCGAGACGGTGATGCGCGAGCACGGGCTGAGCGACACGGCGGCCGTCGAGCGGGGCGATCTGACGGAGGAGGGCGGCTACCGCGCCACGGTCCGGCTGCTCAGCCTCCCCGAACGCCCCACCGCCGTCGTGGCGTTCAACGACATGGCCTGTGTGGGCGCGCTCTCCGCCGCCGAGGAACTGGGTCTGAAAGTGCCGCGCGATCTCTCCCTCGTCGGCTACGACAACACCTACGTCTCCCGGCTGCGCCACCTCTGGCTCACCACCGTGGACAACGCCAGCCACGACGTCGGCCGCACCGCCGCGCAGTGCCTCCTCGACCGCATCGCCGACCCGGCCCGCCCCGCCAAGGTCGTCCTGACCACACCGACGCTGGAGATCCGGGGCACGACGGGTCCACCGGCCGAGAGCTGAGGAGCCGGCCGCGGACCTCTGGTCCGTCGGCGCTGCGGTGGTGCGGTCGTGCGGCGGGGGGGGTCAGCTCGGGGGCAGCAGGCAGTGGTCGTCCGGCGCGACGGTCTGCCAGATGCGCCGCCCGATCTCCTTCAACTGCCGCTGCTGGGTCTTGCTGAGCGCGTCGAACACATAGCGTCGTACGGCGTCGGCGTGACCCGGCGCGGACTCGACGACCTTGGCGAATCCGGCGTCCGTGAGGACGGCCAGGGTGTACCGCCCGTCGGTGGGGTCCGGCTCCCGGCGCACCCAGCCGCCCTTCTCCAGCCGCTTCACCAGATGGGACAGCCGGGACAGCGACGAACCGGCGTATCCGGCGAGGTCGCTCATCCGCAGGGTGCGTTCCTCCGTCTGGGACAGCATCGCCATCACCAGATACTCGACGTGACTGACGCCCGAGTCCCGCTGCAGCTGCGCGTCGAGCGCGCTCGGCAGTCTGACCATCACGCCCGCCAGCACGTGCCAGGTCTCCATCTCCTCATCGGTCAGCCCACCCGACCGCCGCGGTGTCTCCATGGCGCCCACTCTACGTGCCGCTTCAAGTGATCAAGCGTTGGATGACTTGACCATTCAAGTCACCCGACCTACGTTGATCCCGCCATCTCTCTTGAAGCTTCAACACACACACCGGAAGTGCCCGCCATGAACGTCACCCTCTGGATCATCGCGAGCCTGCTCGCGGCCGCCTTCCTCGCCGCCGGTCTGATGAAGACCATCCAGCCCAAGGAGAAGCTGGCGGCCTCCGGCATGGACTGGGTCGACTCCTTCTCCCCCGGCATGGTCAAGACCATCGGCGCGCTGGAGGCCCTGGGCGCGGTCGGTCTGATCCTTCCGGCCGTCCTCGACATAGCCCCGGTCCTCGTCCCCCTCGCGGCGACCGGCCTCGCCGTCACGATGGTCGGCGCGGCCGTCTTCCACCTCCGCCGCGGGGAAACCAAGGAGACCGTGCCGAGCGTGGTGCTGCTCATCTTGGCGGTGGTGGTGGCCTGGGGCCGCTTCGGACCGTACGCGTTCTGATCGGTCCTTATGTGCGGGGTGCGTTGTCGGGTGCGGGTCCGTGGGGCTTCTCGCGCAGTTCCCCGCGCCCCTGAAAAGCCGGGGCTGCGCCCCGTGCTTTTCACCCCTGCAGCCGCGTCGCCACTCAGACTCGCAGCCCCGTCTTCTTTCAGGCCCGCAGGGGCCTGAATCCTTAGGGGCGCGGGGAACTGCGCGAGAAGCCCCACCGGGCCCGCGCCCGCCGACGAACCGCACCCCCGAGCTCATACGCGCCCCCGCACATCGACCGCGGTGAGTGCCAACGCCAGCAACCCCGGCACGAGAAACACCAGCGGCAGCAGCATCCACACACACAACACGGCGGTCACCACGGCGAGTACGACCAGCCCACTGCCCCCGGCATCCCGCACCGCGTCCCGGCCCGCCCCCCGCACCGCAGCGGGCCAGTCCTCGACCGACTCGGGGCGCCCACAGGCCCGCAGACCGACCACCACGGCCCCCGCACCGATCGCCGCCGCCAGAAGCGCGAAGGCCCGCCCCCCGGGGAGCCCCGCACCGGCGAGGGCCAGGTCGACGAGGGCGAGGGCCGCGCCGACGAGCGCCACGAGCCCGGCGACCAGGTCACCGAACCGCAGTCGCCGCCGCAGGGCCACGAGGAACCGCCCGGCCGTGACCGGCCGGCCCTCCCGTACGCCCCGCAGCACCGCACAGGCCGTGGAAAGCGCCGCCGGCAGCGTCACCAGCGGAAGGCTCACCACCGCCACGGCGATCCCAACGCTCAGCACGTCCGCGAACAGCGTCATCCGGGGCCCGAAGATCTCGCCCGGCTCCTTGGTCGTCCGTACGGGGCTCATCGTCATCACCCCTTGATCCCGGAGTTGGCCATGCCCTCCACCAGGAAGCGCTGGAAGGCGAGGAAGAACAGCACGATCGGGAGGAGCGCGATCACCGACATGGCGAACATCGGGCCGAACGCCGAGGTGCTCGACGCGTCGACGAAGGACCTGAGCGCCAGGGTCAGGGTGAACTTCTCGGGCGAGAACAGATAGATCAGCTGGGTGAAGAAGTCGTTCCAGGTCCAGATGAAGGTGAAGATGGCGGTGGTGATCAGGGCGGGGCGGGTGAGCGGAAGAATCACCGAGAAGAAACTCCGGAAGGGCCCGCATCCGTCGATACGCGCCGCCTCCTCCAACTCCCTCGGCAGCCCGCGCATGAACTGCACGATGAGGAAGACGAAGAACGCTTCCGTGGCGAGGAACTTCGGCAGGATCAGCGGCCAGTAGGTGTTCACCATGCCGAGCTGGTTGAAGATGATGTAGTGCGGGATCAGTACGGCGTGGTGCGGCAGCATGATCGTCGCGATCATGAAGGCGAAGAGCGGGCCGCGGAAACGGAACCGCAGACGGGCGAAGGCGTAGGCGGCCAGGGAGCAGGACAGGACGTTCCCGACGACCGCGCCGCCCGCGATCAGCAGGGAGTTGCCGAGCAGTCGGCCGACCGAGACGTCGTTGACGCCGTCGAGCGCGGTCTCGTAGTTGGTCCACTCCAGCCGGCTCGGCAACAGGTCGAGGCTGGCGATGACCTCGTCGGCCGGTTTCACGGAGGTCGCGAGCAGCCAGGCCAGCGGGTACAGCATGACCAGGAGCGCGGCCAGACAGCCGACGTGCAGGGCCACGCGTCGCCAGGCAACTGGCTTATGGGCTACTGAAGTTGAGGGTGTGGTGGTGGTCATCGGTCCCCCTCGGAGGCGTAGAAGACCCAGGAGCGGGACGTGCGGAACAGGATCGCGGTGACCGCGCCGATGGCGAGCAGCAGGACCCAGGCCATGGCGGAGGCGTAGCCCATGTGGGAGGCGACGAAGCCCCGGTCGTAGAGGTAGAGGGTGTAGAAGAGCGTGGAGTCGGCGGGGCCGCCCTTGCCCGCGCTGATCGCGAAGGCCGGGGTGAAGACCTGGAAGGCCTGGATGGTCTGGAGCACCAGGTTGAAGAAGATCACCGGCGACAGCATCGGGACCGTGATCGACAGGAAGCGGCGCCAGGCGCCCGCGCCGTCCACCTCGGCGGCCTCGTACAACTCCCCCGGGATCTGCTGGAGTCCGGCGAGGAAGATGACCATCGGGGCGCCGAACTGCCACACCGTGAGCAGGGCGACCGCGAGCAGTGCCCAGCCGGGGCGGTTGACCCAGCCGCCGGTGCCGAGGAGGTTGTCGACGGTGCCGCCGTCGTTGAAGATCGCCCGCCAGACCAGGGCGATGGACATGGAGGCGCCGAGGAGGGAGGGGGCGTAGAAGGCGGAGCGGTAGAAGCCCCGGCCGCGTTTCATGTTCTTCAGGGCCAGTGCCACCAGGAGGGCGAGGGCCAGTTGGAGCGGTACGGCGATGACGACGTACATCAGGGTCGTCGTCACCGAGCGCCAGTAGCGCGGGTCCTCGGTGAACATCTGGGTGTAGTTGCGCAGGCCCACCCAGTTGGGGGCGTTGAACAGGTCGTAGTCGGTGAAGGAGAGATAGAGCGAGACGGCCATCGGGAGCAGGGTGAGGACGCAGGCCCCGAGCACCCAGGGGGACAGGAACACCCAGGCCGCGCCCTCGCGCCGGCGCCGCCGGGCGGGCCGGTCGGGCTGGGGAACTCCCTTGTCGCGTGCGGTCGTTGGCAGCTGTGTGGTGGTCATGACCTCAGCTCCGCCTTCGCCTCGATGAGGTAGTTCTCGGCCGCCTCGCGGGGGGACATCCGCTCGTAGGAGACCTGGTCGTAGTCGCGCTGGAAGGTGGTCTGCAGGGCGCTGTCGCCCGAAGGGGGCGCCTGCGGCGGGGGGTTGAGCTTTCCTTCGACGGTGGCCTGGTAGTCGTAGATGGTCTTGTCGAAGTCCTTGAGACCGGCCGCGATGTCCTCGCGGATCGACTCGTTGACGGGGATGCCCCGGGTGGCGCCGAGGATCTTCGCGGCCTCGTCGTCGTTCAGCAGGAAGTCGACGAGCCGGGCGGACTCCTCGGGGTGGCCGGAGTCGGCGGCCACGCCCATGAACATGGAGGGCTTGAAGTACTGGCCGGGCGTGCCGTCCTCGCCCGCCGGCATGGGGGCGAGGGAGATCCCGGAGGGCACGAGCGCGAGGTAACCGCTGGCGGGGGCGTCCCAGTTGACGTCCGAGGCGGCCTTGCCCCGGCCGAGCGGGGTGTTCTCGACCGAGCCGTCGAGCTGGGTGGTCTGTTCGGCGGGCGACACGGCGCCCTCGCGGCGCAGCCTGTCGGTGAAGGTCCACCAGCGGGTCAAGTCGTCTGCGGTGAAGCCGAGTTGATTGTCCTCGGTGTAAAGGGACTTGCCCTGGCCGCGCAGCCAGATCTCGAAGGCGTCCTCGCTCTGGCCGGGGTCGGTGCCGCCGGGCGCCCCCGTCTCCTCGGCCACCTTCCGCATGGCGTCGGCCCAGTCGCTCCAGGTCCAGCCCACCCGGGGCGGTGCGAGGCCGGCGGTCCTCCACTTCTCGGTGTCGTACACCATGGTCTCGGTGCCGCGCCCCTGCGGTACGGCGTACTGCTTGCCGTCCACCTTGCCGGTGGCGAGGAGTCCGGGCTCGAACTCGGCGGTGTCGAGGGCCTGTTGCTGCTCGGCGAGGTCGAGGAGCACGCCCCCGGAGGCGTACTGGTCGATCATCCGGTAGTCGAGCTGCATCACATCGGGCGCGTCACCGCCGGCGGCCTGGGTGGCGAGCTTCTGTTTGTAGGCCTCGTAACCGGCGAAGGAGGTCTGTACGTCGATCCCCGGGTTCCGCTTCTCGAAGAGGTCGACGGCCGCCTGGGTTCTGGCCGCCCGGTCCGGGTTGCCCCACCAGGTGTAGCGCAGGACGACCTCGCCGCCGGCACCACCCGACCCGTCCGTTCCCGAGCAGCCGGTGAGCAGCGCGCAGAGCGCCAGCGCGGTGGCCGCCGCACGGGGTTTCCAGGACTTCCTCGTCCTGATTCGGGGCATGAGTGGGTCACCTCTTTCACTAGAAAGCGCTTCCACCCCCCGTACGACCCTAGGGAAGGTCCGGATGTCAGAACAAGACCCCTGCACCACCTCCCTACGACACCGCCGCACCGCCGTGGTGGGCCTCGGCGCCCGTGCGCGGATGTTCACCGAGGCGCTGACGGGACCCTTCGCGGACCGGATCGACCTGGTGGGCTTCTGCGACCCGAACGCGCACCGCATGGCCGTCCACAACGCCTGGATCGCGGCCGACCATCCGGGCCGCGCGCCCGTACCGGCGTACGGCGCCGACGAGTTCGAGGAGATGCTGCGGCGCGAGCGGGTCGATCTGGTCGTGGTGTGCTCGATGGACCGGACCCACGACCACTACATCGTCCGCGCCCTGGAGGCGGGTTGCGATGTCGTCACCGAGAAGCCGATGACCACGGACGCCGAGCGCGCCCACCGCATCCTGGAGACCCAGCGGCGCACGGGCCGCGAGGTGCGCGTCTCCTTCAACTACCGCTACAACCCGGTCCATTCGGCCGTACGGCAACTGATCGCGTCCGGTGAGATCGGCGAGGTCGGCTCGGTGCACTTCGAGTGGCTGCTCGACCTGCGGCACGGCGCCGACTACTTCCGCCGCTGGCACCGCGAGAAGGCCGACTCCGGCGGCCTCCTCGTCCACAAGTCGACCCACCACTTCGACCTGGTCAACTGGTGGCTCGGCACCCGCCCCGAGACCGTCTTCGCGCAGGGCGGCCTCTTCTTCTACGGCGACGAGGCGGGCCGCCGCCGAGGCCTCGCCCGGGACTACGACCGCACCCACGGCTCCCCGGCGGCCCGGACCGACCCCTTCGCCCTCCACCTCACGGACTCCCCCGTCCTCACCTCGCTCTACCTGGATGCCGAACGGGAGGACGGCTACCACCGGGACCGGAACGTCTTCGGTCCCGGTGTGACCATCGAGGACGACATGGCGGTCCTCGTCCGCTACGCCTCCGGCGCCACCCTCACCTACCACCTGACGGCCTACTCCCCCTGGGAGGGCTACCGCATCGCCTTCAACGGCAGCGAGGGGCGCCTCGAACTGCTGGTGGAGGAGTCCACCTGGACCCGCCCCCACGTCCGCACGACCGGCGCGAGCCCGGTCCTGCACGGCGTGCAGGACGGTGCCGAGGCAGGCCGCACCGAGCTGCTGGTACGCCGCTTCTGGGAACGGCCGCGCGAGGTGAAGGTGACCACGGGCGAGGGCGGGCACGGGGGAGGCGACCTGCGGATGCTGGCCGACCTGTTCGGGGAGCGGGTGCCGGACGGGCTGGGGCGGGCGGCCGACGCGGTGGACGGGGCGCGGTCCCTGGTGACCGGGCTGGCGGCGAACCGGTCGCTGGAGACAGGGGTGCCGGTGGCGGCGCGGGAGTTGCTGGACGTGTGAGGTGGCGGATGTGCGAGGTGCCGGGCGGGTGAGGTGCCGAGCGGATGGGACGCCAGACGGGTGAGGTGCCGGGCGGGCGAGTCCGCGTCGTCCGGGCCTGGGCTCAGGGGGGTCACCAGACGAGTTCGAGGCGTTCCGGGGAGCGGTGGATCAACGTCGGGCGCATGGTGATCTGTTGGTCTTCCGCGAGGCGCAGGCCGGGCAGGCGGCTGGTCAACTGCTCCAGGGTCAGGCGGAGTTGTTCGCGGGCGAGCTGGGAGCCGGGGCAGGTGTGGGTGCCGAAGCCGAAGGAGAGGTGGCGGCTGCCGGTGGGGCGGGCGATGTCGAAGTCGTCGGGGCGGGCGTGGCGGGAGGCGTCGCGGTTGGCGCTGCCGTAGGCGAGGAACACCGGTGTCCCCGCGGGGAGTTCGGTGCCGGACAGGGTGACCGGGCGGGTGGTGACACGGCGGAAGCCCTGTATCGCGGTGTCGTAGCGGACGGCTTCCTCGATCGCGGCCGGGATGCGCTGCGGCTCGGCGCGGAGCAGCTCCCACTGCCGGCGGTCGCGCAGGAGGTGCAGGAGGGTCGTCCCGATGAGGGCGGTCGTGGTCAGGTGTCCGGCGATGAGCAGGTTCTGCAAGTGGGCGACGATCTCATGGCGGTGATCGAGCGTCAGCTCGTCGGCGTCCGGTCCGACGACGGACCTGATGAGTTCGGTGCCCAGGTCCTCGCGCGGGTCGGCGTACCGGGCACGTACGAACGCGTCGAGCCGGTGGGCCGTGGCGACCATGTCCTCGGCCGCCGCGATCTGTTCGGCCTCCGGCATGGGCCGGAACAGCAACTGCTCGGCCCGGTGACCGCCGTGGACCAACGCCGGCACGTCGTCCGGGTCGAACCCGATCAGTCGCCCGATGACCTCCCCGGGCAGCCGTCCCGCGTAGGCGGACATCAGCTCCACCCGGCCTCCCTCGCCGCTCCCCTCTCCCTTGCCGTCGCCTCCCCCGCCCTCCTCGCCGGCCTTGATGAACTCGTCGACCAGGGCGGCGGCCCGTTCGGCGGCGTACGGCAGGACGGCGGCGACCCTCGCGGGTGACAGTCCCCGCACGATGGGGGCGCGCAGCTGCTGGTGCAGGGTGCCGTCGGCGGTGACGACGACGGGGCGGCCACCGAAGCCGCCGCCGAGCACGGCCAGCGCGGCGGGTGCGGGCATGACGTCCGGGCGCAGCGCGTTGGCCGAGGAGAAGTCCTCCGGGCGCCGCAGCACCTCCCGTACGTCGGCGTCCCGCGCGACCAGCCAGGAGTCCAGCTCGGGGACGTACGTCAGCCCCTCCGCCGCCCTGGCCCGCGCGTAGTGCGGATACGGATCCCGCTGCAACTCGTCGAGTCTGCCGTGCAGTTCATTGTCCACGGGAGCACCTTCCGGCCGGGGGCGGGCGTGCGTGCGGTCGCGCTCATGGTGTCGCACGGGGCGGCCGGGCGGTAGGGGATCCGCAGCGGGACGGACCGAGGGACGGGTGGGCGTGGAGCGGTCCGCCGGGCGCAGGCCGCCGTCCGTCTCGCGGCGGGCATCGTCGGCGGGTGACGGTCCGGGGCGCCCGCCCCGTCCGTAATTGTTCACTTACGATCACTCCGTGGTCCTCTTTCTCCTCGAACGCCTCTCCCGACTCCCCGCCGACCGGGCCTGGCAGCACCTCACCGACTGGCCCCGGCACGCCGCCGTCGTCCCGCTGACCCGTATCACCGTGCGTACGCCTCCACCGACCGGCGAGGGCACGGTGTTCGTGGCCCGCAGCGGTCTCGGCCCGTTCGCCTTCGACGACCCGATGGAGGTCACGGTCTGGCAGCCGCCGGAGGGGGACGTTGCCGGTAAGTGCCGTCTCGTCAAGCACGGTTCGTTCGTCACCGGGTGGGCCGAGATCGAGGTCCATCCGTACGGAGACGGCGCGTCCCGCGTGGTGTGGCGCGAGGACATGCGGGTGCGAGGGCTGCCGGGCCTCTTCGACCGGCCGCTGGGACGGCTGGCGCGGCGGATGTTCGGGCGGGCGATGGACGGGCTCCTCAGGGACGGGCCGCTCGCGGACGACGACCGACGGGCGGGCTGAGCCCCCCGACAGGTTTGCTCCTGGCCGGTGTTCGACGTCGTTGATGCTCCTGTCGCTGTCAGACCCGCCCGCTACGGTCCCGCACCATGACCTCTCACCATCTGCACACCACCCGGGCCTCCTACGACACCGTCGCCGCCGACTACGAGAAGCTGCTGAGAGACGAGCTGGCGAACAGCCCGTTCGAGCGGGCCATGCTGGGCGTGTTCGCCGAACGGGTGCTTGGCGCCGGGGGCGGGCGCGTCGCGGACGTGGGGTGCGGGCCGGGGCGGGTCACCGGGCATCTGGCCTCGCTGGGGCTCGACGTCTGCGGGGTCGACCTCTCCCCGGAGATGATCGCCGTCGCCCGCTGGGCCCACCCTCGGCTGCGGTTCGACGTGGGCACGATGACCGCGCTCGACTTCGAGGACGGCTCCCTGTCCGGCGCCCTCGCCTGGTACTCCACGGTGCACACCCCGCCCGCCGAACTCCCACCGGTCTTCCGCGAGTTCCACCGGGTCCTCGCCCCCGGCGGTCTTCTCGCCCTCGCCTACAAGGTCGGCGACGAGTCCGTCCACCTGTCGCACGCGTACGGCCACGACCTGGACCTCGATGTCTACCGCTTCCCGCCGGACCTGGTCGCGGACCTGCTGGGGGACGCCGGGTTCGTCGAGGCGGCGCGGCTGGTGCGGGAGCCGGACGGGCCCGGCACCACGGCGACCACTCCCCAGGCGTATGTGCTGGCGCGCAAGCCGGAGTGACCGTCGGGAGTACCGTCGGGAGTCCTGAGAGCGGGGCCCCGGTCAGGACGGGCCGGGGTCTCCCCTCCGGGCGGCCAGGCCGTCGCGGCGGTCGCGGTCGCCGTCGCCCGTGGTGCTGAGGAGGGTGTCGCAGATCTCGCGGAGCTTGTCGGTGGCCTGCTTGGAGAACAGCCCGCAGAGCCCGGCGATCCCGGAGAAGCCGTACGGGTTGGTCGCGCCCGCGCCGGAGCTGCCGGCGAACAGGCCGCCGCGCAGCAGGAGATAGACGAGGAGGGCGAGGGCCACCCCGATGCCGGCGCGGAGGAGGTACCACCACAGCCAGCTCGCGTAGAGCCGCCGGTTGCCGACGTAGGTCGCGAAGGACGTGGCCGCGTGCACGAAGCTGCCGAGCGCGCTGCACACGACCACGGCCAGCAGCATCGCGGTGTCGGCCGTCAGCGACCAGTCCCCGAGGCCGAAGGGCGACCACCGCGCGGTGGCCGTGGGCTCCGCGCCCGGCTCCACCGTCTCCAGCACCGCCGGCCAGAGCGTCACGAGGGCCCCGCAGACGAAGACGACGTCGGCGAGGAGGAAGAGGCCCAGCAGGGCCGTCGACAGGGTGGACAGCCGCCGCCGCTCGTCACGGGCATCGGCGGGTTGCTCCGGCTCGGGCTCGGCCGGACCCTCGTCGGTGGTCGGCGCCGTATCGCTGTCGCCTCTCGGGTCCGTATCGCCGTCGGCGCGCGGGTCCGTACCCCCGCCGGTGTTCGGGTCCGTACCCCCGTCGGTCGCTTCCGGGTCCGTGCCGCCGCCCGGGGCCACGCTCCCGCTCGCGCCCCCGTCCGGGCGCTCCTCGCCGCTCGCCATGCTCAACTGACCGCCCCCGTAGCGCTGTTGCCGTAACGCAACGGTCGGTCCTGCCGCCCCCGGGGTCAAGCCACCGGCGCATCTCGGGGTTCAGGAGACACGCAGGCTCGGCAGTTCCGTGACGTCCGGTGAGGTGTCGTGGTGGATCGGGGTGTGCGCCCCGGTCAGCGAGACCCCGCTGCCGCCACGCCGGTCGGCGACGATCTCGGCGGCGATGGACAGGGCCGTCTCCTCCGGCGTACGGGCGCCCAGGTCGAGCCCGATCGGGGACCTGAGGCGGGCCAACTCCAGCTCCGTGACGCCCACTTGACGGAGGCGCTCGTTGCGGTCGAGGTGGGTGCGGCGGGAGCCCATCGCGCCGACGTAGGCGACGGGGAGCCGGAGGGCGAGCTGGAGCAGGGGGACGTCGAACTTGGCGTCGTGGGTGAGGACGCACAGGACGGTCCTGCCGTCGACGTCCGTACGCTCCAGATATTTGTGCGGCCACTCGACGACGATCTCGTCCGCCTCCGGGAAGCGGGTGCGGGTCGCGAAGACGGGGCGGGCGTCGCAGACGGTGACGTGATGGCCGAGGAACTTGCCGACGCGGACGAGAGCCGACGCGAAGTCGATCGCGCCGAAGACGATCATCCGGGGCGGCGGGACGGACGACTCGACCAGAACCGTGAGCGGTGCTCCGCAACGCGAGCCCTGCTCTCCGATCTCCAGGGTGCCCGTGCGGCCGGTGTCGAGGAGGGCGCGGGCCTCGGCGGCGACCGTACGGTCGAGTTCGGGGTGGGCGCCGTAGCCGCCGTCGTACGAGCCGTCCGGGCGGACCAGCAGGGCGCGGCCCCGTAGGTCCGCCGGGCCGGAGACGATCCGGGCCAGGGCCGCCGTCTCCCCGCTCGCGGCGGCGGAGAGCGCGGCGGCGGCCACCGGGCGGACGGGGTCGCCGGCCCGTACCGGGGTGACCAGGATGTCGATGACTCCGCCGCAGGTCAGGCCGACGGCGAAGGCGTCCTCGTCGCTGTAGCCGAAGCGTTCGAGGACCGGCTCGCCGTCCGCCAGGGCCTGTTGGCACAGGTCGTAGACAGCGCCCTCCACACAACCGCCGGAGACCGAGCCGATCGCCGTGCCGTCGGCGTCCACCGCGAGGGCGGCGCCGGGCCGGCGGGGCGCGCTGCCGCCGACGGCCACCACGGTGGCCACGGCGAAGTCACGTCCCTGCTCGACCCACCGGTGCAGTTCTTCGGCGATGTCCAGCATCTCTCTCGGTCTCCTCGAACGACGGTTGCGCGAACGGTACTTGCCAGGCGGGACTTGCCGGGCGGGACTTGCCGGGCGGGCCCTAGTGCACGCCCATCCAGCTTTCGATCGGGTTGAGGGCGAAGAAGACGACGAAGACCGCCGTCAGGCCCCACATGAACGCGCCGATCTCCCGCGCCCGGCCCTGGGCGAGTTTGATGGCGACGTAGGAGATGACTCCGGCCGCGACGCCCGCGGTGATGGAGTACGTGAACGGCATGATCACGACGGTCAGGAAGACCGGGATCGCGGTGGCGCGGTCGGACCAGTCGACGTGCCGCGCGTTCATCATCATCATGGCGCCGATGACGACGAGCGCGGCGGCGGCCACCTCGCCGGGCACGATCGCCGTGAGCGGGGTGAAGAACAGACAGGCCGCGAAGAACAGCCCGGTGACGACGGAGGAGAGCCCGGTGCGCGCGCCCTCTCCGACTCCCGTGGCCGACTCGACGAACACGGTCTGGCCCGAGCCGCCGGCCACGCCGCCGATCGCGCCGCCCGCCCCGTCGATGAACAGCGCCTTGGACAGGCCCGGCATCCGGCCCTTGTCGTCGGCGAGCCCCGCCTCGGTCCCTACGCCGATGATGGTGGCCATGGCGTCGAAGAACCCGGCGAGCACGAGCGTGAACACGATCATGCCGACCGTCATCGCGCCGACCTCGCCCCAGCCGCCGAACTCCACATGACCGAAGAGCGAGAAGTCCGGCATCGACACCGCGCTGCCGTGCAACTCCGGTGCGCCGCTCGCCCATTGCTTCGGGTCGATGACGTCGAGGGCGTTCAGGATCACGGCGAGCACCGTGCCGCCGACGATGCCGAGCAGGATCGCGCCGGGGACACCGCGGGCCTGCAGCATGAAGATCGCGAGGAGGGTGACCGCGAAGAGGAGGACCGGCCAGCCGGCGAGTTCACCCGTCGGGCCGAGGCTGACCGGGGTCGCCTTGCCCTGGTGCACGAAGCCGGCCTTGTAGAAGCCGATCAGGGCGACGAACAGGCCGATGCCCATGGTGATCGCGTGCTTCAGGGCCAGCGGGATGGCGTTCATGATCATCTCGCGGAGGCCGGTGACGACCAGGAGCATGATGATCACGCCGTACATCACACACATGCCCATCGCCTGCGGCCACGTCATCTGAGGTGCGACCTGCGAGGCGATGACCCCGGAGACGGAGAGGCCGGCGGCGAGGGCGAGCGGGACCTTGCCGACGACGCCCATCAGGAGGGTGGTGACGGCCGCGGCGACGGCGGTCGCCGTGATCAGGGCCTTCTGCGGGAGCGTGGCGCCTGCGGCGTCCGGGCCGGACAGGATGAGCGGGTTGAGCAGGAGGATGTACGCCATCGCCATGAAGGTGGTGACGCCGCCGCGGAGCTCTCTGGCGACCGTGGATCCTCGGTGGGTGATGTGGAAGTAGCGGTCGAGCGAGGGCCTGCCTTTGGGGACGCGGGGTCCTGAGGTCTCGGCCTCGGCCTCGGCCTTCGGTTGGAGTGACTGTTGGGTCATGTGGGCCTTCTCCCAAGGTTCACAGGGGCACGGCCGTTGCACTGGGCTTCGGCCGATTTGGGAAGGTGCCCGACCCGGGGGACGGCCCGAGACGGTGGTGTGTGCGGGTGGGGTGCGTTGTCGGGTGCGGGTCCGGTGGGGCTGGTCGCGCAGTTCCCCGCGCCCCTGAAAAGCAGGGGCTGCGCCCCATGCTTTTCACCCCGCAGCCTCGTCGCCCTTTCAGGCCCCCGGGTCCATCGCCTTTCAGGCCGGCGGGGCCGTGGTCTTTCAGGCCCGCAGGGGCCTGAATCTTCAGGGGCGCGGGGAACTGCGCGAGCAACCACGAACAACCCGCACCCGCCGACGAACCGCACCCCCGAGCTCATAGGCGCCCCAACAAGAACTACGCCGTACCGGTCAAATGCTCCGGCCGAACCGGCGTCCGGTTCAGCTCCAACCCCGTCGCGTTCCGGATCGCCGCGAGGACGGCCGGAGTCGACGACAGGGTGGGCGCCTCGCCGACGCCACGGAGCCCGTACGGCGCGTGGTCGTCGGCGAGTTCGAGCACGTCGACGGGGATGGTCGGCGTGTCGAGGATCGTGGGGATGAGGTAGTCCGTGAAGGACGGGTTACGGACCTTCGCGGTCTTGGGGTCGACGATGATCTCCTCCATGACCGCGATGCCGAGACCCTGGGTCGTGCCGCCCTGGATCTGCCCGAGGACGGAGAGCGGGTTCAGGGCCTTGCCGACATCCTGCGCGCAGGCCAGCTCGACGACCTTGACCATGCCCAGCTCGGTGTCGACCTCGACGACCGCCCGGTGCGCGGCGAAGGAGTACTGGACGTGCCCGAAGCCCTGCCCGGTCCGCAGGTCGAACGGCTCGGTCGGCCGGTGCCGCCACTCAGCCTCGACCTCGACGGCCTCGTCACCGAGGACGTCCACCAGGTCGGCCAGGACCTCACCGCCGTCGGTGACGACCTTGCCGCCCTCCAACACCAACTCGGCCGTGGCCCAAGCCGGGTGGTACGTACCGAACTTGCGGCGGCCCAGCTCCAGCACCTTCTCCCGGACCAGCTCGCAGCTGTTCTTGACCGCGCCGCCCGTGACGTACGTCTGACGGGACGCGGACGTCGAACCCGCCGACCCCACCTGCGTGTTGGCCGGGTTGATCGTCACCTGGGCGACGCCCAACTCCGTACGGGCGATCTGCGCGTGGACGGTGATGCCGCCCTGGCCGACCTCCGCCATGGCCGTGTGGACCGTCGCCACGGGTTCACCGCCGACAACCTCCATACGGACACGGGCGGTTGAGTAGTCGTCAAAACCCTCGGAGAAGCCGACGTTCTTGATGCCGACCGCGTAGCCGATGCCGCGTACGACGCCCTCGCCGTGCGTGGTGTTGGACAGGCCGCCCGGGAGCTGTCGTACGTCCGCCGCCTCGCCCGCCGCGAGCCACTGCTGCTCCGGCGGCAGGGGCATCGCCTTGACGCGGCGCAGGAGTTCGGCGACCGGGGCCGGGGAGTCGACGGCCTGGCCGGTGGGTAGCAGGGTGCCCTGTTCCATGGCGTTGAGCTGCCGGAGCTCCACCGGGTCCATACCGAGCTTCGCCGCCAGCTTGTCCATCTGTGCCTCGTAGGCGAAGCAGGCCTGGACCGCGCCGAATCCGCGCATGGCGCCGCAGGGCGGGTTGTTGGTGTAGAGGGCGATGGACTCGATGTCGACGTTCTCGATGACGTACGGCCCGGCGCCGAGCGAGGCGGCGTTGCCGACCACGGCCGGGGAGGCGGAGGCGTACGCGCCGCCGTCCAGGACGATACGGGCCTTGAGGTGGGTGAGCCTGCCGTCGCGGGTGGCCCCGTGCTCGTAGTACAGCTTCGCGGGGTGGCGGTGGACGTGTCCGAAGAAGGACTCGAAGCGGTTGTAGACGATCTTGACCGGCTTGCCGGTGCGCAGGGCGAGCAGACAGGCGTGGATCTGCATGGACAGGTCCTCGCGGCCTCCGAAGGCACCGCCCACCCCGGCCAGCGTCATCCGGACCTTGTCCTCGGGCAGGCCGAGCACGGGCGCGATCTGGCGCAGGTCGGAGTGGAGCCACTGGGTGGCGATGTAGAGGTCGACACCGCCGTCCTCGGCGGGCACGGCGAGCCCGGACTCGGGGCCCAGGAAGGCCTGGTCCTGCATACCGAAGACGTACTCGCCCTCGACGATCACATCGGCACGCTCACGGGCCGCCGCCACGTCGCCGCGGATGATCGGCTGCCGGTGGACGATGTTCGGGTGCGCGACATGCGCGAAGTGGTGGTCGTCGCGGCCCTCGTGGACGAGGACGGCGTCCGGCGCGGTCGCGGAGGCCTCGTCGGTGATGACCGGCAGTTCGCGGTACTCCACCTTGATCTTGGCGGTGGCGCGGCGCGCGGTCTCGGGGTGGTCGGCGGCGACGATCGCGACGGGCTCGCCGTGGTGGCGGACCTTGCCGTGGGCGAGGACCGGGGTGTCCTGGATCTCCAGGCCGTAGTTCCGCACGTCGGTCGGCAGGTCGTCGTACGTCATGACCGCGTAGACGCCGGGTGTGGCGAGGGCCTCGGCCGTGTCGATGGAGAGGATCTCGGCGTGGGCGACCGTGGAGCGCAGGATCTGGCCCCAGAGCATGTCCTCGTGCCACATGTCGGAGGAGTACGCGAACTCGCCGGTGACCTTGAGGGTGCCGTCGGGGCGGAGCGTGGACTCGCCGATGCCGCCCTTGGTGCGCGACCCCTGGGTGATGTTGGTGGGCAGGCCGGTGGTTCCCATGATCAGACCCCTTCCGACTGCCGGGCGGCCGCGAGGCGGACCGCGTCCATGATCTTCTCGTAGCCGGTGCAGCGGCACAGGTTGCCCGACAGCGCCTCGCGGATGTCCGCGTCGCTCGGGTTGGGGGTGCGCTCCAGCATCTCGTCGGCGGCGACCAGCAGACCGGGTGTGCAGAAGCCGCACTGGACGGCTCCGGCGTCGATGAACGCCTGCTGGATCGGGGAGAGTTCACCGCCCTCGCCGGTCTGCGAGTCGGTGCCCCGGGCCGCCCACCGCTTGGCCTCGTCGAGCGAGGTCCCCGCCGAGCCGGACGCACCGGCCGCAGCAGTCGTACCGGCCGTACCGCACGCGCCAGACGCACCGGACGCGCAACCGCCGCGCTCCGCCCGCTGCTTGGCGAAGTCCGCCAGGCCCTCGACCGTGACGACCTCGCGGCCCTCCACCTGTCCGGCGGCGACCAGACACGCACACACCGGTACGCCGTCGAGGCGGACCGTGCAGGACCCGCACTCGCCCTGCTCACAGGCGTTCTTGGAGCCCGGAAGCCCCATCCGCTCCCGCAGCACGTACAGCAGGGACTCGCCCTCCCACACGTCGTCTGCTTCCTGCGGACGGCCGTTGACCGTGAAACTGACGCGCATTACGCGACTCCCTCCGTGCGAGCGGCGGTGCCGCGGTACGACTCCCAGGTCCACATCAGCGTGCGGCGGGCCATGACACCGACGGCGTGGCGGCGGTAGCTCGCGGTGCCGCGGACGTCGTCGATCGGGTTGCAGGCGCCGGCGCACAGGTCCGCGAACTGCTTGGCGACCGAGGGGGTGATGATCCGGCCGTTGTCCCAGAAGCCTCCCTCGTCGAGCGCCGCGTTGAGGAACTCCTCGGCGGCCTTGGCCCGGACGGGGGTCGGCGCGGCCGAGCCGATGCCGGTCCGGACGGTGCGCGAGGCCGGGTGGAGGGCCAGTCCGAACGCGCACACGGCGATGACCATGGCGTTGCGGGTGCCGACCTTGGAGTACTGCTGCGGGCCGTCCGCCTTGTCGATGTGGACGGCGCGGATCAGCTCGTCGGGCGCGAGGGCGTTGCGCTTCACGCCGGTGTAGAAGTCGTCGATGGGGATGAGCCGGGAGCCGCGTACGGACTCGGCCTCGACCTGGGCGCCCGCCGCGAGGAGGGCCGGGTGGGCGTCGCCGGCCGGGGAGGCGGTGCCGAGGTTGCCGCCGACGCCGCCGCGGTTGCGGATCTGCGGGGAGGCGACCGTGTGCGAGGCCAGGGCGAGGCCGGGCAACTCGGTACGGAGGTCCTCCATGATCCGGGTGTACGGGACGGACGCGCCCAGGCGAACCGATTCCTCGCCGACCTCCCACTCGGAGAGTTCGCCGATGCGGTTCAGATCGAGCAGATACTCGGGCCGACGGTGGTCGAAGTTGATCTCGACCATGACGTCGGTGCCGCCGGCGATCGGCACAGCGGTGGGGTGCTCGGCCTTCGCGGCGAGCGCCTCCTCCCAGCTGGCGGGGCGAAGGAAGTCCATGTGACCGGCTCTCTTCTTCGTCTTGAGTCGTTCTCTTTGAGCCAGATCGGTGCGGCGGGCCCGGCTCGTCCATGTGCTGTTCACGTGTCCTGAGCTTCAGTACACAGCGCGCTCCTCCGCCCCGGTCAGTCACGGAAAACATGAAGGAGTTGGCTGGCCAGGGGGCGCATCTTGTAGATTCGTATGAACGGAGGGCATCTGCAACCTCTTGGTATTCCCCTGGAAACCTCCTTGTTCTCGACACAGGAACGGCGGCGACGAGAATGCGCCTGCGCGCACTGCTGGACACCGACGCGCTGGGTCTGCGGCTGCTCGGCGGCGAGGACGAGCTGGACCGCACCGTGCGCGGTGTGATGACCACCGACCTCAGGGACCCCAGCCGCTACCTCTCCGGCGGCGAGCTGGTCCTCACGGGCCTCGCCTGGCGCCGTGACGCGGCCGACTCCGAACCCTTCGTACGGCTCCTGACCGGCGCCGGCGTCACCGCGCTTGCCGCCGGGGAGGCCGAGCTGGGTGCCGTCCCGGAGGACCTCGTCGTGGCCTGCGCCCGGCACCGGCTGCCGCTCTTCGCGGTCAACGAGGCGGTGGCCTTCGCCACGATCACCGAGCACGTCGTACGGCAGGTCTCCGGCGAGCGCGCCGGGGATCTGGCGGCCGTGGTGGACCGCCACCGCCGGATGATGACCTCCGGCCCGGCGGGCGGCGGCCCGGACGTCGTCCTGGACCTCCTCGGCTCCGACCTGGACCTCAGGGCCTGGGTGCTGTCGCCCGCCGGCCGGCTCGTCGCAGGCCCCAAGGAGGGCCCCGCCCTCCCCGCCGGGCTGTGCGCGCGGCTGTCCGCCGAGCATCTGGCGGCGACCCGCACGGGACGGCTCGGGCCGCACCGCGTCCTGGCCGGCACCACCACGTACTCGCTCTTCCCGATCAGCGGCACGGGCCGCGCGCCGGGCGCCGCCCGTGACGTGCGCGAGACGGTGCTGTCCGAGTGGCTCCTCGTGGTCGAGGCCGACGCCGGGGACTGGCCCGCCGAGCGGCTCGACCTGCTGTACGGCGTCACCCAGCTGATCGCGGTCGAACGCGACCGGCGCGACGCGGCCCGTACGGTACGGCGACGGCTCGCCCAGGAGGTGCTGGAGCTGGTGCAGGCGGGGGCGGTCCCGGCGGAGATCGCGGCCCGGCTGCGGGTCGCCGCACCGGTGCTGCTGCCGGGCCTCGGGTCGGCACCGCACTGGCAGGTCGTCGTGGCCCGGGTCGAGTGGGACGGCGGCGAGATCGACAGCGGCCAGGTCGCCCAGGCCCTGCTGGAGGAGATCCTCGTCGATCCGCTGGCGACCGGCCCCGAGCCGTCGGACCGGATCGCCGTCGCCCATACGGGTGAGGAGGCCATCGCCCTCGTCCCCCTCCCGGCGGTCACCCCGGAGCACGACGGCCCCGGACCCGGCATCCACGCCGACACGCTCCTCGCCGCCGTACGGGACCCGCTGGCCGCCGGTCTCGACGACGACGGGCGGCTCACCCTCGGCGTCAGCGCGGCCGTGCACTCGGCCGAGGGGCTGCGCGGCGCCCTGGAGGAGGCCCGGCACGCCCGCCGGGTGGCGGCGGCCCGCTCCGGCCGGGTCTGCGCGGCCGGCCACCAGGAGCTGGCCTCGCACGTCCTGCTGCTCCCCTTCGTCCCCGACGACGTGCGCCGCGCCTTCACCGCCCGCCTCCTCGACCCCCTGCGCGACTACGACCGCCGGCACCGCGCCGAGCTGATCCCCACCCTGGAGGCGTTCCTGGAGTGCGACGGCTCCTGGACGCGGTGCGCCGCGCGGCTCCACCTGCACGTCAACACGTTGCGGTACCGGGTGGGCCGTATCGAGCAGTTGACGAGCCGGGACCTCTCCCGGCTGGAGGACAAGCTGGACTTCTTCCTGGCCCTGCGCATGAGCTGAGGTCATGGGGTGGTGGGCGAAGATCCAAGTGCGCCGTCCGCACCCCATGACTTTGTGAATTCCTTCACCCACCCCCTTGGCCGGGCGCCGGAATCCGTGCTGAGATGCGGCCACCACTCAAAGCTCAAAGGCGTGCTCGGGGAGGGCAACGTGGCGCATACCGCCATGTCTGGTAACGGAACGACCGCCGGTGACGATCCACTCCAGACCGCGGTATGGCGGCTGCGCTCACGCGCCTGCTGGGTCGACGCGGCGGCCCTGATCGAGCCCGTCACCCCACAGGCCTCGCTGCAGCGGACCGCGCTGCTCGTCGAGCGCTGTCTCTACACCGAGCAGGGCTGGGAGGACGCGGAGGACGCGCTGCGTACGGCCGAGGCGCAGGCCCGGACCGACGACGAGCGGGGCGCGGCGGCGTGCGAGCGGGGTCAACTGGCGTACGCGGCCACGCTGCTCGGGGTGCGGGACCGCGCCGACGAGGCGCGGGCCGCGCTGGGGCGGGCGGCGGCGCTGATCGCCCCGGGTGCGCCGGGGCGGGCCCTGCTCGACTTCCGCCGGGGTGTTCTCGCGGAGAACCTCGCGGACTCGCCGCAGGCGGCCCGTGCCGCGTATCGCCGGGCGCATGCCGGGGCCACCGCCCATGACGACCTGTTGCTGCAGTCGTTCACCTGGCGTCATCTCGCCGGGCTCGCCCTGCGCGACGGCGAGTTGGCCGAGGCGCGGCACGGCTTCGCCGAATCCCTCCGCCTCCGCGAGGAGTTGGGCTATCTCGTCGGCACCGCCCCCGCGCTCGTCTCCCTCGCCGACACCGAGTCCGAGCCCGAGGCGTCCCGGCTCCGCGAGGAGGCGGGACGGCTGTTCCGCCTCCTGGGAGGCGTCCCGACCTGGCTGGCACGGCAGTTGGCCCCACCACCGGCGGCTACGGCCTGACCGGGGCCGGGGGGGTTCGTTGTCGGCCGCGGGTCCGGTGGGGGCTGGTCGCGCAGTTCCCCGCGCCCCTAAAGGCAACGGCCCCTGCGGGCCGTTGAAAAGCACGGGGCGCAGCCCCTGCGTTTCAGGGGCGCGGGGAACTGCGCGACCAGCCCCCACCGAGCCGCACCCGCCGACGCCCCCTCAGCCCACCACCCCGAAATGCTTCTCCACCAGGCAGCACGCCGCCTCCAGGTCCTCCGCCACCAACGCGTCCAGCAGCGCGATGTGCTCCGCCGCGTCGGCCATCAGCTCGACGCGCCCCCCGCTCCCCACCTGCCCGCCCCCCAACGGCAGTTGCGTACGCCGGTGCAGGTCGTCCGCGATCTGGAGCAACTGCTCGTTCCCGGCGAGCCCCAACACCCCCCGGTGGAAGGCCCGGTCCGCCTCCCCGTACGTGGCCCGGCACCCGGAGGACGCCGCGCGGGCCGTCTCGTCGGCGAGGGGCCGTAGCAGGCTCCAGCGCTCCGCGGGCAACGCGCGGGCGAGCCGCATGATCACCGGGACCTGGAGCAGCGCCCGCACCTCGGCGAGTTCGGCCAGCTCCCGGGCGCCCCGCCGTACGACACGGAACCCCCGGTTGGGCACGACCTCGACCGCACCCTCGATGGCCAGTTGCTGCATCGCCTCGCGCACGGGGGTCGCGGAGACCCCGAACTGCTCACCGAGCGCGGGCGCCGAGTACACCTCCCCAGGGGTGAGCTCCCCGCCGGCGAGCGCGGCCCGCAGCGCGTCGAGGATCTGCCCCCGCACGGAGGCCCGCTGGACGACCGGGCGCCCCTGTGCGCGCGGCAGCGGGATGGGGGTCTCGCTGTGCGTGTGCTCGCCCCGGGCCGCGTCGGCGACGGGGCCGGTGTCGCCGCGCACGCCCGTGGTGCCGGCCGCCGCGATGCCCCGCTCCCGGTCGACGTCCGCGACGCCGGGCTGCGCGGGCACGCGGTAGGCCGACGCCGGACGGGCGGCGGCGGTGTCCGGGGCACTCGCGGCGGTGGCCTGGCGCGAGCGCGGTCCGGCCTGCTCCACGGGGGTCCTCCTCCGAGCCGAGTCGTGTGCCGAGTGGGCCGAGCGGTGCGGCCGACCGGGTACATGGGGGCGCTTAGGTCACTACTGGGGTTGTTACCGGTCGTAAAGCACCATAGGCGCACATGCCCTCAGTTCAAACCTCGACCACCTCGGGTAAGGTAAGCCTTACTTGGCAGCGATGGTGAAACGGCGGTCTCCGTATGCCCCACTCAGCTCCGGCACCGGCCCCCACTGCGCGCACGTCACCCATGACGGGCGCGTACGCCCGCCTGACCGAGGTCCTGCCGATGGTGAGCGTGACAGAACTCTCTCCCACGGACCCCCTGCCCGAGGGTGAGGGGTGGGTCTCCGCCGCCGGGCTCGCGGCGGCGGGGGCCGATCTCGACGCGTTCCTCGCGTGGGACCATGCGCAGATCCTGCGGGACTACGACCGCCCGGGCCGCCCGGACGTGGTGGCGGCCTTCGGGCTGCACCGCTACGCCTGGTACGCCTGTCTGCTCTTCACCGTCCCTTGGTTCCTGGAGCGCCGGGTGCCGAGGTTCCCCGCCGGGCAGGTGGCGTTCCAGCGCGAGCAGAGCCGGCTGGTGGTGCGGGGCGAAACGTTCAGCTGCCTGCCGGACGACCCGGCGGCCGGCGAGCCGGGCGCCCGGGTGGTGCCGGACGAGGAGGCGCTGCGGGCCGAGGTGCGGGCGGCGTACGCCGAGCACATGGAGCCGGTGCTCGGCGGCTTCGGTCCCCGGATGCGGCGGCGCGGACGGGCGCTGTGGGCGATGGCGACCGACGAGATCGTCGAGGGGATCGAGTACGTCGCCGAACTCCTGGGCCCCGACGAGCAGAAGCGCTGCCGGCGCGAGCTGGAGCTGCTGCTGCCGGGGGCGACCCGGCCGTTCGTGGGCGACGCGGGCTACCGCGAACTGACCGGCCCCGGCGGCGAGTCGCTGCCCACCCGGGACCGGGCGAGCTGCTGCATGTTCTACACGCTGGCCCCGGACGACACCTGTGTCACCTGCCCGCGCACCTGCGACGCGGACCGGATCGCCAAACTGACGGCCTCCTCCACCGCTTGACGGATCCTCGCGCAGCAGCCGACGGGCGCCCGCGCACCCTTGACGGACCCTCGTGAACAGCTGACGGATCCTCGCGAACAGTTGACGAACACTCGCCGACCCGAGGATGCTTCTCGCCGGGCGCCCCCCGGCGATCGCCCGCGGCATGTGCCGTAAGATCAACTCCGGGTGGGACCCTCGTTGGGTTACAGGTGGTTCACAAATTCCTCACTTGTCGCAGGAACTTTCCGTTGAACCACCCGAACGGGTAATCTCACTCGCACTCAACTCCCGTCCCTCGCGCGGTAGTTCGAGCAGAATGCCGCCTGGCGTCACTCATTGCACTTCTTTGGCGGTCTCTTGCCCCGAAACCCCCTGAGGGCCGCGAGGATTGGGCCACTATGGCGGGCGTTACGCCCTATCCCAATGCAAGGGACCCCTGATGAGATTGACCGACATATCGCTGAACTGGCTGCTTCCGGGCGCCGTACTGCTCCTGGGCATGCTGGCGGCGGTTGCGGTGCTCGCGCGCGGCAAGCGCTCCGGGGAGCACGCGAAGACCGACGATTCGTGGGAACGCAGTGAGGAGCGCCGCAGGCGCAAGGAGGCCCTCTACGCCACGGCCTCCTACATACTCCTCTTCTGCTGCGCCGCGGTCGCCGCCGCGCTCTCCTTCCGCGGCCTGGTCGGCTTCGGCGAGCAGAACCTGGGCCTCTCCAACGGGTGGCAGTACCTGGTTCCGTTCGGCCTGGACGGCGCCGCCATGTTCTGCTCGGTGCTCGCGGTGCGCGAGGCCAGCCACGGTGACGCGGCCCTCGGCTCGCGGATACTCGTATGGACGTTCGCCGGTGCGGCGGCCTGGTTCAACTGGGTGCACGCCCCCAGGGGCCTCGGCCACGACGGCGCCCCGCAGTTCTTCGCAGGCATGTCCATGTCCGCCGCGGTGCTCTTCGACCGCGCGCTCAAGCAGACCCGCCGGGCCGCACTGCGCGAGCAGGGTCTCGTGCCGCGACCGCTGCCGCAGATCCGTATCGTCCGCTGGCTGCGGGCCCCGCGCGAGACGTACAAGGCCTGGTCGCTGATGCTCCTGGAGGGCGTCCGCAGTCTGGACGAGGCCGTGGACGAGGTGCGCGAGGACAAGCGGATCAAGGAAGAGAACCGGACGCGCAAGCGCGAGCAGGAGCGTCTGGAGCGCGCCCACCTCAAGGCGATCAGCCGGGGCCACCGGGGTCTGCCCGGCCGTGGCGGCGGCGGTGGCGGGGGCCAGCGCCAGGTGGACACCACCGTGGAGCGCGTACCGGCCCAGGTCGCCTCGGAGCCTGCCATATCGACACCGGAACAGCTGCCCGTACGTTCGCGTCCCTCCCTGCAGCCCGTACGCAACGGAGCTGACAAGTCGATCACCGTCGACCTCACCGCGGAGGACGACACCATGGCCCTGCCGCGGCTCGACTCCCTGGAGCGCAAGCTCAAGGACCTGGAGCAGCAGTTCGGCTGAGCGGCATCACGAAGAACGAGCGAGCGAGTCATCGGACAGGGGCGCGGCAGAAGCCGCGCCCCTGTCCGTTGCCGTGTCGATGTCTCATGGATGCCGCGTCGAGGGGGCTACGTCAGCCCGCCGTCGAGGTCGAACCACACCGCCTTGCCCACCCCGTGCGCCCGTACCCCCCAGGCGTCGGCGAGCGACTGGACGAGGAGAAGGCCGCGTCCGTGTGTGCTGTCGTCGGAGGTCGTCCTCGGCCTGGGCCTGCGCCCCACGAAGTCCCGTACCTCCACATGGAGTCCGCGCGGTGAGACGGTGGCGGTCAGCACCGCGTCGTGGTCGGTGTGGATGAGCGCGTTGGTCACCAGCTCGCTCGTCAGCAGTTCCGCTATCTCCGATCGTCCCGGCCGCCCCCATTGCCGCAACAGCTCCCGCAGGGCCCTGCGTGCCTCCGGCACCGCCCTCAGGTCCGCCCGTCCGAGTCTGCGCCTCATCTGTCCGGCACCGGCCTTGTCCGTCGCATCGCCGGTTACGTCCTCCACCACCTCTGCCGAGAAGGCCCCGATCGCCATGGGACCGCCCCCTCGTGCCTGCCTCTTCATGACCCCCGCCCACGCGCCGATGACGATTCCCCTCCTGCTCGAACACGCACACGGGGATGCATGCCCCGTCCGGATCGCGGCACTCATGCCGAATCGTCAACGACCCTCCGTACGCTTTCAAACGCACAGAGTCAAGCCAGCTGTCGGCACCTTGTGAGAGCGCTTCCCGTCCCACGAAACCCCCGCACAGCCCGACGAACCCGGCGCCCCGCCGCACTCCGGGCACCCGGGTCCCGACCATGGCGGCCGGGTCCAACTGCCCACGCGAGGCTGCCGATCCGGCCGTGTGCCACCGGGGCACGACGGCCGTGTGTACACCGTGTTTCCCGCCCGGGCCGGGGCGCTCGCACCGATGATGTTGATTGGCCGGAATCCTGCGCCGGTACCGGCCAACATGTGGCCGGGAGCCACCGGTCGACGCCTGTCGTCGTCCTCCGGGGCCGCCGTCAGGCCTCCCAGACGGCGGCGGCCGTACGGTCGTCCGCGTAGCCCTTGACCCTGACCTGGGCGTCGGCGAGGAAGGCGGCGAGGCCGGGCGGCTCGGCGGCTCCCCAGCGGGCCGCGAGGTGGTCGGCGAGCGGGGCCTCGCCGCGCAGCGGTTCGGCCAGACCGCCGGTGCACAGGAGCAGGACGTCCTCCTCGCGGGCCACGGAGGCACGGAACCTGAAGGGCTCGCGGGGTGGCGCGGGGGCGGGTTCGTACGGGCTCGGGGGTGTCGTGATGCCGAGATCCATGGTGAGTCGGTCGCCGTCGGGGGTCTCGTGCGGCAGCGAGCCGAAGCCGACCACCGGGGCGCCCGCCGTGTCGGCGACCCGGGGCTCTATGTCCTGCCATTCCCCGTCCCGCAGCCGGAACAGTCCGCCGGCGCCGACCCCGAAGAACACGCGTGTACGGCACCGGGGGTCGGCCGGGAGCAGCAGACAGCGCAGGCTCGCCGTGTACTCCTCCGGGTCGAGGCCCTGTTCGACGGCGCTGGCGCGCAGTTTGCCGAGGCTGCGGTCGGTGAGCCGGTGCAGCCCTGACTTGAGGTCGCCGCGCCGGGACGCCCTGATGTCCTCCACCAGCCGGGCGTGGCTCATCCCCACGGCCCGCCCGATCCACCGGCACGCCTCCGCCGCCGCCCGGTGCGCGCCCGGTGTGGCGCGGGCGCCGGTCGCCATGGCCACCAGTACGAGCGCCTGCTCCCCCAGGCCGAAACGGGCGGTCAGGAGTGAGTCCCGGCGCGGTTCGCCCCGGTAGCGCGCGGAGTCCCCGCGCAGCGACGCGGCCCGCAGCGTGCACGCCCCGTAGCGCGCGCCGTCCAGCACCGTGTCCGCGACCAGGTCCCCCAGGTCCTCCGGGTCCGCCGGCGGCAGCGCGCTCGGCTCCGCGTCGTAGGTGGGCGGCCCCGACCCCACGTACTCGACCCGCACCCGCTGACTCCCGGTGACCAGAGTGACCTCCCGCCCCTGGAGGGTCTGCGGGTCGAGCTGGGTGGGGGGCGGGGCGTCCGAGGGTTCGGAGGCCGGGGGTGCGGCGTTCGAGAGTTCGGGTGCCGAGGGTTCGAGTGCCGGCGGGGAGATCGAGGGCGCCGTGGGCGGGACGGCGTCGGAGGGCGGCGCGGGCGGGCTCGCCCATGGGTCCGTGGACATCGGCGGAGGGCCGGGCGGTCGCACCGCCGGGGGTAGCGGGGGACGCGGGGGGCGCGGGGGCGTGCCGCCGGGCGGTACGTCCGCCGGGGGCCGGCCGCCGGGAGCGGGAGGCGCGTCCACCGGTGGCCGTGCGGTGAGGCCTCCCCCGATGGGTGACCCAGTGGGTGACCCAGTGGGCGACCCGGCGGGCGTACGGCGCCGGGGGACGGCCGTACGGAAGCCCGGTGGGGTGGGCCCCGACGGAAAGGTCAGGGGGCCCGTCGGCAGGGCGGGCGGCGGCTCCCAGGGGGCACGCTGCGGGGTGAGGCCGCTGCGGCGCAGGGCGTCGGTGGCACCACCCGGTCCACCGGATCCGCTCCACCCGCCGGGGCCGGGCGGGGGTGTGAGGGGACGCGGGGGGTCGCCGGGGCGGCTGCCGTATCCGTCCTGCCCGCCACCTTGCCCGGTGGGGCCGCCACGGAGGTCCTGGCCATCGGTTCGCCCGGTGGGGCCGCCACGATCGGCCGATCCGTCGGTTCGCCCGGTGGGGTCGCCGCGATCGGCCGATCCGTCGGTGCGACCTGCCGCACCCGGTCCGCCGGACCCGTTCCACCCGTCGGGGCCGCCCGGCGGTCCCTGGGCGGGCACCCTGTCCGAGAGGGCGCCCGGGTGGGGCGGGGCGGGGCGCGGGGGGTCCTGGGCCGCGCGCGGGTCGCCCGGGGTGGTCGCCCCGGATCCTGATCCCCCCGGTCCACCCGACCTGCCCGGCCCACCGCCCGATCCGCTCCTGGCGCCCGACGACCCCGGCACGGCTCCCCAGGCACCCGTCGTACCCGGCACCGCGCTCCAGGCACCCCGCGAACTCGGCGCACCCCGTGGACTCGACGGACTCGGCCGCCCGGTCGGCCCACCCGGCGGATCGGCCGGTGTGCTCGAAGTCGTCGGTGTCGTCGGTGTCGTCGGCGGCTTCCCGACCGTGTTCGCCGCCGAGGCGAAACGGTCGTCGAGGGAATCGGCCGCGACCGAGGGGCCCGTGTCCCCGTTGGCGTCGTCGTACAACTGCCGCCACCAGTCGTCCTCATGACCGGTGGGCCTCTCCCCCTGCTGGCTCATGCCCCTAATTGTCCACCTCAGAGGCCGTATGAAAACGGGGCATCCGGAAAATCGGCCCGCAGAGCAGACGACCTCACGGCGTGTCGGACTACACGTCGAACTCCGGTGCGAGGCAAGGGAGTCGAGGGATCGGTGGGGTCGGGTGGAGATCCGCAAGGCCGTCCGGAGAGATCTGAAGGGACTCAAAGGGGCCCGAGGAGACCGCCGGGCGGTGCCACCCCCCACAGGAGAAACCGCCCGGCGGCGCCGGGGTGACCGGGGCGCGGTGCGGGCGCGGGGGCCGGTCGGCCCGAGTGTGAGGCATGTTCCTGGGATTCCGCTGTGTGACCCCGCCGGGCAGCGAGGTACGCGGTGCGGTGATGATGTGCCGAGGCGGAAGCGCGCCGGGAGAGGCGCGGCAAGGGTGAGGGGCGTCGCCGCATGCTGGGAGCGATAGGTCTCGACGAGACGCACGAGTCGGCGTACCGGGCCCTGGTGTCCGTGGGCGCCGCCGACGTACCGGACCTGGCGCGCCGGCTCACGCTCGGGGAGCACGACACCGAGCGCGCGCTGCGCCGGCTGGAGCGGCACGGTCTCGCCGCGCAGTCCTCCGCGCGCCCCGGCCGCTGGGTGGCCGCGCCGCCCGGTGTGGCCCTGGGCGCACTGCTCACCCAGCAGCGGCACGAGCTGGAGAAGGCCGAGCTGGCGGCGGCGTTGCTCGCCGAGGAGTACCGGGCGAGCGCCGCCGAGCCCGCCGCGCACGATCTCGTCGAGGTGGTGATCGGCTCGGCGGCCATAGCGCAGCGCTTCCTGCAGCTCCAGCTCGGCGCCACGGAGGAGGTCTGCGCCATGGTCACCGGCGCGCCGATCGCGGTCTCCGGCCCGGAGAACAACCCCGCCGAGGAGCAGGCCACCGGCCGTGGTGTCGGCTACCGCGTGGTCGTCGAGCGGGCCGTCCTGGACGAGGACAGCGGGCTCACCGAGCTGTCCGCCGCGCTGGGCCGGGACGAGCGGGTGCGGGTGATGGACGAGGTGCCGACGAAGCTGGTGATCGCCGACCGGACGCTCGCGATGGTCCCGCTCACCACGCACACCGCCGAGCCCGCCGCGCTCGTCGTCCACGCGAGCGGTCTGCTGGAGCTGTTGTCGGGCCTGTTCGAGTCGGTGTGGCGGCAGGCCCTGCCGTTGCGCCTCGGCGCCGGCCGCGTCGTCACCGAGGACGTCCTCGACGGCCCCGACGACACGGATCTGGAGATCCTCTCCCTGCTGCTGGCCGGGATGACCGACGCGAGCGTCGCCAAACAGCTCGAACTGGGCCTGCGGACCGTGCAGCGCCGGGTGAAACGCCTGATGGAGCTGACCGGTGTGACGACCCGGCTGCAACTGGGCTGGCATGCGTACGAGCGGGCCTGGGTGACCCGGGACTGACACACCGACCAGCGCTTGACCTGCGCTTTCTCACGGGGTCCTGCACCCTGGGCAGATGGGAGCGTGGGAACTCCTGCTGGTCGCTGTGGTGCTGCTGCTCGGCCTGTGCGGAGTGCTGGTGCCCGGCGTACCGGGGTCCTGGCTCGTATGGGCCGGGGTCATGTGGTGGGCGCTGGAGGACCCGAGGCCGATCGCCTGGTGGGTGCTGGTGAGCGCCACCGTCGTCCTGCTCCTGTCCCGGGCGGTCCGCTGGGTCCTGCCGCCCCGGCGCCTGGCGGAGAGCGGTGCCACCCCCCGGATGGGCGTGTACGCCGGTACCGGCGCGTTCCTCGGTTTCGTCCTGCTCCCCGTGCTCGGCGCGATCCCCGGCTTCGTCGGCGGCATCTACCTCTGCGAACGCCTCCGCCTCGGTCGCTCCGGCGCGGCGAAGGACGCCACGCGCACGGCGATGCGCTCGGGCGGGTCGAGCGTCCTGACGGAGCTCTTCGCGTGTCTGCTGGTGGCGGGGACGTGGGTGGGCGTGGTCTTCGGAAGCTGAGGCCCGCCGCCCCCTCAGGAGCCACGCCCGCGGGCCCCTGAGGCGCGCGCCCCTACCTCGGGTCGCGCCGCGCTAGAGCACGCCCTCCAGACCGAGGAGCAGGCGCTTGCGGTCGAGGCCGCCGGCGTAACCCGTGAGGGTGCCGTCCGCGCCGATCACCCGGTGGCAGGGGCGGACGATGAGGAGGGGGTTCGCGCCGATCGCGCCGCCCACGGCCCGGACGGCGGCCCGGGGTGCGCCGATACGGGTGGCGATGGCCCCGTACGTGGTGGTCGCGCCGTACGGGACGTCGTCGAGCGCCTCCCAGACCCGCCGCCGGAAGTCGGTGCCCTCGCCGCGCAACTCCAGCCGGAATTCCTTGAGTTCACCGGCGAAGTAGGCGGCGAGCTGCTCCTCGGCGGCCCGGAAGGGCGCCGGGTCGCGCACCCAGGCCGCCAGCGGGACCCGGCCGCCCTTCTGCTCCGGCACGGAGACGGAGGTGAGCGCCCCGAACTCGTCGGCGGTGAGCAGGAGTTGCCCGGCGGGGCTGTCGACGACGGTGTAGTAGGTCCGCTGCTCGGTAGTCACGACTGAACTCCCTGCTCCTGTACCTGTGTCGGTACCTGCGTCTGTACGTGTTGCTTTACCTGTGTCCGAAGATGCCGGAGGGCGTACGACCGCCAGGGTCGCCAGGTGTCCGGCGCTGCCTCGTCCGGTGGTGCCACGTCCGGGTCGCCGAGGGCGCGGGTGCGGATCGCGGCGACGGTACGGGCGTCCAGGCCGGGCAGGGCGAGCAGTGCCGCCTCGGCGGCCTCCCGGTCGGCGCCCACGTCGAGGCGGACGGTGCCGTCGGCGAGGGCGGTGGCGAGGGCGCCGAGCGGGCCGTCCGCGCCGGCCAGTGCGGCGGGTTCGGGGAAGAGATGCGTCAGCGTCCCGTGCGGCGCGTCGAGCGCCTTCCCGTACGCCTGTACGAGTCGGCCCGCCTCCTCGCGCCCCACGAGCGCCCGCACCGCGCACTCCTCCGGATCGGCCGCGCCCGGCGACCGCAGTCCCGGCCTGGCGGTGACGAGCGGGGCGAGCCGCGCGTCCTGCCCGAGGCGCTCGTCCACGGCGTACGGATCGGCGTCCAGGTCGAACAGCCGGCGCAGCCGCTGTACGGCGGTGGTGAGGTCCCGGGGGTCGGTGAGATGGAGCCGGGCGTCGAGCCAGCCGCCTCCCGTACGCTCCCGGCGGCGGTCCCCGGGCCGTTCGTCGACCTCGGCGACACCGGTGCCGTACGGAAGGCGGAGGGTGCGCCGGTACGTGCGGTGGCCGCGAACGCCGGTCAGCTCCTCGATGCCGGTGACGGCCTCGTCGGCGAGGACGTCGAAGAGCGCGGTGGACTGGTACGGGCCCCGGTACGCGAGCCGGAGCGGGATCCCGGCGGTCGGCGCGCCGGCGGAGCGCCGGGGTGCCCCGGCGCGCAGGGCACTGGGCGTCATGGCGTACACGGCCCTGATCGTGTCGTTGAACTGGCGCACGCTGGCGAACCCGGACGCGAACGCGACCTCGGTGACCGGGAGGGCGGTGGTCTGGAGGAGGACGCGGGCGGTGTGGGCCCGCTGGGCACGGGCCAGGGCGACGGGCCCGGCGCCGACCTCGGTGGTGAGCTGCCGCTGGACCTGGCGTGCGCTGTATCCCAGCCGCACGGCCAGCCCGGCGACGCCCTCCCGGTCGACGACGCCGTCCCCGATGAGCCGCATGGCCCGGCCCACGGCGTCCGCGCGCACGTTCCACGCGGCCGACCCGGGCACGGCGTCCGGCCGGCACCGCCGACAGGCCCGGAACCCGGCACCCTGGGCGGCGGCCGCGGTCGCGTAGAACCGGACGTTCTCCCGCTTCGGCGTCACCGCCGGACAGCTCGGCCGACAGTAGATCCCGGTGGTCCCGACAGCGAAGAAGAACTCCCCGTCGAACCGCCCGTCCCTGCTCCGCACGGCCTCGTACCTGGTGTCTTCGTCCTTCATGCCTCCCAGTGTCGACGACGCGGACGACCCGGACTGGCGGAATTCGGACATGAGGCTCGGCGTCCTGGGGATGGGGGGAAGCAGGGGCGCAGCCCCGCTTCCCCCCAGGGGCGCGGGGAACTGCGCGACCAGCCCCCACTCACCCGCACCCAGAACTCAACGCCGCCCACCCCTCTTCGCCTCCATGGCCGCGCGCCCCTCCGCACCCTTCCGCTTCCACTCCTTACGGATCTCCGCCCGCACCCGCGCATCACTCTTCGCCACGATCCGCTGGTTCTCCCGGAGCAGCTTCCGGTAGCTGTCGAGCCGCCGCTCGGGCAGCTCACCGGACTCGACCGCGCCGAGGACCGCGCAGCCGGGCTCGGCGATGTGCGCGCAGTCGTGGAAGCGGCAGTCCGCGGCCAGGGCCTCGATCTCGGCGAAGACCTGTCCGACCCCGCTCTCGGCGTCCCAGAGGCCGACGCCGCGCAGCCCGGGGGTGTCGATGAGGACCCCGCCGCCGGGGAGGGCGAGGAGGTTGCGGGTAGTCGTGGTGTGCCGTCCCTTGCCGTCCACGTCACGGATGGCCTGGACGTCCATGACGTCCTCGCCGAGCAGCGCGTTGGCGAGGGTCGACTTTCCGGCGCCGGACTGCCCGAGCAGGACGGAGGTACCGCCGGAGAGCACCGCGGCGAGGACGTCGAGGCCCTCGCCGAGGGCGGAGCTGACCGTCAGCACGGCGACGCCGGGCGCGACGGTCTCCACGTCCTGCACCAGATGCGCCAGCGTGGCGGCCTCCGGCACGAGGTCGGCCTTGGTGAGCACGACGACCGGCTGGGCCCCGGACTCCCAGGCCAGCGCGAGGAACCGTTCGACGCGACCGAGGTCGAGTTCCACGGCGAGGGACACGGCGACGACCGCGTAGTCGACGTTGGCGGCGAGGATCTGTCCCTCGGCGCGCTTGGAGGAGGTGGAGCGTACGAAGGCGCTGCGGCGGGGCAGGTAGGTGCGGACGTACCGGGGGTCGCCCGCCGGTTCGACGGCGACCCAGTCGCCCGTGCACACGACACGCATCGGGTCGTGAGGCGTGACGAAAGCGGTGTCGGCCCGCAGCGAACCGTTCGCGGTGACGACGTCGCACTGCCCTCGGTCGACACGGACGACTCGCCCGGCGAGCAGGCCTTCGGCGTCGTAGGGGGCGAAGGCGTCCGCCCAGGAGTCGTCCCAGCCGTAGGGGGCCAGGGCGGAGAGGTCGGAACCGGCACCGGAAGCCGAAGCGGAGGCGGAACCGGTGGTGAAGCTGGAGGAAGTCAAGGGAGACCCTTCACAAGGGTGGTCCCGGCGGCCGTACAGCGAGGTACGGGAGTACAGGAAGTGGGTGTCAGCCGGTGACCACGGAGGTGGACTGGATGGATTCCTGGATGCGGGCAGCGCCCATCGCCGTGACAGCCATCGGTCAACACCTCCTGTCCCACTCGTCGTTGGCTACGGCGGCCGGAAGGCCGCCGTGCTCGGTGATCTCACCCTAGCGGGGGCTCACGGTCCCCCGTCAACCGAATTAATCCGCTCCCCGCCCGCTCCCCGCCCGCTCCCCGCCCGCTCCCCGCCCGCTCCCCGCCCGCGCTCGATCCGCGCTCGGCCCGTGCGCCGTCTGTGCACGGTCCGCGCTCAGTCCCCCCGTTCGCAGGTCTTCCCGTTGAGCGTGAAGTCCACGGGTACGGGGTTGTCGTAACCCTGCCAGATGCCGAGGAAGCCGACGCCGAAGGTGCCGCCCGCGGCGACCTTCTTGTTGTAGTCGGCGGCGGTGGCGGTGACCTCGGAGCCGTCCTGGTCGAAGGTGCCGTCCCACATCTGGGTGACGCGCTGTTCGGCCGCGTAGGTCCAGCCGACGCGCCAGCCGTCGAGGGCCTTGGCGGAGGTGACGGTGAGGGCGGCCTGGAAGCCGCCGGGCCACTCGTTGACGACCTGGTAGCGGACGTGGCAGGTGGCGTCCGGCGACTTGCCGGGATCGACCGGCTGGTGGGTGACGCGGGCCGGCGTCGAGGAGTCGCCCTGGGGTTCCTCGTTGCTGTTGCCGCCGCCCTTGCCGTCCTCGTCGCCGGAACCCGAACCGGTCTCCTCCGGGCGGGAGGTGCTCTGCAGCTCGGAGCCGCCGCCCGACGGGGGTTGGCTCACCGGGGAACGCGGGTCGCGCTGCACCACCGCGGAGTCGCCGGCGGACGTGCCGTCGGCGAGCGTCTCGTCCTCGCCGAAGGGCATGAGGGAGACGACGAGGGCCAGCACGGAGACGAGACCGGCTCCGGCGAGCAGCCCGTTGCGGCTGAACCGGGGCTTCGGCTCCCTGCCCGGCGAGAGTCCCCGGTCGGCGCCGGTGGAGTCCGCGCGTCCGGGGAGCAATCCGGCGTCGGCCGCGCGGCGGCGGCGCTCCAGGTAGGCGAGTCCGCTCCAGCCGATCACACCACTGGCGAGCGCGGCGGGCAGGCCGCCGCCGTGCAGGCCGAGACAGGCCGCGGCCTCGGCGCACTCCACGCAGGTGGCGAGGTGGCGCGAGAGGTCCTCGGGGGTGTCGGTGCCGGGCGAGCGGGTGACCGCGTCCAGCAGCCGGGTGTAGGTGCGGCAGTCGGCGCGCATGGGCGCGTCGAGCCGGCTGCGGTGGCACCGGTCCCTGAACAGCACGCGCACCTGGTCGAGTTCGGTCCGGGCGGCCACCGGGTCGAGACCGAGCCGGCGGGCCACCGAGCCCAGGGGCAGCGACTCGACCTCGGCCAGCCAGAGCAGGGCCGCGTCAGGTTCCTGCATGTCCCGCAGGGCGCGCAGGGCGAGGGGGCGGTGCAGCGGCGGGCCGATGTAGCGCGCGGCCTTGTCCGAGTTGAGCCAGAGGCGGAGTTCGGGGTCGAGCCGGTGGCCCTGGCCGTCCCTCTCCCAGACCGCGGCGGAGGTCCTGACCCAGGTCAGGAGGAACGGTATTCGAGGCAGCCGCAGAGCACGCCGGCCGACGCCGCGGTCGGCCCCCGCCTCGCTCTCCACGGTGTGCGCCTCGTGCATGCCGTTGGTGAAGGCCTCGGTGGCCAGTTGGGTCGCCGCGGTCGAACCGGACGTGCACAGGTCGGCGTACGACAGGACCGCGTCCCAGCACTCCGAGAACAACGCGGCCTCGGCGGCGTCCTGGGGCTTCGGCAGGTCAGGCATGAGTCTCCTGCATCCACAGAGCGAGGGGGGAAGAGTGCAAAAGTAGTCAACTGCCCTTTAAAGCCAAGGGAGTTGGGGGGACTACGTTGCAGCGCCCCAGAGCTTTTCACGCTTCCCACACAACTGACAAGCTGCGTCTTCGAACGCGGTTACCTGCGGTCACGCATGTGGACTTGTACGTACGCCGACCCCGATCGACTCAACCGTCACAGGAGTTACTGAACCGAAACCTCCTCGGCGGTCCCTTCGGTGCTCTCCTCGGCGGCCGGGAGGCTGTCCATGAAGGAGCTGACGGAGAAGACGGCGTTGCCGGGTCCGGGCGGGCCGTATCCGGGCGGCGAGGCGAGCCCGAACTCCTCCATCGTGGCGCGATAGGCCTGCAACAGCCTGATGTGGTACTCCAGCGGCGCGCCCTGCGGGTTGGCCTTGCCGAGCGGGGTCGTGGGCTCGGGGCACCAGGTGGTGAAGCGGGGCGTGATGCCCTGCGACATGAAGAACCGCAGGCCCTCGGTGGTCGACGCGATGGCCTCGTCGACCGTCTTGAACCCGAAGGGCTCGGCCATCTCCACGCCCGCCACGAAGTTGGGGATCACATTGCGCGCGCCGAAGACGCCCGCCGAGTCCAGGATCCGCTTGTGCCACTCGTCGCGGCCGACATAGCGCTCCTTGCCCGGGCAGTACATCTTGAAGAGGTACTCGTCCCACACCTCGTAGTTCGGGTGGTAGATCTTCACGCCGTAGTCGTGGAAGCGCTTGACGTCGTCCAGCGGCAGCGCCTGTGCGACGACCTTGCCGATCCAGCGGTCCGGGAAGCGCTCCTCGATGGCCTTGGCGTAGTGGCCGTAGAAGTCGGCCTCGTCGCGGCCCGAGACCGTCTTGGTGATGGCGCCGCCGGTGAGCGTGTACGCGGTGGATGTCTTCGCCGTGTCGTACCGGTCGATGATCTCCAGCGCTTCGAGGACCTCGTCGACGTCCTTCACGCCCGTGTAAGGCCGGCCCGCCGCCTTGTGCTGGCGCCAGTTGTGGTTGATGTCGCAGTACTGGCACTCCTCCTTCGCGCCGAAGTACTGGCAGACGCGGAAGACGGTCAGATAGATGAGGTAGCCCCACTGGATGGTCGGGGCCACCTCCATCACGGACTTCCCGTTGGAGAGGGTGTGCTTGTAGTACTCGGGCATGGGCGGGACGCCGACGTCCGCGATGCGCTTGCCGTCGAGGTACAGGCCGAGGAGGCCGTCCTCGTCGGAGGCCACCCGGTAGGGCGAGGACGGGTTGACCCGTACGGAGACGACCGTGCGCCGCAGGTCGTACGGGCCGCCGGTGAGGATGATCTCCTCCGGCGGGCGGCGCAGCGCTGCCTCGCCCAGCTCGGGGAGGGTGCCGTGGTCGAAGGAGAAGATGAAGTACGACTTCGGCTTGACCTCGCCCTTCTCGTTGTCGCTCAGCGCGGAGGCGTCGAAGGCCACACCACCCCTGAGCAGGTCCTCCTTGAAGACGGCCTCCCGTGGCACATGCGGGAACCTCTCCATCAGGTCCTCCACCAGTGCGGTGCGGCTGCCCATCCCGTTCTCCTCGCTCCCGACGTCGCACGGGGGTCGCCCGCGCGCTCGACTCCTCACGGTAAGCCTCCGACGGTACGAGGACACCGCCGGGTCCCCGGCTGGGCGTTTCATTCCCGCACGGACCTGGACCGCCTGGCCTGCTTGTACGCCTGCCACAGCCCGGTGGCCCGCTCGCACTGGACCTGTCCGTACCCGCAGTCGGCACAGCCGGTCATGTGGTCGATGAAGGCGCCGTACTCCGTCTCGCCGGGCAGATGGTCCGGCACCACGAGCGGCAGTAGCCGGCAGGGAACACGCCGCCCCGGCTCACCCCCGCTCACGCCTTCCTCCGCTTGCGGCGCGGCGGCCGGTGGTGGTTGCGGATCTCGACGTCGTGGTCCGACACCCGGGACAGGTCGCCTCGGGCTATACGCCACACCAGCCCGCGAACTCCAGCAACTCCCCCGGTGCCTTCGCCCGCGCCCGCAGCAGCGTGGACACCGTCTCGTGCACGCCCGGGTGGTACCGGGTCTGCTGGGGCGCCACGTGCCGTGCCTTCGCCAGCGAGGTGAAGGCGTCGCCGTGCTTCGCCGTCCAGGTCTCGGCGCGGGCCCGGTCCACCCAGTAGTGGCCGGCGCGGGCCTTCGGGTAGTCGTCCGGCAGGCGTACCTTGCGGGCCTTCTCCAGGGCGCGGGCGTGGCGGTCGCGGTCGCTGGACGCCGACATGCCGTGGATCACGACGTTGACGGGGCCGAACACGAGTCCGTAGTCGCGGGTCTCCCCCGTCTCCTCGGCGATCTCCCCGGCCGCCTCCAGCCAGTCGTCCGCACCGCCGGCATCGCCCCGGCGGCTGGAGAGGATCGCCCCCTTCAGGTGCAGGGCGCCTCGGACCGCCTTCGTGGCCCGCTGTCCGTCGTCGTCGAGGTCCTTGAGCGCCTGCTTGACCAGGAGCACCCCTCGGTCGTGGCGCGCCGCGTCGGCCATCAGCTGCGCGCGGTCCCACCGCTCGATGGCGATCTGCCGGGGGTCCCCGGACCGTGGAGCCGCGACGGCCATCCGGGACAGGGCCAGCCGGGCGAGATCCTGGAACCCGATCTGACGGCCGACCACGTACACCGTGCGGCACAGCTCCGCCTGGAGCCACGCGGCCTGCTCCAGGGCGTGTCCCGGACGCTGGGTGAGGACATGGGCGTTGACCTCGGCGAGCAGCGCGGGGAGTTCGTGGGCGATCTCGATGTACTCGGCCCGGGCGCGCTGTTGTTCCAGCCCGGCCACCGTGGCGCTCAGGTCGGTGAGCGACCGGGGTGGTGGGTCGTCCTCGCCGAGGGGGATGTCCCAGTCGTCCAGGGCCGAGCTGATCGGCGTGGTCAGCCGGTCGAGCTGGTCCGACTGGAGCTGGTGGACGTAGGGCTGGCCGTGCAGGACCGAGATGCTGACGGACAGGGCGCGGGCGACAGCGGAGACGACGGCCGGACTGGCTTCGCGTTGACCGTTGATGACACGGGAGAGCATGGACGGGGAGACGTTGGCGCGGCGTCCGAGTTCTCTGAGGGAGTAGCCGCGCAGGGCGCTCACGTCCGCGATGCGCGCCCCGATTCCCCCGGTGTCCTGGCGAGTTGGGTGGGCCATGCTGAACTCCGTTCCGACCTCGACACTCAGAACGGTACGCCGATCGCCCCCGCACCGGCCTCCCTCGGCCGACGTTCACGCCATCCGCTCCAGCACCCCCCGGTCCAGCGCGTGCGCCAACGCCCTCCCGGCGGCCAGCCGTTCCGCCTCCTCCGTGACCGCGAGGCCGAGGCGGGCGACCTCGTTGCCCTGGGAACCGGCCAGGTGGGGGGTGACGAAGGCGTTCGGGAGGTCGAGGAGGGGGGAGTCGGCGGGCAGTGGTTCGGGGTCGGTGACGTCGAGGATCGCGGAGAGGCGCCCGGCACGCAGCTCGTCGACGAGGGCGTCGTGGTCGACGAGGGCGCCGCGCGCGGTGTTGATCAGGACGGCCCCGTCGGGCATGAGGGCGAGGGCACGGCGGTCGATCAGGCGGTGGGTCTCGGGGGTGTCCGGGGCGTGCACGGTGACGATGTCGGAGGTGCGCAGCAGGTCGTCGAGCGGCAGCAGGGGGACGCCCAGGGCGGCGGCCCCTGCCTCGTCGACGTAGGGGTCGGTGAGGCTCACCCGGAGGTCGAAGGGGCGCAGCAGTTCGATGACGCGGCGGCCGATGCGGGAGGCGCCGACGACTCCGACGCGGCGGCCGTGGTTGCCGATGCCGGGGACGAACCCCCAGCCGGGCGAGACGCGTTCGGTCCTCAGACGCTCGCGGCGGCCGAGGATGTCCTTGCCGGCGAGCAGGATCATGGCGAGCGTGTACTCGGCGACGGGCACGGCGTTGGCGGCGGCGGCCGTGGAGACGGTGATCCCGCGTTCCCAGACGGCGGGGGCGACGAACCCCTTCACCGAGCCCGCCGAGTGCAGCACCGCGCGGAGTTTCGGCGCCGCGTCGAGGACGGTCCCGTCGATGCGGGGGCAGCCCCAGCCGGTGACCAGCACCTCGGTCTCGGCCAGCGCCTCCCGTACGCGGGGGCCGGTGAAGTCCTCGGCGACCAGGGCGGGATCGATGTCCACGGTCCCGCGCAGCCGGGCCAGCACGTCGGGCGGGAAGATCCGCGGAACGTTCTCGGCCGTCATGGCGAACAGGGCGCGCGGACGCTCGGGCAAGGAAGAACCTTCCGGCTGGGAGAGGGCGAGGTCAGACGGTAGTAACCGCTCTCTACGGTAGGCGGGCGCTCGTGGGGAGGTCAATGAACCGGACGGAGCGCGGGGCGGAGAGGATGGCCCTCATCAGGTACGGGCGGCGGAGGAGATCAGGTATGACGACCGAGACCATCACCAACTGGGCCGGGAACATCACGTACACCGCGAAGGAGCTGCACCGGCCGCCCTCCGTCGACGCGCTGCGGGCCCTGGTGGCGGGGAGCGAGCGGGTGCGGGTGCTGGGCAGCGGGCACTCGTTCAACGAGATCGCGGAGCCCGGCCCCGAGGGCGTCCTGCTCTCCCTGACCGGGCTGGCGCCGGAGATCGAGGTGGACACGGCGGTCCGTACGGTACGGGTCGGGGGCGGTGTCCGGTACGCGGAGCTGGCCCGCGCGGTGCACGACCGGGGTCTCGCCCTGCACAACATGGCCTCCCTCCCGCACATCTCCGTGGCGGGCTCGGTGGCCACCGGTACCCATGGCTCGGGCGACGGGAACGGTCCGCTCGCGGCGGCCGTGCGCGAGGTGGAGCTGGTCACGGCGGACGGTACGACGCTGACGCTGTCGCGCGGCGACGACCGCTTCGGCGCGGCGGTCACCTCGCTCGGCGCCCTCGGTGTGGTCACCGCGCTCACCCTCGACCTGGAGCCGGCCTTCGGGGTGAGCCAGCGGGTCTTCGGTGAACTCCCCCTGGCCGGGCTGGACTTCGCGGCGGTGTCGGCGTCGGCGTACAGCGTGAGTCTGTTCACCCGCTGGCTCCACTCGGGCTTCGACCAGGTGTGGGTCAAGCGGCGTACGGACCGGGCCGAGGCGGACTTCCCGTGGGCCGCGCCCGCGACCGGGGCGATGCATCCGGTGCCGGGGATGCCGGCGGTGAACTGCACCGAGCAGTTCGGGGTGCCCGGCCCTTGGCACGAGCGGCTGCCGCACTTCCGGGCCGAGTTCACGCCGAGCAGCGGGGACGAACTGCAGTCGGAGTATCTACTGCCGCGGACGTCCGCCGTGGAGGCGCTGCACGCGCTCGACGGGATCCGGCACGCGGTGGCGCCCGTGCTTCAGGTCTGCGAGGTCCGGACGGTGGCCGCCGACGCGCAGTGGCTGAGCCCGGCGCACGGCCGGGACACGGTCGCGCTGCACTTCACATGGATCGCGGACGCGGCGCCCGTCCTGCCGGTGGTGCGGCGGGTGGAGGAGGTGCTCGCGCCGTTCGAGGCGCGGCCGCACTGGGGGAAGGTGTTCACGGTTCCGGCGGCCGAACTGGGGCGGCTGTACCCCCGGCTGGGTGATTTCCGCAGGGTGGCGGACGGGCTGGACCCGGCGGGCAAGTTCCGCAACGCCTTCGTCCGGGAGGTGCTCGACGCGTGAGGGCGACCGGCCCGTACGGCCCTCCTACGGCCCTCATACGGCCCTCACCTGGTGACTCCGCCGCCGGTCCGCCCGGTGACCCGTCGCACGGTCGGTCTCCGGCCACGGCGCGGGGCCGGTCGGGAGACTTCGTAAACCCCCTTTCCTAACCCCTTGTCGAAAGTCTCTCCGCCCCATAACCTGGCGCGGCGCCGGGGCAACAGGCCTCGTCATGGCCTGGAGGGATCGAGGGGATCATGTCGTCGGCGAAGCGCACCTCACGCGACATCCGCACCGCGAACCGCTACGAGGTGCTGCGCCAGATCATCGCCAAGTCTCCCACCTCCCGGCAGGAACTGGCGGCGGCCACCGGGCTCAGTCTGGCCACGGTCGCCACCCTCGTCGGCGAACTGCTCGACCTCCGCATGATCACCGAGGTCGGGTTCGAGGACTCGGCGGGGGGCCGCCCCCGTGGACTGGTGGCCGTCAACGCGTCGGGGGGCGCGTTGATCGGCGTCGACATCGCGGAGACGTACGTCCATGTCGAACTGTTCGACCTGGCGCTGAACGTCCTGGCGCGGGCCGAGGAGGACGTACGGGCGGGGGAGACGCTGCCCGAGCAGATGGTCGGGCATGTCGCCGCCGCCGTCGGCTCGGTGGTGGCGCAGGCCGGTACCGAGGGTGCCCGGGTGCTCGGCGTCGGGGTGAGCGTGCCGGGGCAGGTCGACCGGGCCACCGGTATCTCGGAGTACGCGCCCAACTGGGACTGGCACGACGTGCCGCTGCTCGACCTGCTGACCGAGCACATCGCCTATCCCCTGTACCTGGACAATCCGCTGCGCGCGGTCGCGGTGGCCGAGCTGTGGTTCGGGGCCGCGCGCGGGCGGGGGGACGCCGTGGTGGTCACCCTCGGGACCGGTGTGGGCGCCGGGCTCGTCCTGGACGGCGGGCTGCACCGGGGGGTGAGCAACAGCGCCGGGGAGTGGGGCCACACGACGATCGTCCTCGACGGCCGGCTCTGCCACTGCGGCAACCACGGGTGCGTGGAGACGTATGTGGGCGCCCCCGGGATCATGCTGAACCTCCGGGAGCTGAGTCCGCGCAGTTCGCTGCTGCATCCCGAGGACCAGACGGCCACCATCGCCGCGCTCGCCCAGGGGGTGGCCCGGCAGGACCCGGTGGCGGTCAAGGTGGTGCGGGACACCGCCCGCTACCTCGGCGCGGCCGTCGCCGACCTGGTCAATCTGTTCAACCCCGAAGTGGTCGTGCTCAGCAGCTGGGTCGCGGCCGCGCTCGGCGAGCCCCTGGTCGCGGAGGTGCGCGAGGCCGTAGCCCGGCACGCGCTGCCGCGTCCGATGGCCGCCACCGAGATCGTGCTCTCCCTGATCCCCACGGACCCGGCGTGCCTGGGCGCGGCGACGTTCGCGCTCGAAGGGGCGCTGCAGTCCGTGGGGCAGCGGCCGGGCACACGTGCCGCCCCACCGAGGAGCCGCACCCCAGCCAGGAGCCGTACCGCGCCGTCGTCGTGACGAAGCGGTAGTACCCCCACGAGCCGAGGGCCGCCGGACCCTGACCCGGCGGCCCTCACCTTCCCCTTTCGTCTTCCCTCACCAACCCCTTCGCGCCGCACGGACGTTCGGAACACCGAACCGAATACAACGCTTCGAACAGACTTCGTCCAACCCCTTGCCGAAGCCTTAGCCGAAGGTTAACGTCCCGCACCGCAAGTCCCTTTGAGCCACTGAGCCAACTGGCGCTGAGCCGCAGAGCCATGGGCGCAGAGCCGCAGCCGTACTCGAGACAAGGACGTCAGCATGTCGGCATTCAGGAACAGCAACTTCGACCGCCGTACCGCCCTGCGGGCCGCGCTGGGTCTGGCCGCCGCCGGGGGACTGGCCGCGTGCGGCGGCAACACCGGTCGTAGCAGCGGCGGGGGCCCCGGCCTCACGCAGTACTTCCACGCGTACGGCGAGGCGGGCACCGAGCAGGCCATCAAGAAGTACGCGAAGGCCTACAAGGAAACCAACGTCACCACGCAGTGGATCACCGGCTCCAACTTCGAGAGCAAGCTGTTCGCCTCGCTGCTCACGGACAAGGCCCCCGACTGCTTCGAGTTCCACCCGCAGCTGCAGATGATCGAGAGCGGGCAGGTCGCGGACCTGACCGACCTGATAGACCCGGTCAAGGACGACTTCAACCAGGCCGACATCCAGTCGCACACGGTCGACGGCAAGATCTACGGCATCCGGATGATCGACGACCCGCAGTTCTTCTTCTACCGCCCCTCGCTGTTCGAGAAGGCCGGTGTCGAGGTCCCGACGACGCTGGAGGAGCTGGCCGAGGCCGCCGCCAAGCTGACCACGGACAAGGTCAAGGGCGCCTACCTCGGCAACACCCTCCACTCGATGATCAACCCGTTGATCTGGTCGGCGGGCGCACAGCACCTCGACGAAAAGAACCAGATCGCCTACCACACGGACGCGGTCGTCGACGGCTTCAAGCAGCTGCGCAAGCTGTTCACCAGCGGTGACCTGCTGCTCGACGCCCCGACCGACTTCTGGGACCCGTCCGCCCTCAACCAGGGCCTGACCGCCATGCAGTGGTGCGGTATGTGGGCGATGCCGCAGATGCAGGAGGCGCTCGGCGACGACCTCGGCATCTTCCCGTTCCCGAAGGTCGGCAGCGCCGGCAAGCAGTCGGTCTACAACGGCGGCTGGTCGATGTTCGTCAACGCCAAGGGCAAGAACCTCGAAGCCACCAAGGAGTACGTGAAGTGGCTGTGGATCGACCAGAAGGAGTACCAGGAGGACTGGGCCCTCTCCTACGGCTTCCACATCCCGCCGCGCACCTCGATCGCGGAATCCGCCGACAAGCTGAAGTCGGGTCTGCCGGCTGAGGGCGTCAAGCTCTTCAACGAGTTCGGCCACTTCGACAACATCGGCTGGACCCAGGCGAGCATCACCGCCCTGGAGGACGTCCTCGCCAACTCCGTCCGCAAGGGCGGCGACCCGGACAAGGAACTGACGAAGGCCGACGCCAAGGTCAACAAGGAACTCAAGAAGCTCTTCGGATAGGCCGGCGGACGGGTACTCACGACATGTCGACCATCACCAAGGACGGCGTCTCCAGCCCCGCCCCGGTCAAGGCCACCCCGGCCAAGCCGCGGCGGGGGCTGCGGGGCTCCCCCACCTTCAACTTCTGGCTCTTCACCGGGCCGTTCCTGATCGGCCTGGCGGTCTTCGTCTACCTGCCGATCCTGTGGAGCCTGTATCTGTCGTTCTTCGAGGCCCGCTTCACGGTCACCCCGAGCGAGTTCGTCGGCCTCGACAACTACGTGACGATGCTGACCGACGAGGAGTTCATCCGCTCCCTCGTCACCTTCACGATCTTCGCCGTCTTCATCGTGCCGCTGACCTGGGGCACCTCGCTGGGCCTGGCGCTGATGGTGAACCGGCTCCGCTTCATGCGGGCGTTCTTCCGCTCGGTGTTCTTCCTGCCGACGGCGGTCAGCTACGTCGCCGCCTCGCTGGTCTGGAAGATGTCCATCTTCAACGGTGTCCGCTTCGGTCTCGCGAACACCTTCCTGGGCCTGTTCGGCATCGACAACACCGCGTGGCTGGCCAGCCCCGACCCGCCGTGGTACTGGATGGTCATCCTGACCGTTCGCCTGTGGCTCCAGGCCGGCTTCTACATGATCCTCTTCATCGCGGCCCTTCAGAACATCCCCACGGAGCTGTACGAGGCCGCCTCGATCGACGGCGCCAAGCCTGGCTGGCAGACGTTCTGGCACATCACCCTGCCGCAGCTGCGGGCGACCTCCACCGCCGTGATCCTGCTGCTGCTCGTGGCGGCGTACCAGGCCTTCGACGAGTTCTTCAACCTGCTGAACAAGACCACCTGGGGCAGACCGCCCCTGGTCGAGCTGTACTACAAGGCCCTCGGCGACGCGCAGGACTACGGCGCGGGCAGCGCGGGCGCGCTGATCCTCACCGTACTGATCTGCCTCGTGACCCTGCTCCAGGGCAAGTTCCTGGGATTCGGAAGGGGTGAGGAGTCCAAGTGACCACCACCACGACACCTCCGGCGGAACACATGGACCGGACCGACGTATCCGCCAAGCCGCGCCGCGTCCGGACCGGCAGTGTGCTCGGCTCGACCGGGCTGTACCTCGCCACCGGCCTCGCCGCGATCCTCTTCCTGATCCCGTTCTATCTGATCGTCCGCAACGCGCTGATGACGGACCCGGAGATCACGGGCGAGGAATGGAAGTGGTTCCCCACCGACATCCAGTGGGGCAACGTCAGCGAGCCGTTCGACGACCCGTCGGTCGACTTCGCGCGCTCGCTGTGGAACTCGGCGGTCGTCGGCGTCCTGCACACCGTCGGCACCCTGCTGGTCTGCTCACTGGCCGGCTACGGCCTGGCCCGCATTCCGTACAAGCACGCCAACAAGGTGTTCTACGCCGTTCTGGGCACCCTGATGGTCCCGACCGCCGTGACGTTCGTGCCCAGCTTCGTGCTGGTGTCGTCCCTCGGCTGGATCGACACCTACCGGGGTCTCATCATTCCGGGCCTCTTCAGTGGTTTCACGTGCTTCCTGTTCCGGCAGTACTTCCTGGGGTTCCCCAAGGAGCTGGAGGAGGCGGCGCGCGTGGACGGGCTCGGCTACATGGGCGCGTACTGGCGGGTCGTCGTACCCAACTCGCTGAACTTCTTCGCCGCGATGGCGACGATCACGTTCATCAGCGGATGGAACTCCTTCCTGTGGCCCCTGGTCATCGGCCAGGACCCGAGCGCGTGGACCGTCCAGGTCGCGCTCTCGAACTACATGACCGGCCAGACCGTGAACTTCCATCTGATCTTCATGGCCACGGCCATTTCCATCCTGCCCCTGGTGTTCGTCTTCCTCTTCCTCCAGCGCTGGCTGGTGCAGGGCATCGCGCAGACTGGCATCAAGGGCTAGGAAATCAGCAAGGAGACCGATGTCTTTCCGCACGACCACATCGTCCGTCGAGTACGTCGAGGACGTGTCCCCGGGCCGCGGGGCCCTGCCGCCCCGCGCCTGGTACGCGTCCTCCGACGCCCGGTCCCTGTCGCTGAACGGCGACTGGAGCTTCCGGCTGTCGCCGACCGCCGACGCGGAGGACGACTCGTTCGCCGCCGAGGGGTACGACGCCGGGGGCTGGGCCCGGGTGGCCGTCCCCGGCCACTGGGTGCTGCAGGGCGACGGGGCCTTCGGGGCGCCGATCTACACCAACCACCTGTACCCGTTCCCGGTGGACCCGCCGAGGGTGCCGACGGAGAACCCGACCGGTGACCATCTGCGGTACTTCGACCTGCCGGGCGACTGGTCTGCGGACGGTGGCGCCGTGCTCCGTTTCGACGGTGTGGAGTCCTGCGCCCGGGTGTGGCTGAACGGCACGGACATCGGTGAGTTCAAGGGCTCCCGGCTGCCGCACGAGTTCGCGGTCGGGCACCTGCTGAAGCCGGCGGGGAACGTCCTCGCCGTCCGGGTCCACCAGTGGTCGGCGGGCTCCTATCTGGAGGACCAGGACCAGTGGTGGCTGCCCGGGATCTTCCGGGACGTCACCCTGCTGCACCGCCCGGCGGACAGCGCCCTGGACTTCTTCGTGCACGCCTCCTACGACCATGTGGGCGGTACCGGGACCCTGCGTGTCGACTCCGACGTCGACGGCCGGGTCCTCGTGCCCGCCCTGGACATCGATGTCGCGACCGGTGAGGCGGTGACGGTCCCGGTGGAGCCGTGGACCGCCGAGACGCCCCGGCTGTACGACGGTGAGCTGGTCACCGGGGGCGAGCGGGTCCCGCTGCGGATCGGGTTCCGTACGGTCGTCCTCGAAGACGGCCTCCTCAAGGTCAACGGCAGGGCGATCCTGTTCAAGGGCGTCAACCGGCACGAGTGGCACCCGGTCAAGGGCCGCTCCCTCGACCTGGAGACCATGCGCGAGGACGTGCTGCTGATGAAGCGGCACAACCTCAACGCCGTACGCACTTCGCACTACCCGCCGCACCCGGCCTTCCTCGACCTGTGCGACGAGTACGGCCTCTGGGTGATCGACGAGTGCGATCTGGAGACCCACGGCTTCACCGAGCAGAACTGGCGGGACAACCCCGTCGACGACGACCGCTGGACCCCGGCCCTCCTGGACCGCGCGGCCCGGATGGTCGAGCGCGACAAGAACCACCCCTCGGTGGTCATGTGGTCCCTCGGCAACGAGGCCGGCACCGGCCGGGGCCTGACCGCCATGGCCGAGTGGATCCACGGCCGCGACGGCTCGCGCCTCGTGCACTACGAGGGCGACTGGGACTGCCGGGACACCGACGTCTACTCCCGGATGTACGCCGACCACGCCGAGACCGAACGCATCGGCAAGCGTCTGGACGGCGGCACCCACAAGCGGCGCCAACTCCCCTACATCCTGTGCGAGTACGGACACGCCATGGGCAACGGCCCCGGCGGGATCGCCGACTACCAGCGCATCTTCGAGGCCCACGAGCGCATCCAGGGCGGCTTCATCTGGGAGTGGATCGACCACGGCGTCAAGCACCCGAAGCTGGGCTACGCCTACGGCGGCGACTTCGGCGAGGAGCTGCACGACGCCAACTTCGTCTGCGACGGCCTGATCTTCCCGGACCGGACACCCTCCCCCGGCCTGATCGAGTTCAAGAAGGTCATCGAGCCCGTCCGTATCGACGGCGACGGCTCGGCCGGGACGGTCCGGGTGCGCAACGCGTACGACTTCGCGGACCTGTCCTCGCTCGCCTTCGAGTGGGCGTACCAGGTGGACGGCAAGACGCTGGAGGCCGGCGCCCTCTCCGTGCCCGCGCTGGGGCCCGGTGAGTCGGCCGAGGTGAAGCTGCCGCAGCCGCCGGCCGGCGGACCGGCGGGCGAGGCGCTGTGGACCGTACGGGCGCTGCTGGCCGAGGACACGGCGTGGGGCAGGAAGGACCACCAGGTGGCGTGGGCCCAACTCCCGGTCGTGGAACGGCCGTTGCCGACCGTGACGCCTGGCGACGACCCTGTGGCGAGCGAGAAGTTGATCTATCTCGGCCCGGCCTCCTTCGACGTCCGCACGGGCGCGCTCAAGACCATCGGCGGCCTCGACGTGACCGGACTGCGCCTCGACGTGTGGCGGGCGACCACCGACAACGACGAGGGCGCGTGGAACGGCAACACCTGCTACAGCGACCTGTGGCGGAAGCTCGGCCTGCACCGCGTGCGACACCGCCTGGACGGGGTCGAGTTGGGCGCCGACGCGCTGACCGTACGGACCCGGGTGGCACCGGCCGCCCGGGAGGTCGGCCTGCGCGCGACCTACCGGTGGACCGCCGACGACACCCGGCTGAAGCTGACCGTGTCGGTGGAGCCGGAGGGTGACTGGACCGTGCCGCTCCCGAGGCTCGGCATCCGCTTCGGGCTCTCGTCGGCGAACGACGTGACGTGGTACGGCGGCGGCCCCGGCGAGGGCTACCCGGACACCAAGTCGGCCTCCATGGTGAGCCGTTACCACTCCACGGTCGACGAGATGCAGACCCCGTACGTCCGCCCCCAGGAGAACGGCGCCCGCCCCGACGTCCGTTGGGCGGAGCTGGGCGGACTCCGCATCGACGGCGACCCGGAGTTCTGGTTCACGGCCCGCCGCTGGACCACCGAACAGCTGGACGCCGCCGCACATCTGACGGACCTTCAGTCCGGTGACACGGTGTGGGTCAACCTCGACCACGACCTGATGGGCATCGGCTCCCAGTCCTGCGGCCCCGGCCCGCTGCCGCAGTACCACCTGCCGGCCGAACCGACGGAGTTCTCGTTCGTGTTCTCGGAGATCGGCTGATCCGACGGGCGCGTGAAGGGTGTCGTACGGCAACCTTCACGCGCCCGGCGGCCCCCAGTTCACGCCCGCGCCCCTGACGGGGCACGGGTGTGGTCGGGGCTTCAGTGGTCCGCGCAGCACGGTGTCGGTTCCGGTACCTCGAAGGGGACCAGGGTGCCGCCCACGGCGGGCATGGTGGTGAGGACGAGTTCGCCGTCGTGCCAGTGCGGGCGTACGTGGTCCTGGGTCACCAGCGGGGTGTCCGGGGCCGGGCGGCCGGGTGTGCCCAGGACGGTGACGCGGGTGATCGCGGAGCGGTCGAGGACGTCCGCGATCGTCAGCGTGCCGGTCAGGGCCGTGACACCGGGATAGATCACGGCGCGGCCCATGGCGTCCGGGGTGCCGGGCGCCACCTCGTGGTCACGGGCCGCCAGCCGCTCCTGGACGGTGCTCAGGAGCGGCTCGGACGGCACCGCGAGGGACAGGGCGACCCGTGGCCGGTCGCCCCGCACCAGGTGTGTGCACCCGAACGTGCCCTCGGGTAGGGCGAGTTCGGCGGCCAGCGTGTGGAGCAGGTGATCGGCGGCGCGCAGATCCCTGACCTCCGCGTCCACGGTGAGGGTGTACGGAGTCACGAGGGCAGGACCCACACCGGGTTGGAGTAGAACCACAGGTCGCGCCACGGGTCGGCGTCACCGACGACGTCGATGGCGGGGCCCGCCGGGTCGACCGCCGCGCCCATCGCGCCGACGGCCGAGCGGTTGCCGTCGCTGCCGCGCAGCCGGACGTAGAGCGGGCGGTCGACCTTGCCGAGGTCGTAGGTGAGCCGGACGGTGCCGGTGGACTTGTTCACCTCGTACGACTTCACGACCTTGGCCGTCGGAGCGGTGAAGGTGTCCTTGTCGGCGGGTGTGCCGGTCACATCGCCCCGGATGACGTCCACGCGGGCCAACTCGGGGACGAATCCCGCCCAGTTGGGGCCGCCGGCCAGGGACACGTCGACGGTCAGGGTGACCTTGGTGCCCTTCCTGACGTGCAGGGCGCCGCCCAGGGTGGCCCAGCGGCTGCCGCCGGAGACGCGGACGTCGAGGCCGCTGAGGAGGCCGCCGTGGTCGACCCAGACGCGGCCGGCGCGGATGCCGTCCATGACGGCGGCGTAGGAGAAGCCGTCGGCGCCGACGTGGGTGCGGCTGTACTGGCCGGGCCAGTAGTCGCCCTGGGTGATGTCTATCTTGCCGCCGTACACGGGGTCGGTGTGCTTGCCGTTGGCGGTGAAGTCGCTGTCCGGGCCGCCGCGTACGGCCGTGTCCGTGTACACCTGGTGGGAGTCCGAGTTGGCGGTGATCCACCAGGGCTTGCCCTCGGCGAGGAGGCTGTCCCACAGGCCGCCGACGGTGGCGGTCATCCAGTCGAAGCCGCCCCAGGTGCGGTAGCTCTCCAGCGGGTAGCCGGGGAAGGAGTTGGCGCTGGGGTTGTTGTCGTAGATGCCGCGGGCGCGGGCCATGCCGAGCGGCGCGGGGATGCCGGCGGCCTGGTGGCCGGGGGCGCCCTCGAAGCCGACGGCTATCTGGCGGCCCGAGCCGGTCGCGTCGCGCCAGCCACGGATCTCGTGCGGGGAGTCGACACCGCGCCGCGCCGGATGGTTGGCGAGCATCAGGGCGTCCTTGACCTTGCGCCGCCGGACCTGGTCGCCGAGGAAGGCGAGACCCGCGACCGCGAGGGCCTCGTTGGCGGGCGTGGAGTCGGAGGCGCCCTTCACGCTGCCGTCGTAGTCGGTCTCGAACTGCTTGAGGACGGAGACCTCGTTCCTGCCCGGGTGGACGAAGACGGTGCCGTGCTCGGCGCCCGGGATGTTCCACTCCAGGCCCTGGAAGACGAGCGTGTCCTCGTACGCGGCGCGCGCGGCCTTGATGTCCGGGTTGACCTTCTCGACACCGATCTTGGCGTGCGTCATGCTGCCGTGGTCGGTGATGACCAGCCAGTCCATGCCGTGCCTGGCGCCCTGGCGGACCTGGTCGACGACCCGGTACTTGCCGTCGCTGCTGTACTGCGTGTGGATGTGGTGGTCGCCCGCCAGCCACAGGAAACCGCCCTTGCGCCGGCCTCCCGAGGACGCGTACGCCGGGGCGGTCGCCGCCGCCTGTCCCAGAACGCTCGCGGCGGTCAGGCCCGCGCCCAACAGGCCCGCGCGGCGCAGCAGGGAGCGGCGCGACCGCTGCTCGGGGTTCAGCGCCTCGTCGGGCACGGAGGCGTCGAAGGCGGCGGGGAGCGGGGCGGCCGCGTCCCCGTGGTCATGCCCGTGGTCATGCCCGTGGTCGTGGTCATGTCCGTGGTCGTGCCCGTGATGGTGATGACCGTGCGCGTGCCCGTGCCCCATGAAACGCCTCCCGGATGCCGCTGCCTACGCGGCTGCCTTCGCGACGCGACCACGCCGCCTGTGGAGGATCGAGGGGGCACATGAACGTCGAACGATCAAGGGATGGCCGCCGGGTGCCCTGGATACGGCGGATCACCACGTCCCTCACTGTTTCCCCAACAGCCCTTGCACGTCACACTGATTGACATCGAATCTGAGCATCGCTCATCTTCCCCCCGCCCCCCGGAGAGCCCCATGAGTCCCACGCAGCCCAGACGTTCCGCGAGAAGACTGCTCGGCGCCGTCGCCGCCGGCGCGCTGGCCGTCACCGGCCTCGCCACCACCGGTGCGACGCCCGCGGCGGCCGCCACCAGCGGCACGTTCAACGTGCTGACGTACAACGTCGCCGGCCTCCCGGAGGGGCTCAGTTCCGGCAAACCGGCGACGAACACCCCGCTGATCTCGCCGCGCCTCGGGGCGTACGACATCGTGAACGTCCAGGAGGACTTCAACTACCACGCGGCGCTGTACGCGGGCGACAACCACCCGTACCGCACGGCGACCAGCGGTGGCGTGCCCTTCGGTGACGGCCTCAACACGCTGTCGGACTACGCGTTCGAGGACTTCGAGCGGGTGAAGTGGAACGACTGCACCGGCACCAACTGCCTCACCCCGAAGGGCTTCTCACTGGCCCGGGTGCGGCTCGACGACGGCGTCTACGTCGACCTCTACAACGTGCACACCAACGCCGACTCCGACGACGCGGCCCTCGCCGCCCGCCGCGCCAACGTCACCCAGCTCTCCGAGTTCATCAAGGCGAACTCGGCGGGCAACGCGGTGATCGTCATGGGGGACACCAACACCCGTTACACGCGCACCGGCGACAACATCCGCTCGCTCGTGTCGGAGAACGGTCTCACGGACCCGTGGGTGCAGCTGGTCAAGGGCGGTGTCGCCCCGGCCCTGGGCGCCGACCCGCTGCTCTGCCCGACGACCGCCCCGACCAACGACTGCGAGGTCGTCGACAAGGTCTTCTACCGGGACAGCAACGTGGTCGACCTGACCGCGAACCGCTACAACAACGACTGGGCCAAGTTCCTCGACTCGGCGGGCGGCAACCTCTCCGACCACTTCCCGCACACGGTCGACTTCTCCTGGAAGCTCAACTCGGGCCTGCGCGCCAGTGACTTCTTCGGCGGCCCCCACGGCACGGCGTACAACGACGCGGACAACCTCCCCTCGACGGTCTCGCCCCGCACCCTGACCCTGCGCGGCGCCTCCCGCCTCGACGCGGTCTCGCTCACGCACGACGGCGGTACGACGCTGACCCACGGCGGCACGGGCGGCACGGCGACCTCCCTCACCCTGGCCTCCGGCGAGCACCTCACCTCCGTGAAGCTCACCCAGGGCCAGAAGGACGGCCACACCCGGATCTTCTCCGCCGCCTTCGGCACGGACAAGGGCCGCACCCTCGCCTCCGGCACCGCCACCTCCGAGACCAAGACCTTCACCGCCCCCTCCGGCTGGCAGATCGTCGGCTTCACCGGCCGCTCGGGCAGCGAGATCGACAAGCTCGGCGTGCTGTACGCGCCGATCCGCTGACCTGCGGTCCCACCGTCACACGGCCTCCGGGCCCTTGATCGCCGGGCGGTAGCCTGGGCGTCCGGGGTCCCAGAGGTGAAGAGGTGGTCTCCATGGCCCGTGCCGGGCTCACCGTCGACCGGGTCGTGGAGGCCGCGGCCGATCTCGCGGACGAGATCGGGTTCGAGAAGGTCACCCTGTCCGCGCTGGCGCGGCACTTCGGGGTGAAGGACGCGAGTCTGTACTCGCACGTCAGAAACCTCCAGGATCTGCGGACACGGGTCGCGCTGCTGGCGGGCGGCGAGATGATCGACGACATCGCCGAGGCCGTCGCCGGACGGGCCGGCAAGGACGCGCTCGCCGCCTTCGCCGGGGCCTACCGGGCGTACGCCCTCAGACACCCCGGCCGGTACGCGGCCACCCAGATCCCCGTCGACCAGGCCCTCGTCACCGACTCCCCCGCCCTGCGCCGCACCGCCGAGATCACCTACGGCATGCTCCGCGCGTACGGCCTCGACGAGCCCGACCTCACGGACGCCGTACGCCTGCTGCGCAGCACCTTCCACGGTTTCTGCGCGCTGGAGGCCGGGGGCGGCTTCGGCGCCCCCCGGGACGTACGGCGGTCGTGGGACAAGGCCGTCGAGGCACTGCATCTGGCGCTGACGCACTGGCCCCGGGAGGACGGGGGCCACTCTTGAGATCTCAAACATTTTTCGCCCAGGTGGCAACCTCTCGCCCCCGCGCGGCGACCACAGCACATGACACCTGCAACACCCACCCCCTCCGCACCGCCCGCCCCGGCCAGACACCGCCGTCGCCACCTCGCGCGCAAGCCCGTCATCGGCTCGCTCGTGGCCGCGTCCGTGCTGGCCGGCGCCTGGTACGCGACCGCCGGGGCCGCGCCCACGCCCACCGCCGCGGCCGGTGATCTCACCGTCACGAACACGACGGTGAGCCTCACGGCGAAGTTCCCGTACCTCTCGGCCGGCTACAACAACAGCCGGGAGTGGACGCGGACGGCGACCGCCGTGGCGCCGAACGGCTCGCTGCGGGTCGCCTGGCCCGCCTCGGACGGTATCCATGTCACCCCGCTGACGGCGGCCGGGAAGCGCTCGGGGGCCGACACGGTCGTCAAGGGGACAAGGGAGGTCGGGGGGCTCGTCGCGCACAACGACGGGTTCGCGCTGCTGACCCGGGTCGCCGACAGCAACAAGTGGAAGGAGACGGCCGCCGCGCTGATCCGCTACCAGAACGGCAAGCAGACCTGGCGGACCAAGCTCACCGGCACCTCCTCGAACGACACGGCCCCGCTGCTCGACGGCCAACTCGCCTGGAACGGCAAGAAGTACGGCGCCTACTTCGTCGTGCACGGCGCGGGCGGCTTCGCCGACGGCCACTTCGGCGACAAGCTCGCGTACGTGGGCCCCAAGGGCAAGAAGCTCGGCGGCGGCTGGGGCTGGGGCTGCTCCCACAACGAGGGCATAGCCCTGCGCGCCGAGACGACCGGCGACTTCACCTCCCTGTGCTTCGACGACTGGCGGTCGGGCCTGTTCGTGTCCACCGGCATAGCCGCTCCCGACAACGCCCCCGTCGTGCAGCGCGAGCAGTGCTGGGCCGGCTACTGCGGCGGCACCTTCTCCGGCCGCACCGGCGAGATCGTGAAGTCCTCCACCGGCCGCTACGCCACCGCCTTCGCCTCGCGCGGCGCCGCCTCCGCCAAGAAGAACCCCGAGGACTCCAGCGGCCGTGGCTGGACGGTCAAGCCGAAGACCAGCACCCACCAGGTCGCGATCGCGTTCCTCAAGAACCGCAGCACGCCCTCGGGCAAGCCGGTCTACCTCACCTCCGCCAAGGGCACCGAACACGTCAACGTGCGCGTCGCCCCGTACGGCAAGAACCGGCTCCTCGTCTCCTACGAGACCCTGAAGAACGCCAAGTGCGCGAGCGGCACCTGCACCGGCACCTTCACGGGCACCCACTTCCGCCTCGTCGACTGGAACGGCAAGCCCCAGGGCGCCGACAAGGTCGTCGGCGCCCGGATCAGCGGTGACATCGCGGTCCTGAAGGACGGGACGCTGACCTGGGCGTACGCCCCCGTCACCCCGTCCTACACGACCGCCCTCAACGGGGCGTCACCGACCACGAAGACGCTGAGGATCGCCCGTCTGACGCCGTGAACACGAACTGGGCCCGCTCGTGGCTGTGGGCCCAGTTCACGGACACCTCGTACGTCCCCCGCACCTCCACGGAGACCAGCTCCGGGAGGGGCGGGGGCGTCGGCTCACCGGTGAGCCGGGCGAGCGCCACGAAGAGGGTCGCCGCTTCGCCGACACCGCCGACGAGCCCGGGTGCGTCCGCGTCCGCGTCCGACGACAGACCGTGCGCCGGGAGGAGTTCCGCGTGTACGCCGTCCGCGCCCGCCCATCCCGTGATCCGTACCGCCGTGCCGGGCACCGCGCCCGCCACCAGATGGGCCCGCACCTCCACCGCCCCGCGCGCGAGCACGAGGCTCGTCACCCGCGCCCCTCCCCCGGCCGTGTGGCGGGACGCCGCCCAGCCCTCGCCGACACCCAGCGGCTCGATGTCCGTACGGCTCGCGTCGCCGCCGACGATCACGCTGTTGTCGTACGTGTCGGCCGGCTCCGCCAGGGCCACGGGCTCCGTCACCGTCGAGTACGCGAGCCGGGTGTAGAACGGGTCGTAGCGGACGTCCTCGCTGCCGTGGTTGTGGAGACGGACCAGGCCGTCCGAACGTGTGGACTGCAGCAGCCAGTTGGGCGGGCCGACCGGGCGCAGCTCGTCCTCCCGCTCCACCGGGCCCGGCTCCTCCGTCGCCGTCCACACCTCGTGGTCCGGCGGCAGGAGCAGTCCGAGGAAGCCCTTGCTGGCCCAGTACGGGGAGGCGGGGCCCGAATAGCCTTGCAGGACGGCGGAGTTGGGCCCGTGCCAGCCGAGGGACAACAGACCTCGCTCGTCGACGGCCCCCCGGTCGAGGAAGTACTTCAGCGCACCGGACGCCAGCCGCCTCGTCTCGCCCGGCGACAGGGGCGTACGGCCGGTGAGGGCGCCCAGCCACAGGGGGACCGTCGTCGCGAAGCGGTAGGTGAGGGAGCGGCCCTGGTGCAGGGGGGCGCCGTCGCCGCCGAACAGGCGGGCGTAGTCGGCGAGATGGGCGGAGAGGCGGTCGCCGTAGCGGGCGAGGAGGTGGTCGTCCTTGGCCAGCCAGGCGTGCAGCACCGGGTAGAGGTGCATGGCCCAGCCGTTGTAGTAGTCGAACTTTCGGCCGTCGCCGTCGGTGTACCAGCCGTCGCCGAGGTACCACTGCTCGATGCGGTCGAGGCGCTGTTCGATGACCCTGTGCGCCAACTCCGGTTCGTGGCCGATCTCTTCGAGGAAGCCGCCGACTGTGACCGGGAACAACTCCCAGTTGCAGGGCCAGGGTTCGGCGGTGAGCGCGTCGCCGAGCCAGGCGGCCGTGCGCTGCCGGACGTCGTCGTCGAGGCGGTCCCAGAGCAGGTCCCGGGCGATGCGCAGGGCGAAGGCGATGGAGGCGGCCTCGACGAGGGGTTGGCCGCGGTCCTCGATGCGGGGCCAGACGCCCGATACGCCGGCGGCCAGGCCGTCGGCGTAGCGGGCGAGTGCGTTCTCGTCCCGACGGAAGGCCGCGAGGAGCAGCGTCCGGGCGTATCCCTCCAGCCCGTCCGACCTGCGGCCCGACCAGCTGGTGCGGTCGCCGGGGAGGTCGCAGAGGGCCCCATCGGGGGTCGCGTACGGCTCGACGGCGGCGAGCAGTGCGTCCGCTGCCGCCTCCCAGTGGGCGCGGGTGTAGCCGGTGTACGGGCTGAGGGTGCGGTCGTCCTGGGGCTGGGAGGGCATACGGCGCGCTTTCTGGCTGGGGTTCGTTCGGGGTGGGGGTGGGGGTGGGGGTGAGTGGGCTGCGTTGTCGGGTGCGGGTCCGGTGGGGGTTCTCGCGCAGTTCCCCGCGCCCCTAAAGGGCCAGGCCCTGGCGGGCCTGGAAGGCGGCGGGGCTGCGGGGCTGCTGGCCTGCTGGCCTGCTGGCCTGCTGGCCTGGAAAACACGGGGCGTAGCCCCTGTTTTCAGGGGCGCGGGGAAGCGCGGCCAGCCACGAACCAGCCGCACCCGCCGACGAACGGCACCCCCCACCCCCTCCCGCGTACAAACCTGGGACGCCCCGGTTCCGGTCGGGACGCCCCAGGGGTCTCATCCCACCCTGGTCCGCCCCTCGGGCACCAGCCCCTGGGCGACGAGTTCGTCACGGACCAACCCGGCGTAGACGGTCGCCCCGTGCACCGAGGTGTGCGTGTTGTCGCGCTTCTCGTTGTAGAGGTAGAGCGCCTTGGACCCCTCCGTCCCCAGCGACTCCACCAACGCCTTGGTCTTGGCGGTGAGGTCGACCAGGGGCACAGCATGCGCCGCCGCGACCGAACGCGTGACCGCCGGGTGGTCGACGCCCAGCCCGTTGACCAGCAGGGCCGTACCGTTGTTCAGGGTCCCGTCCGCGTTGAACCACCGCCGGACGATCGGGGTCACCAGCACCGGCCTGCCCCCCTGCGCACGGACGCCCGCGACCAGGGTCTCCAGGTTCGCCCGATACGTGGCCTCGTCGGTCTGCTTGTCGTTGTGGGCCAACTGGATGAGGACCAGGTCACCCCGCTTGATCCGCGGCTGGACGGTGGCCCACAACCGGGAGTCGGCGAGGTAGGACACCGTGCTCTCGCCGGAGTCGGCGTGGTTGGCGACCGAGACGCCCTTGCGGAGGTACTGCGGAAGCTGCTGCCCCCAGCCGGAGTACGGATCGCCGGGCTGGTCGCAGACCGTGGAGTCGCCGACGAGGAGGATCTGCCGGGCCCGCTTGGCAGGGGTCACCCGGATGTCGGCCAGCGCGGGCGCCGAGCCGCCGATGACGAGGTCCAGACCGGGGGTGCCGACGGCACCCGTCGGCTCACCCTCAGGCGTACGGACATCGACGGTGAAGCTGCGGAGGACGGGCCTCCCGGCCGCCGTCGCCGTCTCCGCCACGAGCGTGCGGCGCGTCTCGCCGGTGACCCTCGTGCTCGCCGCGCCGTCGCCGCCGAGGCGGACCGTCACGTCGTACGTGCCGGCCGGGACGTCGAAGTGGCAGGCGTTCGCGGCGCAGTTCTCCAGGCCGAGCGCGGGCCGGCCCTGATGGGCCTGGGCCGGTACGGCGGACAAGGCGGTGCCCAGGGTCGCAGCCGTCAGCACGGCGACGGTGAAACGTCTCATTGCGGCTCCTCCGGAGGGATGACAAGACCCGGCGGGTGGACGGTACATCGTTTGACAAGCGCTTTCTAGATGTCGGATCGATTTCACACGATTGCCAACTTCCCTGAGGCGAAAGCCCTTTCGCGAAAACGATTCAACTGTCACCCTTCCGAATCACCCGCACTCCCCCCACACCACCCGAGGAGGACCCCCATGTCCGAATCCAACGACAGACCACCGACCGCCCCCGGCCTGGGCCGCCGCGGCTTCGTCGTCGGCACCGCCGCCACCGCCGCCGGGGCCGCGCTCGCCGGGCCGCTGGCCGGCACCGCCCGCGCCGCGGCCTTCGGCTACACCGACGACGGCACCCACTACGTCATCGACACCGGCGCGAACCTCGTCTTCAAGGTCAGGAAGAGCAACGGCGACCTGTCCTCGCTCGTCTACCGGGGCACGGAGTACCAGGGCTACGGCGGCATGAACTCGCACATCGAGTCCGGCCTCGGCAGTTCCACGGTCACCGTCAGCCAGTCCGGTTCGACGATCCTCGTCTCCGTCTCCTACGGCACGCTGAAGCACTACTACGCGGCCCGCAGCGGCGAGAACAACGTCTACCTGTGGACCAACAAGGCCGACACCTCGGTCTCGGCGACCCGCTTCATCCTGCGCGTCAAGGCGGGCCTGTTCCTCAACGACGAGCCCGATTCCTACACCTACGCGCCCACCACCATCGAGGCCTCGGACGTCTTCGCGAAGTCCGACGGCCAGACCCGTTCGAAGCACTACTCGAAGCGACGGGTCATCGACTACGACTACGTCGGCTGGACGACCGGCGGCGTCGGCCTCTACGTCGTCCGCAGCAACCACGAGAAGGCCTCCGGCGGCCCGTTCTACCGTTCCCTGCTGCGCCACCAGAGCGCGGACGGCGGGGGCCTCTACGAGATCCTGTACTACGGCCAGAACCAGACCGAGGAGCAGCGGTTCGGCCTCCAGGGTCCGTACGTCATCGCCTTCACGGACGGCGGGGCGCCCTCCTCGTCGCTGTTCCCGGGCACGCTGACCACGTCGTGGGCGGACTCGCTCGGCCTGTCCGGGTACGTCGGCGCGGGCGGCCGGGGCCGGGTGGCCGGCGTCGGCATCACGGGGCGGAACACGTCGTACGCGTACACGGTGGGGCTCGCCAACTCGGCGGCGCAGTACTGGGGTTCGGCGCGGGCGTCGGACGGCTACTACTCCATCTCCGGGGTGCTGCCGGGGACGTACACGCTCACCGTCTTCAAGGGTGAGCTGGCGGTGTACACGACCTCGGTGACGGTCTCGGCGGGCGGCACGACGACGCTGAACTCGATCGCGATCCCGGCCACGAACGACCCGTCCAACGCGGGCGCGATCTGGCGGATCAACGACTGGAACGGCACGCCGAGCGGTTTCAAGAACGCCGACCTCATGACGTACGCGCACCCGTCGGACGTCCGGGCCGCAGCCTGGACCGGCAACGTGGTCATCGGCAGCGGCACCGAGACCTCGGCCTTCCCCTGCTACCTGTGGAAGGACGTGAACAGCGGCCTCCTCGTCTACTTCAGGCTGACCGCCGCGCAGGCCGCCGCCGCCCACACCCTGCGCATCGGTGTGACGACGGCCTACGCGAACGGCCGGCCGCAGGTCGTCGTCAACGACACCTGGACCTCGGCGATCCCCTCCCCACCCACCCAGCCGAACACCCGGTCGCTGACGAACGGGTCCTACCGGGGGAACAACCACACGTTCACCTACAGCGTCCCGGCGTCCGCCTGGCTGACGGACACGAGTCAGTACAACGTGCTGAGGATCAACGTGGTGAGCGGGTCGGGGTCGACGTCCTATCTGAGCGCCGGGACGGCGATCGACGCGATCGATCTGCTCAACTGAACTTCATGTCTGACTGATTGACGGTCAGTCATGTTCCGCGCGTCCACTGCTGATTCGTCCCGCTGCCACATGTGTAGGTGATGACGGCGGCCGAGTCGGCGGTGGACGCGCCGTTCACGTCCAGGCACTCGCCGGTCGCCCGGGAGACGAGCTTGACGTAGCTGCCGGAGGTGGTGAGCGACCACTGCTGGCTCGTGGAAGAGGAGTTGCACTTCTCCTGGGTGACCGTGTTGGCGTTCTCCTGGACGCACAGCGAGCTGTGGCGGGTGGTCAACTGGTAGTAGCCGCTGCCGAGGGACTTGAACCAGTACTTCTGGTTGTTGCCGCCGTTGCAGGTGTACTGCTTGATCTGGGCGCCCGCCCACTGCGACTGACTCGTGACATCGGCACACTTGGACGAGTGGCGGGCGATCAGGGTGTTGTACGTGGCGCTGGTGCCGCTGACCGTGCCGGTGGCCGTGTCGACGGTGATCTCCGGGGACCAGGACATGGACATCGTGGTGGAGGTCGGGAAGGTCAGCGGCAGCCAGACGTACCGGGAGTCGTTGACGGTGCCGCCGAAGGAGTTGCCCCAGCGGTCGCCCAGGTAGAGGTAGGAGGTGGTCGAGGTGCCCTGCACGGGCAGGACGTACGCGGTCTGCGAGCCGTAGGTGGTGGAGTCGCCGACGTTGGCCATGGCCGTCCAGGGGCCCGCGATGCTGGTGGCGGTGGCGTACTGCTGCTGGTTGGGGTTCCAGCCGGTGGCGCCCGAGGTGAGCATGAAGTAGACGCCGTTGCGCTTGAACAGGGCCGGGGCCTCGCGGTGGCCGCCGTGCCAGGGGTCGGCGACGAGGGCGGCGATACCGGTGTAGTCGGCGGTGAGCCGGTAGATCTGGAGGTCGTAGTTCTCGCGGGCGGCCGAGATCATGTAGCCGGTGCCGTCGGTGTCCACGAAGACGGTGATGTCGCGGGACATATGGGTGCCGAGCGGGCGGAAGCTGCCCTGCCAGGTGTAGTCGCCGTCGACGGTGTCGGAGACGGCGACGGCCGCGCGGGCCTCGCTGTAGTCGACGCCGTTCTCCTTGTGCATCCACATCACGAACTTGCCGGTGGCCGCGTTGTACATGACCTTGGGCCGCTCGATGTTGGCGGTCGCCAGCTCGGGGTCGGTGGCCTCGGTCAGGACGTGGTTGCGGAACTCCCAGTTCTTGAGGTCCGTGGAGCGGTAGGCCGACACGTACCGGAAGGTGTTGTCGGAGTTCCGGTTCTCACCGAACCAGTAGTAGTACGAGCCGACCTTGATGACCCCGCCGCCGTGGGCGTGCAGGGCGTTGCCGGCGCTGTCGGTGAACTGGGTGCCGTTGGGGACGGTCTGCGGCGCCGCCTGGGCGGGGCCGGCGGTGACGAGGGCGCCGGCCAGCGCCAGACAGAGCGCGAGGAGCATCGCGTACGCACGTCTCATCTCAGCTCTCCTTACCTGGTGTTCGGGGTGGGTGCGTCGGCTACGGGGACGCCGAAGTCGGGGGTGCCGTCGGGCTTCCAGCCGAGGCGCTGGATACGGGTGTGGCGGTTGGGGTCGTTGAGGGGGTCGCCGACGATGTCCTTGTACTGGCGGGCGTGGTAGACGAGGACGTCGGTGCATCCGTCCTCGGCGACGGTGAAGCTGTTGTGGCCCGGCCCGTACTGCTTGGTGGTGTCGTTGCTGGTGAAGACCGGGGTCGGGGACTTGGACCAGTTGGCGGGGTCCATGAGGTCGGCGTCCGCGTCGATGGTCAGCAGGCCCATGCAGTAGTTGAAGTCGGTCGCGCTCGCCGAGTACGTCATGAAGAGCCGCCCGTTGCGCTTGATCACCGACGGGCCCTCGTTGACCTTGAAGCCGATGACCTCCCAGGGCAACTCCGGGGTGGTGAGCCGGACCTGAGGTCCCGTCAAGGTCAGCGGGTCGGCCATCCGGGACAGCCAGACCGCGGTGTTGTTGTTCATCCCGGGCTCGTGCTGCGCCCACGCGAGATAGCGGGAGCCCCGGTGGGTGAAGGTGGTGGCGTCCAGGGAGAAGGTCTCCCAGGCCGTCTTCAGCTGACCGCGCTCGACCCACGTTCCCTTGAACGGGTCGCGGTGGGAGTTCTCCAGGACCCAGATCCGGATCGCCCAGATGTCCTCGGCGGGCGCGGAGGCGAAGTAGATGTACCACTTGCCGTCGATGCGGTGGATCTCCGGCGCCCAGATGTGCGCGCCCATCACGCCGGTGGCGTGTTTGCGCCAGATCACGGACTCGGCGGCCGTCGACAGGCCGCGCAGGGTGCGGGATCTGCGCAGGATGATCCGGTCGTACTCGGGCGCGGTCGCCGTGAAGTAGTAGAAGCCGTCGGTGTGCCGGTTGATGTGCGGGTCGGCGCGGTTGCGGACGAGGGGGTTGGCGTACGGGGGCCGGCCGCTCGACGTCTGGGCGGCGCCGGACGCGTGGGCGACACCGGCGGGCATCGCGGTGAGGGCGCCGGCGGCCAGGGCGCCCTTCAGGAGCAGACGACGGTTCGGGGGGTCGGGGAAGGTGTGGTCGCGGCCCATGCGGCTTCCTCTCGGAGGGGGGAACAAAAGGAAACAGAAATGTTCGACATATCGCACAAGATCTTTCATTCCGAACGCCGAAAAGGTAAGGGCGTGTTACGAGGAGGTCAACGGGTTGCGCGGAACGAACACAAGCTCACAGGAAGCGAACCGAGGTCCTCACAGGATTTCTGTTATCGGGACGGCACCCGGACCGTCCCCATGTCGTGCGCAGCCATATCCACAAGACAGCGTCGGCCGCCGGAGCCCTGGCGGTCACCGCCCTGATGCTCGGTGCCCCGACCGCGACCGCCGCCGGCCCCCGGGACGTGACCGCCGATGTACTGGCCGGACGGAACGTCACCCTCTCCGGCGACACGGTGGTGACCGTGCCGTCCGGGACGACGAAGTACGGCGGTGTGTTCAGCGGCACGGGCACACTCACCGTGCGCGGCACCGGCACGCTGGTCCTCACCAGGGACAGCGACTTCACCCTGCCGAAGTCCCGGCAGCGGCAGAGCGTGCGGACGCTCGGCGGGAACCACCCGTACGTCACCGTCACCAACCCGGACCCGCCCGCCGTGACCGTCGCGAAGGGCGCGACCCTCCAGTACGGCGACAGCGGCTCGACCGGGGCGATCGGCCACTACCCGTACAACACCCCGGCGTTCCGGCTCAACCAGAACAACATCCGGGTCGACGGCACCCTGCGGCTCGCCCTGAAGAACGTCCAGTACAACCTGGGGACCATCAGCGGCTCGGGACTGGTCACCCAGCCGAGGTTCCTGTGGGCCACCTGGGACCTGTCGGGCACCCACCCCTTCACCGGGGTGATCGACAACGGCACACAGGTGAACGCCGGGCGCCCGGAGTTCGCGACCTCGCTGCCGAACGCGCGCAAGGTCCTGAACCAGGGCACCTGGACGGTGGACACCCCGCTGGGCCAGACCGTCACCCAGGGCATGGACTTCTACCAGCGCGAGTACGGCAGTGACATCAACGTCCAGTCGCGGCCCGGCAGCAAGGTGATCCTCACCGGCCAGTACAGCTGGTCGGACCGGGGCGGCGACACCGACCCCTCGCTCAGCGACCCCGCCCTGAACTGGACGCCCGCCCGTAAGAACGTCAACAAGCGCGGCACCAACATCAAGGGCGCGAACGTCCAGTGGGGCGACGGCACCACGAACAAGATCTTCATGCCGGGCACGGCCGAGACGGTCTACATCAACCTCCTCGCCGCCCGCTCCCGTTCGCTGCTCACCTTCGACTACAACGGGCCGGTGACGCTGGGCGCCCCCATCGGCGGCGGCCGCTTCCACGACACGCTCTCCGCGCCCGGCGCCGGGGACATCGTCATCGCGGGGACGAAGGGCAACGACGTCACCTTCGCCGCCGTGCAGTACTACAACGGTTCGACGACGGTCGAGAAGGGCGCGGTGCTGCGGCTGGGCAGCGGCAGGTCCGGTGGCGACGGCGGGCTTTACACCAAGGGCGACCTCTACAAAGTGGTCAACAACGGTTCGCTGATCGTCCGGAACACCTCGAAGCCGGTGACGCTGTCGCGCGTCGGCGGCACCGGCTCACTCACCCAGTCGGGGGCGGCCACGACGACGCTGACGGGCGGCGCGGTGACGTACACCGGGGCCACGAACGTCACCAAGGGCACGCTGGCGCTCCGCTCGGGGGCGACCCTCGGCCGGAGCCGGACCATTCGGCTCACCACCACCGGGGCGAGGCTCGACGTGGGCACCGCCGGGCTGAAGGTGACCAGGTCGCTGTCCGGCAAGGGCACGGTGAAGGGCGCGGTGACCAACGCGGGCGTGGTCGTGGCCGGCCTCACGGTGACCGGCGGCTACACCCAGACCGGGAAGGGCGAACTGGTGCTGCGCGAGCAGCCGTTGAAGGTGACCGGGGCGGTGAGGCTGGCCGGGGAGCTGGACTTCGCGGCCCTGGCGGACGTGGGCGGGCCCGGCGAGAGGATCACCGTGATCGACCACAGGGGCAAGGGCCGGAACACCGGCACGTTCACCGGGCTGCGCGAGGGCGCCAAGGTGAAACTCGGGGACAACACGTACCGGATCACCTACAAGGGCGGTGACGGCAACGACGTCGTCCTGACCACGGCCAAGGCGGGCGCGTCGCCGGCCGTGAAGGCCGCCGCCGGCTCCGGCTCGGACACCGGCGCCCAAGAAACCCGGACGCAGAACGCGAGCGCCTCCGCCGACAGCGGCCTCGGCTGGTGGCCGTACGCGCTCGCGCTCGGTGCTCTCTCCGGGCTGCTGGTGCCGGTGGCCAGGCACCGCAGGAACAACCGGCGCGGGGGCGGCAGGCACGCCGCCACGGGCTGAGACAGGAGTCTCGCGAGGCGAGACGTGTGACGGTCGGGCGGTCGCTGTACGGGGGTCGGCGTCCGCCCGACGCATGTTCGCCGGGCCGCGGTCCCCCTCTTCAGCTGTCTCCCCGCTTCAGCCGTCCTGCCGGGACTTCCGGTCCAGCAGGGCGGCGCCGAGCGGGGTCAGGGTGTGCAGGACCGTGTTGGCGTGGCGGTGGCTGGTGATCAGGCCGGCGTCGCGCAGTACACCGGTGTGATGGCTCGCGGTCGTGGGGGTCACTCCGGCCCGGCGGGCGGCCTCGGTGGTGGTGGAGCCGGTCGCGCTGGCTCGCAGGATGGCGGCGCGGGTGGGGCCGAGCAGTGCGTGCAGCGGCGGGGAACCGGTGTCCGGGGGCGTCGCCGGCCGGTGGTGGAGAGGGTGGAGCAGTACGGGCGGGAGTCCGGGGTCGGCCAGCGCGATGGGCGCGTGCCAGCAGAAGTGCGAGGGGATCAGGAGCAGTCCCCGCCCGGCGAGGTGGACGTCGCGGTGGTCCGGGTACGGGTCGATCTCCAGGACCGGTGGCCGCCAGTGGATCGTGGGCCCCAGCCCGGCGAGCAGCCCGTCGGTGCCGGTGTGGAACAGGGTGTGCGCGTAACGGGCCCGCTCGGTGTGCAGACGTTCCTGGATGTGCTCCTCGTGCGGGGCGATCACGGCCCGGTGGTAGGCGCGCAGGGCGTCCACGAGCTGTTCGCGCATGTCCCGCTCGGTGAGCCGGTGCACCCAGGCCGGGGCGCCGACGGCCCGGGTGAGCGCGTCGACCTCGCTCACGACCCGCTCGTGCGGTGCCGCGAGGACGGCCTCCAGCCCGGCGTCCAGGCCTTGGGTGCCCTCGGGTGGTGTCAGGAAGTCCGGGAAGTAGCTGGCGCGTGGGAAGAGCGGAAGCAGGAAGGTCTTCACCGTCCGTTCGAGCCCGGCCCGGCGCAGCGAGGCCCGTGCGGTGTGGAACCAGGGGGCGTAGGCCCAGCGGCCTTCGCGGGTCTGGAGCCGGTGCAGACTGACCGCGATCTCCCAGAGGGCGTGCGGTTCGGTCGCCACTCTGACTCTGGTGAGGTCCTCGGACGTGAAATGAAAGCGGAGCATCCTGTTCTCCGTGGGCCCTTGTGGTCGGCCTGCGAAGTGTCAGCACACTCGCATGAGCATGACAGTGGCATGCCGGGCCGGGAACATGAATTCCCGCCAGCAGTAAGCCCGTTGGCACTGTCCACGAGAAAGGCATGGGATGTTCTCGTACGAGCGGAAGCACGACCGGAAGTCCGGCCGCACCCTCCGTCGGAGCCGCAGGGGCCTCGTCGCCGCGGCGCTCGCCTTCGCCACGGCCGGCCTGGGCCTGATCGCACCGAGTGCCGCGAGCGCGGCGCCGCAGGCGTGGTCGTGCGGCAGCGGCAATCTGTGTGCCTACACCGGCGGCAGCGGCAACGGCAGCCGATGTTCGTGGAGCAACGCCGACGCGGACTGGTGGAGCGGTTCCACCCAGTGTTCGTGGTCCGACACCCAGAACGTCGGGTCGGCCAAGAACAGCGGCACCTCGTCCGCGTACGCCTATGTCGTCCTCTACACCGGCGCCAACTACACCGGCGACGGCTACTGCATCCCGCAGAGGGGTGGCGAGTGGCCGAACCTCAACGTCAGGATCCGTTCCCACCGCTGGGAAGCTTCCTGCTGATCCAGCAGGTGACCGGCGGGTCCCGGAACGGGGCCCGCCGGTTCGGCCGTCTCTAGGCGGCGTCCGCCGTGTCCTCGGTGCCGCTCGCCCCCTCAGCCCCTTCCTGCCGCCCCCGCAGCCACACGTACACCGGGATGCCCGCGAAGAGGAACAGGGCGCCCTGGTAGACGGCCGCGTAGCCGGCGCCGGCGATCAGCCAGAAGGAGAAGGCGAAGGAGAGGGCGGCGACGATCAGGTCGCGGACCAGACCGGCGGGGCGGACCCGCTCGCGGCTGCCCCTGGCCAGCCAGTACAGCTGGGCGGCGGCGGAGAGCAGGTAGGGGACGCAGCCGGTGAACGTGGTGATGAGGACCAGGACGCGGAAGGCGGTGTCCGGGTCGTCCGCGTAGTTGACGACGATCAGGAGCGTGCCGAGGACGGCGGTGGCGAGGACGCCGAAGCCGGGGACGCCGCCCTTGCCGACCCGGGCGAACTGCTTCGGGAAGAGGCCGTCGCGGGCGGCGGCGTACGGCATCTGGGCGCTGAGCAGGACCCAGCCGTTGAGGCAGCCCACGATCGAGGCCACGGCGACCAGCGCGATCACCGTGCCGCCCCAGCTGCCGCCGGCCATCGAGTCGACCGCGTCGGCGAAGGGCGCACCGGACTCGACGAGTTCCTCGTGCGGGACCAGACCGAACACGGCGACCGTGCCGAGGATGTAGACCAGCGCGGAGGCGAGGGTGCCGAGGACGCTGGCGCGGCCCACGTTGCGCTCGGGGTCCTTGACCTCGCCGGCGCTGACGGCGGCCGACTCGACGCCGAGGAAGCTGTAGAGGAGAAGCGCCGCGGCGGCGGCGAGCGCGCCGGGGGCGCTCTCGCCGGAGGCGTTGAACGGACCGTAGTTGTCGAGGTCGATGAAGAACAGGCCGACGGTGGCGACCAGCAGCAGCGGCACGAACTTCAGCACGGTGGAGACGATCTGCACGGCGCCCACATAGCGGGTGCCCGCGAAGTTCGCGGCGGCCGGCAGCCACAGGGCGGCCAGCGCCACCAGCGCCAGGACGGCCTTGCTGTCGCCCAGGGGTATCAGCACGTCGACATAGCCGACGACACCGACCGCGAGCGCGGCGATGCTGACCCAGCACATCGTCCAGTACGACCAGGCCGACAGGAAGCCCGCGAAGGGGCCGAAGGCGTCGCGCGGGTAGACGTAGAGACCGCCGGTGACCGGACTGCGCCTGGCCAGCTTCCCGAAGAGCAGCGCCAGCAGGACGGCGGCCACGGAGAGGACGACGAAGGCGAGCAGGCTGACCGTGCCGTACGGGGCGACGGCGGCGGGGAGCGTGAAGATGCCGCCGCCGATGATGTTGCCCATCACGAGGGCGGTGGCCGCGGCGAGGCCGAACCTGCGGCCCGGGGAGGCGGTCGTCGCCCCCGGGCTCGGCTCGGACTCCGTCACCGGGGTCGGTTCGGGCTCGGTGGCCTCGGGGGTGCTGGTCGTGGTCATGGCGGTTCCCGGGGGATGGGGCGGGGTGGGGACGGGGAGGGCGTGATCGTACCGCCGCATTCCACATGGTGGGCAGTCTGTTCATTAGATGGACACAATCGGCTGGGGTTTCCCGCTCCGGCTCGACTACCGTCGACGGCATGACCAGCAACACGCCCGGTACGTTCCCCGGCATTCCCGGTCCCCCCGTCGGCCCCTTCGCCGCGGCCCTCGCCGCAGAGGTCCTCGTCCTCGACGGCGGTATGTCCAACCAGTTGGCGTCCGCCGGGCACGACCTGAGCGACGAGCTGTGGTCGGCGCGACTGCTCGCGGAGCGGCCGGAGGCGATCGCCGAGGCCCATCTCGCCTACTTCGAGGCCGGCGCGAACGTGGCGATCACCGCCAGCTACCAGGCCACCTTCGAGGGCTTCGCCAAGCGCCGGATCCGGCACGAGCGCGCGGCCGAACTCATGGCCCTGAGCACCGAGTTGGCCGTGGACGCGGCGGTGGAGGCCAAGGCGAAGGGCATCACGCGCCCGCTCCTCGTGGCCGCCTCGGTCGGCCCGTACGGGGCGATGCTCGCGGACGGCTCCGAGTACCGGGGCCGGTACGGGCTGAGCGTGGCCGAGCTGGAACGGTTCCACCGGCCCCGTCTGGAGACACTGGCCGCCACCTTCCCCGACGTCCTGGCCCTGGAGACGATCCCGGACACCGACGAGGCCGAGGCGCTGCTGCGGGCGATCCGCGGTCTGGAGGTGCCCGCCTGGCTGTCGTACACCGTCGACGGCGACCGCACCCGTGCCGGGCAGCCGCTGGAGGAGGCCTTCGCGCTCGCCGCCGATGCCGAGGAGGTCGTCGCGGTCGGTGTGAACTGCTGCTCGCCCGACGATGTGGGCGGCGCGATCGAGACGGCCGTCCGGGTCTCCGGGAAACCGGTCGTCGTGTACCCGAACAGCGGCGAGACCTGGGACGCGTCGGCGCGGGCCTGGACCGGGCGGTCGACGTTCACCACCGCGCAGGTGGAGGGATGGCGGGCGGCCGGGGCCCGGCTGATCGGCGGGTGCTGCCGGGTGGGCCCGGAGGCGATCTCGGCGATCGCGAGGACGCTGGGCTGAAAGCCCGGGGGTGCGGGATCTCGGTGTCCATGACCGCCCCCACGTGGACTGCCCCGCGACTGCCCCGGAGGTGCGCGGGGCGGTCGCGGGGCAGGGATCCGCGGTGCCATGGCCGTTACTTCGGGTCGCTGTTGAACCTGGCGGCGGACCAGAAGTAGCCGAGGACGGCGAGGCCGAGGCACCAGGCGAGGGCGAGCCAGCCGTTGTGGCCGATCTCGGTGCCGAGGAGGAGGCCGCGGAGGGTCTCGATGGCGGGGGTGAAGGGCTGGTACTCGGCGATCGGCTGGAACCAGCCCGGCATCGTGTCGGCCGGGATGAACGCGCTGGAGATGAGCGGCAGCAGGATCAGCGGCTGTGCGCTGTTGGCGGCGGCCTCGGCGTTCGGGCTGGACAGGCCCATGCCGACCGCGATCCAGGTGAGCGCCAGGGAGAACATCGCGAGCAGTCCGAACGCCGCCAGCCACTCCAGGACCGTGGCGTCGGTGGAGCGGAAGCCGATGGCCACCCCGACGGCGCCGACGAGCACCACACTGGCGACACACTGCAGCACGCTGCCGACGACATGCCCGATCAGGACGGAGCCGCGGTGGATCGCCATCGTGCGGAAGCGGGCGATGATGCCCTCGTTCATATCGGTGGAGACGGACACCGCCGTTCCGACGACGGTGCCGCCGATGGTCATCATCAGGATGCCCGGGACGATGTAGGCGATGTAGTCGGAGCGGTCGCTGCCGCCGATGCCCGCGCTCATCACGTCGCCGAAGATGTAGACGAAGAGCAACAGCAGCATGACCGGGGTCAGGAGCAGGTTCAGGGTGAGGGAGGGGTAGCGGCGCGCGTGCAGGAGGTTGCGGCGCAGCATCGTCGTGGAGTCGCGGACGGCCAGGGCGAGGGTGCTCATCGGACGTTCTCCTTGGGCTGGTCGGGGATGCCGGCGGCGGGGCCGGTGAGGGCGAAGAACACGTCGTCGAGGTCGGGGGTGTGCACGGTGAGTTCGTCGGCCTCGATACCGGCCGCGTCCAACTGGTCGAGCACGGCGCGCAGTTCACGCTGGGTGCCGCCGCTGGGGATCTGCAGGGCGAGGGCTTCGTCGTCGCGGGTGACCTCGCGCAGCGCGGTGGCGGCGGAACGGTAGGCGGTGGGGTCGGTGAAGCGGAGGCGGACGTGTCCGCCGGGGATGAGCCGCTTGAGTTCCTCGGCGGTGCCTTGCGCCGCGATCTTTCCGTCGTTCAACACCGCGATGCGGTCGGCGAGTTCGTCGGCCTCTTCCAGGTACTGGGTGGTGAGGAAGACGGTGACGCCGCCGGTGACGAGTTCGCGGATGATCTGCCACATGTTGTGGCGGGAGCGGGGGTCGAGGCCGGTGGTGGGTTCGTCGAGGAAGATGATCCTGGGGTCGCCGACCAGGGTCATGGCGATGTCGAGGCGGCGTTTCATGCCGCCGGAGTAGGTGGAGGCGGGCTTCTTCGCGGCCTCGACCAGGTCGAAGCGTTCCAGGAGTTCGGCGGTGACCCGGCGTCCCTCGGCCCGGGACAGGTGGTGCAGGTCGGCCATGAGGAGCATGTTCTCCTCGCCGGTGATCAGGCCGTCGACGGCGGAGAACTGCCCGGTCACACCGATCGCGGCACGCACGGCCTGGGGGTCTGCGGCGAGGTCGTGGCCGCCGACGCGGATCTCGCCGGAGGCGGGGTCGGGGGTGATGAGGGTGGAGAGGATCTTGACCGCGGTGGTCTTGCCGGCGCCGTTCGGGCCGAGCAGGGAGAAGATCGTCCCTTCGGGGACGGCCAGGTCGATGCCGTCGAGGACGAGCTTGTCGCCGTAGGACTTCCGCAGGCCGTGGGCCGCGATGGCCGGGGTGGTCATGAGGGGTACTCCTTCGAAGGCTCCGGGGCGGAGGGCGTGGGTCAGAGGCGCGGGGCGGGAAGGCGGGGGGCGGGGACCGGAGGGCGTGGGTCAGAGGCTGCCGGCGGTGATGTCGCCGTAGGCGGTGGTGGCGTGGATGGTCAGGTCGGCGGCGGCGCCGTCGCTGTTGCGGAGCGTGTTGCGGATCCGGCCGTAGGTGGTGCCGGCGTCCAGGGAGGCGGAGACGCCATGGGCGGCGCCGATGGAGACATCGCCCCGCTCGGTGCGCAGCGTGACCGTGCCGCGCACGGCCTCGCCGATGTTCAGGTGGCCCTGCCGGGTGCTGATCTCGCTGTCCCCGGCCAGGCGGCCGATCGTGATGTCGCCGTCCTGGAGGCTGAGGCGGACGCTCGCGGCCTCGTCGAGCTTGACCGGGCCCTGCGCGCTCTCGAAGGCGACGTCTCCGAGCCGTCCGACGCCCCGGAGTTCGACGCCGGCCGCCTTCGCCTCGACATGGGAGCCGGCGGGCAGTTGGACGGTCACCTCGACGGACCCGGAGGCGCCGAAGTACTGGTTCTTCGCCTCCGGGGCCGTGATCCGCAGCACCCCGTCGACGTACTCGACCTTGGTCTCCTCCGCCGCCCGCACGTCACGGCTCTTGGTGGCGTTGGCGGGCAGGACCTCGACCGTGGTGTCGGCCCGGTCGGCGGCGATGAACCGCACGCGCCCGGCGGGGATGTCCAGGACCGCGGCGATCGGGGCGGTGGTGGCGAACTTCTGCGTCGTGTTCTGCATCGTGCTCTCCTCGGCTCGTTGTTTCGAACAATGGAAAAGCTACGTTGCATTCACAGATCTAGCAACGCACTCGTTGCGCAATATCGCCATAGTCGCAGGTCAAACTAAGTAAATCGTTGCAACGGCTTCGAGCCTAACGCAACACTCGCCATCGCATTCATTGCAATGAGCTGGGAGTGAACGCTATGGTGGACGCACCACGGAGCACAAAGGAGACAGCGATGCCGGGAGGCAGGCTCACCCAGCAGGAGCGTCAGCAGATCGCGGCGGGGCTGGCCGACGGCCTCGCCTACGCGGAGATCGCCAGACGCCTGGACCGCCCGACATCGACGGTCACACGTGAGGTGATGCGCAACGGCGGCCCCACCGCCTACCGCGCCGACCTCGCCCACCGCGCCACCGAGCGCCGCACCCACCGCCGCCGCCCGGCCGCACCCCGCGAGGCCCAGGCGCCCGAGCGGGCCCACGGACGCGACACCGAAGCCGTACGCGAGTACGAGGAGGTGTTCACCAACGTGATGATGGCCTCGGGCATGCCCACGATGATGGCCCGGGTGATGGCCTGCCTCACCCTCACCGACTCCGGCAGCCTCACCGCGTCCGAGCTGGCCCAGCGCCTCCAGGTCAGCCCCGCGTCCGTCTCCAAGGCGATCACGTACCTCGACAGCCAGGGCATGATCCGCCGGGAACAGGGCGAGCGCCGCCGTGAGCGCTACATCGTCGACGACGACGTCTGGTACCAGTCGATGCTGGCCAGCGCCCGCGCCATCGCCCAGATCGTCGAGATCGCCCAGCAGGGCGTGGGCGTCCTGGGCGCCGGCACGCCCGCCGCGACCCGCCTGGAGAACGTCGCCCGCTTCCTCGACTTCGTCAGCGAGAGCACCACTCGCGCCGCGGAACAGGCCCGCGAGATCCTCCACACCAGGCCCCGGACAGCCCCGTCCGAGGCCGCCGGCCCCGGCTCAGATCACGGTTAGCGGCGCTATGGAGGGGCCCGTCCTCACGGGCTGCGGCGGAAGCGGCGCAGCGCCGGGAGCGGGCCTCCGCCGGACGTGACGCCGGAGGTGACGAAGGTGCCCGAGCCCTGGACCCTGCGGGGCCGTCTCGCGTCCGCGTCCCACAGGGCGAGTTCGGGGTCGTAGGGGCCGAAGACGATCCGGGGGCCGTCCATGCCGCCGATGCCGTCCATATCGCCCGTGGCGTCCGGGGCGTCCATAGCACCCGGGGCGTGGGTGGCGTCCGGTGTGTCGAAGACGCGGACCGGATGAGTGGCGTCCCAGGCGGGCCAGCCGGGGGCGCCGTCCGTCGCGAAGCGGACCCAGGCGGTGTGCAGGGCGGTGGCGAGGTGGGGTGGGGGGTTCTCGCCGGCGAGCTTGGCGGAGGCGGGGGCGCCGCCGGTGTCGAAGACGAAGCCGAGTTCGAGGGCGTGGCAGGAACCGAGGGCGGGGATGCCGGAGGGCCAGGCGAACTCGTAGAGGTAGGACCGGGCCTGCTCCTGGCCGAGGCGGGCCTCCGCCACCCGGTGCAGGGGGACGCGCAGGAGGTGGTCGGTGACGAGCCGGCCCACCAGGTCGGCGGTGCCCTTGTCGGGGTGCAGGTCGCGGTAGCCGCGGGGCACCTCGGGGCCGCAGCGGCAGCGGGCGCGGGCACCGGCCAGGGCGACCGTGCCGAGGCGGTCGACGCGTTCCTGGAGACCGCCGGGGACGAGCCAGAGGCGGTGTTCGTCGCGGGTCCAGCCCATCAGGAGGTCGATCCCGGGGGCCGCGCCGTGCTCGGTCAGGGCCTGGAGCGGGTCGGTGGGCAGCAGCTCACCGTCGACGACGATGCCGAAGGCGGGGCCGCCCAGCACCGGACTGCTGAGCCGGCCGGCCTCGGCCTGTGCCTCGACGAGCGTGGAGCGGTCCACGGCGGCGAAGGCCTCGGCGGTCGCCGGGACCTTCAGCCGGGTCGCCATCCGGCGGACCATACGGCGCACCTTGTCCCGGTCCAGGGCCTCGGGCGGCCCGCTCTGCAGCACGGCCCGCCGGAACAGGCCCCGCGCACGGGGAACGGCCAGCAGCGCGCCGACACTGATGGCGCCCGCCGACTGACCGGCCAGGGTCACCCGGTCCGGATCGCCGCCGAACCCGGCGATCGAGTCCCGCACCCACTCCAGCGCGGCCAGCTGGTCACGCAGTCCGAGATTGGGCGGGGCGTCCGGGAAGAGGCCGTAACCCTCCACACCCAGGCGGTAGTTGAGGGACACCAGCACCACGCCGTCACGGGCGAAGGCGGCGCCGTCGTAGACCGGGACCGCCGACGAGCCCCGGGTGAGGGCGCCGCCGTGGATCCAGACCAGGACCGGCAGCCGGGCCCCGCGGCCCGGCTCCGGTGTCCATACGTTCAGGTTGAGGCAGTCGTCGCCCGGGACGACCGGGTCCGACAGATAGTGGGCGAACGCCTCCGAGTACGGCGGTTTCGGAGGCGTCGGCCCGAAGGCGACGGCGTCACGCACCCCGGTCCAGGGCTCGGGCGGGGAGGGCGGGCGGAACCGGCGGGGGCCGAAGGGAGGGGCCGCGTACGGGATGCCCCGGAAGACCGCGATGCCGTCCTCGTAGCCGTCCCCGTACGCGTATGTGCCGCGTACGTCCCCGTACGGCGTCCTGACCACGGGGCCCTGCCGGTCTGCCGTCATCGCGCACCAGCTCCTCACACCCGCCCGCGCGCTCGCTTACTCACGCGCTCACTCGCTCGTGAACCGTCATTCACCTCAGAGCACCACATCCCTTCGCGGTATTCCGTTCGTGCCGGGTCTTTGACGGCCGTTCGGGGGACGGCGGCCCGTGGGCGGGGCGGCGGCTACTTGGCGTACATCAGGGTGCCGAAGCCCAGCTGGTCGTAGCCGCCGCTGGCCGAGCCGTAGTCCCCGCCGCCGCCCTCGGGTCGGACCCGTTCGGCCATGGCGGTGATGTACGGGACGGACAGGCCCCGGCGCCGCGCGTAGTGGTAGTGGACGAGGTCCCACACCGGGCGGAGCTGGCCCCGGCTCGCGGAGGAGACGGCGGTGTGGGTCTGCCGGGCGCAGTTCTGGCCGGTGCCCCAGGTGTAGGTGGTGAAGGGGACGTCCTGCCCGAGGTTGTACTTGGCGACGTACTGGGCGCCCTTCATGAACCGGTTGCCGTCGTAGCCGTACAGGTCGTCGCCCTGGGACCAGGCCGTCTCGCAGAAGGCGCCCATCAGACCGATGCCCATGACGCTGTGGCCCTGGTCGCGGCCGGCCTCCTGCCACTGGCCGAGGGCGTGGCCGGCGGAGTCGGTGTGGAGGTACGGGACGGCGTGGGCGAGGGAGCCGTTGCCGGCGCCGGTCTTGAAGTAGTTCACGGCCTGGTCGTACTTGGCTCCGTCGTCGCACAGGATCCCGATCGCGAGGATCGAGTTCATGGTGCACAGGTCCCAGTTGGCCCAGTAGTTGGTGACGCAGGCGTCGTTGTGGCCGTTCAGGAACTGGTTGTTGAGCGGGTAGAAGACGTTGAGCATCATCGTCCTGAACCGGTCCAGGTCGAACCCGCCGTAGCCGCGCATGAGTTCGGCGGCGTTGGCGAACTGGTAGCCGTAGATCCCGGCGGCCAGGAACCGGTCGGCGTTGCCGGTGACGGTGGTGAGCGTCGACGACCAGGCGTTGAGGATACGGACCGCCGCGTCACCGTTCGCGGTGGTGCCGGCGATCTTCCAGCGCAGCGCGTTCTGGTAGGCCGCGTGGATGTCGTTGTAGAGGATGCCGTAGTTCTGGCCCGTGCCTCCGCGGATGATGGTGGCCTGCGGGTTGGGTGTCCAGGTGCTCGCGGAGTGGGAGTTGGCGGTCAGGCGGTTCCAGCCGGACAGCCACGGGTCGTCCCCGGCGGCCACCCGCGCCTTGGCGCGGTTGAGTTCGCCGTAGGCGTGCAGCATGCCGGGGTGGGTGAAGGCGGCCGGGGCCGCCTCCGCCGTCGTGGCGACGGAGGCGGACGCGGCGCCCAGCGCGAGGGCGGCGGTGAGACCGCCGGCGGTCCTGAGCAGACCTCGGCGGCTCAACTCGCCTTCGGTCACAGTCGTGTTGGGAGTGGTGTGGGGGGAAGTGCGGCTCATCGTGCGGCTCCCGTCCATGGGGGGATCGGCGGCCCGGAGCCGGTCCGGGTCCGCCTAGGTGGGGGTGATGCTCACCTCGCTGAATCGCGCGGTGCCGTGGGTGAGCGGGCTGCGGGAGCAGACCACCAGGCCCACGTGGTACGGGGCGTCACCGAAGCCGGGGATCTCTCCCTCGGCGAGGGGGGTGAAGGTGACGCCGCCGTCCGTGGAGACCGCTGCGGCGAAGAGGGTCCCTTCGCGCTTCAGCCGCAGCAGACAGGGGATGGTGACCGTGGCATCGCCGGTGAAGGCCGACCGTCCGGCAACCGTCGTACGGAGCATGAGCTGGGCGCCGGTCCCGCCGCTGACGATCGCTCCGGCCGCCTGGTCGAACGGCGACAGCGACTTGGCCATCAGCAGCCCGACCCGGTCGGCGGGGGCCCCGGTACGGGAGTCCAGCCGGACGGTGACCTCGCAGTCACCGGTGATCGGCCGCCGTACGAACTGGCCTGTCATCCCTTGGTTGTTGACGGTCAGGTCGATACCCGCGCCCCGTACGACGAAGGTCCCGTCCTCCTCGTACGCGGTACTGCCGGGTGTGCTGACGGCCACCACACCGAGGGTGCCGAACCGCCGGGTGTCGAGGACCGGGTCGCCGAGGTCGCCGTAGGTCCAGGGGGCCGGCGGGGGTGTGCCGACGGTCAGGGTGAGGGTGCCGGTGCCGTCGCCCGCCGCGTTCCCGGCGGTGGTGGTCACGGTGAACTCGCCGGTCCGGGTGGGGGTTCCGGAGATCAGGCCGGTGCGCCGGTCGACGCGGAGGCCGTCGGGGAGTCCTCTCGCGGTGAACCGTACGGGTTCGTGCGAGGCACGGATCAGGTACTGGAAGGCGTTGCCCCTGTTGGCGAACGCCGCTGCCGCTGGGGCGAGTTGGGGCCGGGACGGGGTCGGCATGGTCGCGGTGGCGGGCTTCGAGCGGGGGCCGCGTCCGCCGGTGTTCGTCTTGGTGACGGCGTAGTGGTACGTCGTGCCGGGGCTGCCGGTGGCGTCGGCGTACCGCAGGCGGGTGCCGAAGCCGACCGGGGCGACCTCGGTGGCGATCACCCGGTAGGGGCCGTCGGCGCGGGTGGCGCGCAGGACCCGGTAGCGGGCGGAGAGGTCGGGATCGGTCCACGCCAGCTCGACCGCGTCGGCACCGGCGACGGCCCCGAGGTCGGTCACCCGCCGGGCCGGGCGGTCCACCGACCAGATCTCTCCCCGGGCCGCCGACACGACCCGTACATGGTCGAAGGCCCCGGTGCCGGTCCCGGCGTACTCCTCGGCCACGCCCAGACAGGACGTGAGGACCAGCCCCGCGTACGCGGTGCGCCCCAACTCGACCTCGGTGGCGCCGACTTCGGTCCAGTGGACGCCGTCCGGGGAGATCGCCCCGGTGCAGCGACGGCCCGCGCGGCTCACCCGCACCCAGTACGGGGCCCGCAGCCGGTAGCCGTCGCCCGCGCCCTCGACGTACGGGGCCTCCAGCGGTGTCGCCGACTCCGGCAGCGCGCCCAGGCTGGAGATCGGGAACGCGGCGGAGGTGGTGATGCTCTGCCGCTGGGTGGGCGGCACGGGTGTGCTGCCGGTCGCGGAGATCGCCGACCCGGCCGCCCTCCGTACGCTCCACACACCGCTCCAGGTGTGCAGCGGCAGCCCCTGGACCAGCATCGAGGCGTGCGCGGCGCCCGCGTCGAGCGAGTCGCGCAGAGTGACACCGATCTTGGAGTACTGGGAGCTGAGCGGCCACACGATCCGCGCGGTGACCGTGCCGTCGCCCCGCAGCGGCAGATGCGCCAGGCGGTACGTGTCCGCCGTACCGCTCGCCCGGAGCACGAACCGCTCACCGTCGAAGCCGGCGGAACCGGGGATCCTCACGCTCCCCAGGTCCAGGCTGGACCAGGGCTCGGGCAGCCCGGCGCAGGCGGCGGCCTCACTCGAACTACCGCTGGCCCCGGCCGAGTTGGTGGCGGCGACGGTGTAGTAGTACGTCCGACCCCCGCGGACGTCCGTGTCGGTGTACGTCGGCTCGTCGAGCCCGGCGGCGACCTTCTCGTACGGGCCCTCGGGACCCGTGGACCGCCGGACGGTGTACCCGGTGGCCCACGCCGACGGCAGCCAGGCCACGGTCACGGCCCCGCGGTCGCCCGTCGCCGTCACCCCGGCCGGTGGTTGTGGGGCGGGGGTCGAGGCGGGGGCGGTGGCCCCGGCGTAGGCGAAGGTGCCGAAGCCGGGCAGGTCGTCGTTGCCGCCCTCGACCGCACGGGCGCCCGCCGTGCCGCGGAAGACGGCCGCCTCGGTGGCGGGGGCGTCGAGGCCGCGTACTCCGGCGTAGTGGGCGTAGTACATCTCGTAGACCGGCGGGAGGGTGCCGCGGCCCACGGCCGAGACGGTCTTCTTGATGTACTTGCCGGTGCGGTCCAGGGCGGGGGTGAAGGGGACGTCGCCGCCGAGGTTGTAGCGGGCGGCGTACTCGGCGTTCGCCAGCAGACGGTGGCCGTCGAAGCCCCACAGGTCGACGCCCTGGTTCCAGGCCACCTGTGCCGCGTCGCCCATCAGGCCCACGGCCAGCTGCTCGTGCCCCTGGTCACGACCGGACTCCTGGCCCTGGCCGGCGGCGGTGACGATACGGCCCGGCACACTGCCGTTGCCCGCGCCCGCCGCCGCGAACCGCAGCGCGTCCTCGAAGAGGACCGGTGCCTCGCAGAACACGCCTATGGCCAGGACGGTCTGAAGAGCCGTCAGGTCCCAGTTGCCGTTGGCGTACAGCATGTAGCCGGACACCGCCGGGTACCAGACGTCGAGGAACGACCGCTCGCAGCGGGCGATGTCGGAGTCCGTCCAGCCGTCGTAGCCGGTGTGCCGGAGCAGTTCGGCGGCGTTGACGAACTTGAAGGCCTGCAGCCCCGCGCCGAGCGGGCCGTCCGCGCCGGTGATCATCGTGAGGGACGCCGACCAGACGTCGAGGATGTCCCGGGCCTTGTCCGCGTGGGCCCGCTCGCCCGTCACGCACCACATCAGCGCGTTCTGGTAGGCGGCGGCCGAGTCGGCGACGGCCTGGTTCTGGAAGTTGGTGGGACCTCGGCCCCAGGAGGTGATCTGGCCCGTGTTCTGGACGGTGTACGTGGACTTGGAGCGGGCGTGGGCCGCGAACGCGAGGTAGCCGTCGTGGATCGGCGACTCCTCGGCGGCGACGGCGGCCCTCCACCGGTCCAGGTCGGCGGCGGTGTGCAGCAGACCCGGGTGACTGAAGGTGCGCGTCGCCGTGGTGGAGCGCGCCCACGCGTCCGTGACGGAAGCGGAGGTGGGCGCAGGGGCGGAGGCGGAGGCGGGCAGGAGTCCCGCCCCGGCCACGGTCGTGAACCCGGCCGCCCCGAGGAACGACCGCCTGTCGAACGATCCGTCGAACGATCCGTCGAGCGGTCGGTTGAGCCGTCGCTTGAGCGGTCTGTGGAACGGTCCGCTGAGGGGAAGCACAGGCGTCTCCTGGTCCTACGGGTGCCGCACGATGAGCTTGACGGACTTCGTGGCCCTACCGGCGCTGTTGGTGGCCGAGACGGTGACCGTGCGGGAGCCGGGGCGGGCGGGGACGCCGGAGATCAGGCCCGTTCTCGTGTCGATGCTCAGGCCCTTGGGCAGGCCCTCTGCGCCGAACGACGTGGGCAGTCCGGTCGCCGTGACGAGGTGGTTGAAGACCCGCTTCCTCGTGGCCGTGACCTCACCGGCGCTGGTGATCTCCGGGGCCGTGGTGGCGGCGGCCGTGTCGGCGTCCAGGAAGCGGAGGTTCTGGACGTGCTCGTTGGCGAACATCGGAACCATGTCCGTCGTCAGGAACCAGCCGGGCTTCTTCATCTTGTCGTGCACGACCGTGCCGTTGACCGTCAGGTTCTGGAAGGTCAGGTTCTTGATCGGGCGGTCCGCGTCGTAGCCGGTTAGGATCGCCATGGACGCGTGCGTGCCGTTGTACGTGAGGTCGCGGACGTACACGTCCTCGATGCCGCGCCCCGGGGAGGCGTTGTACCGGTTGGCCATCACCCGCATGTTGAGCAGCTGGCCCCAGGTGAAGTCCTCCACCCGGACGTCCTGGATACGGACGTTGCGGATGAGGTTGCTGTCGCCGGGGTTGAGGGCGAAGCAGCCCTGGTAGAGGACCTGCGGCTCGCGGTGCTGAAGGACGTCGATATTGCTGAAGACGATGTTCTCGATGGTCTCGGGCTTCTCGGGGTTGCCGTGCGTGCCGATGTTCACGGGGTGGGCGACGTCGGCCCAGAGGGTGGAGTCGCGGACGGTGATGTTGCGGCAGTCGCCGTAGTAGTCCCAGCGGTGGGCGTAGATGGCGACGCAGTCGTCGCTGTTGCGCATGAAGACGCCCTCGATCAGCACGTCCTCGCTGCTGAACACGTCGATGCCGTCGCCCCACTGACCGAAGCTGTACGAGTGCAGGTTACGGACGGTGACCTGCTGCGACTGGCCGATGGTGCAGGAGTAGCCGGTCTTGGGGTTGAGGGCGAGGATGCCGTCGATCTCGATGTTCTTGGAGAACGCCACCAGCGTCGCGGCGTCCGAGTCGTGGATGATGCCCCGGCCGAGCAGCCGCGCGTTCTCCACGTTGCTGAACTCCACGCGGGCCTTGAGCACCGCGCCACCGGCCAGGTACACCGTCTTGCCGCTGGGCACCTTCACCACGTTGTCGGGGACGGTGTGGATGCCGGGCCCGAAGTAGATGACGTCCGGGTCGCCCTCCTCGGGCCGCCACTTCTCGATCGGGTTGGCGTGCAGCTGGAGGTTGTCGTAGAGGTCGAACGCGCCGCCGTCGGCGTCGCCGATCTCGATGGAGAGATTGCGCGGCTCGGTGAGGCCGAAGGTGACGGTGTCACCGCTCACCTCGTGCGCGACGGCGTACGACAGGGGGCGGATCCGCGCCGAGGGGATGGCGCCCTTCGAGGAGGTGACCTGGACCTCCACCGTGCCGTGGAAGTCGAGGTTGGCGACGGAGGAGCTGCGGACGACGCCCGCGCCGGTCTTCTCGTTGATGGTCTTCGTACGGGCCCGGATGACGGGCACCGGCTGCCAGTCGCCGCCCGGCGTACGGGCCTTGACGGAGAAACTGGTGTTCAGCGGCAGCCCGGCCGGGACGGGGTGCACCACCAGCCGGTCGGCCCGCGGTCCGCCGGCCGCGCTCGCGGTGCCGGTGGCCGTTCCGAGCAGGGAGTACGCGGCGGCCGTGACACCGGCGGCCTGGAGCAGGGTGCGCCGGGACAGACCGGAGCCCTGGGTGTCGGTCATCAGCAATGTCCTTGTGTGCAGGGTGGGTTGGGGAAAGGCGCGGTGCTGCCTGAGGTCGGCGCACGGGAGTCGGGGCAATCACCCGTTGAGCAACAACCGGTTTCTACCGGTCGACGGGCAGAGCTTGTTCCTGACCGCAAACGGCGTCAAGGGTCTTGACCAGTTTTCGAAAACTCCGCGCACCCTTCGGGGCCTGGCCGGATGGCTTCACGGGGGCCCGTCGGCGACCACCCGGTGAGCGCAGATGTTTCATGTCGCCCCTGGTCAGCCCTGGTTCTCTGCCCACTCGCCCGGCCGGAACATCGGCCCCGAACCCCAACGACACGGGAACCGTTCGCCTTCCATCTGCGGGGCGACCGATGACGCCGGGCCATGTTCTACCCCGCCCCGCCCCACCCGCAGACACCCGATCAAGGTGATTGACCGCCCCTCGAACACACACCTACCGTAGAAGACGTTTTCTGGCTCTGACGCCGTTCCACAGCGCCCTCGCCCTCCCCCAGCCCACCCCAGCTCTCCAGGAGAGTCATGCCCAGCGCCCAGTCGACGCGCGCCGTGTTCGCCATGGATCCGGTGCATCTGCCCCTGCTCTTCCCGCCGCCGCTCATGGCACGGCTGCGGCGGACGGTCGAGATCGACCCCGAGTTCGTCGTGCGGGACTTCGCCGACCCCGTCGCCGCTCCCGCGCTGGCCGGGGCCGACGTGCTGATCACCGGCTGGGGCTGCCCTCATCTCGACGCTGACGTACTCAGGGCGGCGCCCCGGCTGCGTACGGTCCTGCATGCCGCGGGCTCGGTGCGCGCGCTGGTCGGCGAGGCGCTGTGGCAGGGCGGGGTCACCGTCTCCAGCGCGGTGGCCGGCAACGCGCTGCCGGTCGCCGAGTACACCCTCGCGATGATCCTGCTGTCCGGGAAGGACACCTTCGACCAGCGCGAACGCTTCCGGCGGACCCACACCTACCCCTCCCCCGCCGAGACCGCGGCCATCGGCAACGTCGGCCGCCGGGTCGGGGTCATCGGGGCCTCACGCGTGGGCCGCCGACTCCTCGAACTGCTGAGGCCGTTCGACTTCGCCGTCTCGCTGTACGACCCCTACGTCGACACGGCGGGGGCCGCCGCGCTGGGCGCCGACCCGATGACACTGGAGGACCTGCTGCGCACCAGCGACATCGTCAGCCTCCACGCCCCCGACATCCCCGAGACGTACCGCATGCTCGACCGCGGCAGACTCGCGCTGATCAGGGACGGTGGCGTCCTCATCAACACCTCCCGGGGCGCCCTGGTCGACCCCGACGCCCTCACGGACGAGCTGCTCTCCGGCCGGCTGCGCGCGATCCTGGACGTCACCGAACCCGAGCCGCTGCCCGTCGGCTCCCCGCTCTACCACCTGCCCAACGTCTTCCTCACCCCGCACATCGCGGGTTCCCTCGGCAACGAGCTGGAGCGCCTCGGCCGTACCGTCGTCGAGGAGCTGGAGCGCCTCGTCTCGGGCCTGCCACCGGCGCACCAGGTACGGCACACGGACCTGGTGCGGGTCGCCTGAACGCCGTTCACCGCGACACGGGCACTCCCCGCCCCCTGTCCGCCGCCGGACAACGGCTTCCGGCAACCCCGCCGACAATCCGGCGCAACAAATTCCCGTCGCACTCTTGCGGTCGGCCGATCGGGCCACCTACGTTTCACAGCAACCGTTTTCTACAAACGTTCCGCAGGGGCCCCGAGACCCGAGCTGACGGTCCACCTCGCTCGTCGTCGCCCCACCGAGCCGCCCCTCGCTCCGCGTCGCCTCCCCCGCTTCCGCGCTCGCCCACGTCTCGAAGGATGACCGTACGATGAACTCCCTCAGCCCCCGGAGAAGGTTCGCCCGCGTCGCCGTCGCGAGTGTGGCGCTGACAGGTCTGCTCGCCGCGTGCGGCGGTTCGGACTCGGGTGACGACGGTTCCTCCGGCGCCTCCGGTCCGGTCACCCTCCCCTTCTGGGGCTGGGCCAACGGACAGGAAGCCCTGGTCAAGGCGTTCAACGCCGCCCACCAGGACGTCAAGCTCAAGTACACCAAGGTCACCGACCAGTTGACCATGCAGAAGCAGCTCAACAACGCGGTGAAGGCGGGCAACGCCCCCTGTCTGGTGCAGAACACCGCCGAGTATGTGACGACCTGGGTGTCGCAGGGCGCGCTCGCCGACATCACCGACTACGTCGGGTCGAGCAAGGACAAGTTCAACGCCGGTGCGTGGGCCGGGGTCCAGGTGCAGGGCAAGGTCTACGGCGTGCCCACCGCCTCGGCGCCCGCCTTCACGATCTACCGCACGGACGTCTTCGACAAGTACGGCCTCAAGGCCCCCGCGACCTGGGACGACTTCATCGCCGCCGGCAAGGTCCTGAAGAAGCACGGCATCCACATCACCAACTACGCCGGTGAGGACCCCAGCACCCTGGAGGTGCTCGCGATGCAGGCCGGGGCCCACTGGTACGCGATCGACGGCGACTCCTGGAAGGTGGACTTCCAGGGCGAGGGCAGCCTGAAGGCCGCCGATGTGATCCAGCGGATCATCGACGGCGGTCTCAACTCCAAGCTCTCCTTCGCCGACTACGCGGCGGTGCAGCGCAACTACGACAAGGGCGGCACGGTCACCCGCCAGATATCGACCTGGCAGATGTCCGGCATGGTGCAGAACTTCACCGACTCCTTCGGCAAGTGGGCGCTCACGCCGTGGCCGACGTACAAGGGTGAGGCGGCCAAGACGCCGGCCGGCACCAACCAGAGCGGTGGCATGAACCTGGTCACCGAGCAGTGCGAGCACAAGGAGCAGGCGGCCGAGGCGGCGTTGTGGCTGTCCACGGACACCGGTGCGGTCAAGTCGATGGCGAGCCCGGAGACCGGCAGCGGTGTCATGCCGGGGCTGGCCGACAGTGACGCGTACGTCGCCGAGGCGATCTCCGAGAAGCTGCTCGGCGACCACTACGAGCCCGCCAAGAAGGTCGTCACGGACAGCCTGGGCACCGTCACCGCCGACTGGGTCTACGGCCCCAACTGGACCGCCATGTTCACCGAGTTGCAGAGCGAGTGGGGCAAGGTCGTCAGCAAGGAACAGAAGGTCACCGACCTGCTCGCGCACATGCAGGAGTGGACGGTCGAGGACCTGAAGTCGCGCGGTATCAACGTCAAGGGCTGAGGCATCCTTCGATGATTCGCTCCCAGCGCTGGAAGGGCGCCGCGTTCACGGTGCCCTTCCAGCTCGGATTCGTCTTCCTCTATCTGCTGCCCATCGGGTACGCGGCCTACGAGTCGCTGTTCCAGGAGAAGCGGTCCGGGCTCGGCCTCGGCGGCGCCACCCGGGAGTTCTCCGGGTTCGAGAACTATCAACTCGGGCTGACGGACTCTGTGTTCATGGGCTCCATCCTGCGGGTGGTGCTGTTCGCCTGCGTCCAGATCCCGTTCATGCTGCTGGTCAGCCTGGTCCTGGCGCTGTTCCTGGACGCGCTCACCTCGAAGGCCGCGAACCGCTTCAGTATCGTGCTGCTGGTCCCGTACATGATCCCGGGTGTGGTCGCGGCGATCGTGTGGATCAACCTCTACAGCCCCGAGGTGGGCCCGCTGACCCCGATCGGCGACCTCTTCGGGTTCGACTGGAACTTCTTCGCGCCCTCGATGGTGTGGCCGTCCATCGGCAACCTGCTCACCTGGCACGGCATCGGCTACAACATGGTGATCATCTACTCGGCGCTCCAGGGCGTGCCCCGCGAACTGTTCGAGGCCGCCCGCCTCGACGGCGCCTCCGAGTCCCGGATCGCGCTGAGCATCAAGATCCCGTTCGTACGCGGGGCGTTGGTGCTGACCGGCCTGCTGTCCATCATCCAGATGCTGCAGATCTTCAACGAGCCGGCGCTGTTCCGGAACATCACCCCGGAGACCGTCGACGACAGCTTCACCCCGATCATGATCATCTACAACCAGGCGTTCAACGCGGGCAACTACCCCTACGCCGCCGCCCTGTCGGTGCTCCTCGCCCTGATCCTCGGCGTCGCCTCCCTCCTCTTCTACCGGCTGACCTCGAAGGAGGTCGACTGATGGCCACGACCACCGAGTCCCCCAAGAAGGCCCGCGAACCCGGGCGGTCCGGCGTGCCTCCCGTACGGCGGATCGCCGGCCCCGACCCCGCCTCGCGCGGGCGCGGCGGCCAGCGGTTCATCCTGCTCGGCCTGATCCTCGCGAGCGTCTACAGCCTGTTCCCGGTGTGGTGGCTGATCGTCGCCGCCACCAAGGACCGGGTCGGGCTGTACCAGAGCAACGGCCTGTGGTTCGACGGCATGCACCTCTGGGAGAACCTGCGTCAGCTCTTCACCTACGAGGACGGCATCTTCCTGCGCTGGACCGCCAACTCGTTCCTGTACGCCGGTGTCGGCTCCCTCGGCGGCACGCTCATCGCGCTGGCGACCGGTTACGGCCTCGCCCGCTTCGACTTCCCCGGCCGGGGTGTGGTGTTCGCGGCGGTGGTGGGCTCGTTCCTGATCCCCATCGCCCTGCTCACGCTCCCCCTCTATCTGATGTTCTCGAAGATCGGCCTGGTCGACACCCCCTGGGCGATGCTGATCCCCTGCCTCATCAACCCCTTCAGCGTCTACTTGGCGAAGGTCTACACCGAGGCGACGATCCCCTTCGAACTCCTGGAGGCGGCCCGTATCGACGGCGCCGGTGAGCTGCGGATCTTCTTCAGCATCGTGCTGCGGATGATGACCACGGGCGGCGCGACGGTCTTCCTGCTGGCCTTCGTCAACACCTGGAACGCGTTCTTCCTCCCGCTCACCGTCCTGCGCGGCGAGGAGAACTGGACCCTCAACCTCGGCCTCTACAACTGGACCGGCAAACGCCTGGAGTCCGGCGTCGACCTGACGAGTCTGGTCCTGACCGGCGCGCTGCTGTCCATCGTCCCGCTGGCCGTCATGATGACCGCGATGCGCCGCTACTGGCGGTCCGGTGTGACGCTGGGGGCGCTCAAGTGACCGGCTCCTCCGCAGGGCAACGGGCGTCCGGAACCCGTGCCGTCGTGGACGTGCACCCGGGCATGACCGTGGCCCGCAACCCGATCATCCGTGGCTTCGCCCCCGACCCCTCCCTGATCAGGGCCGGCGAGTGGTACTACGTGGCGACCAGCTCGTTCGAGTGGTTCCCGACGATCCCGATCCACCGTTCCAAGGACCTGGCGCACTGGGAGTACGCCGGCCATGTACGCGGCGCGGCCCCCGGCGGCTCACTGGCCGGCGTCCCCGACTCGGGCGGCATCTGGGCCCCGTCGCTGAGCTGGGACGGCGAACGCTTCTGGGTGGTCTACACGATCGTCCGGTCGGTCGGCACGCGCTACTTCGATCTGGACACATACGTCAGCAAGGCCCCGGCGGTCGACGGCGACTGGACCGCTCCGCAGCGCGTCGCGAGCCACGGCTTCGACCCCGCCCTGTTCCACCACGAGGGCCGGCTCTGGCTGCTCAACATGCAGAGCGACCACCGCCCGGGCGGCAAGCGGTTCGCCGGGATCGTCCTGACCGAACTGGACCGCACCACCCTGCGCCCGCTCGGCGACACCCACCTCCTCCTCCAGCACGACCGACTGATCGAAGGCCCCAAGCTCCTGGCCCGGCACGGCTGGTACTACCTGGTCCTCGCCGAGGGCGGCACCGGCGTCGAACACGGGGTACGGGTGGCGCGCAGCCGCACCCTGACCGGCCCGTACGAACTCGACGACCTGCCCCTGCTGACGACACGGGACGCCCCGAAGTCCCCACTCCAGAAGGCCGGACACGCCGAACTGGTCGAGACCCCGAGTGGCGACTGGTACCTCAGCCACCTCACGGCCCGCCCCCTCCACACCGAGCACGGCATACGGTGCCCACTGGGCCGGGAGACAGCCGTCCAGGCGGTGGTGTGGGACACGGAGGGCTGGCCCCGGCTGCGGCAGGGGGGTTGGCATCCGGAGGTGGAGGTGGAGGTGCCGCGCGTGGAGGCGGAGGTGCCGCGCGTGGAGGCGGAGGTGCCGCGCGTGGAGGCGGAGGTGCCGCGCGTGGAGGCGGCCGGTGGGCCGACGTCCACCGCCGTGTCCGCCCCGCAGGAGGGCACGTTGACCTGGCCGTGGAGCAGCCCGCGTGCCTCGCCGGACGCGTCGTGGGCCGACACCACCGCGCGCCCCGGCTGGATCCGGCTCCGGGGACGTCAGGGCCCCGAGTCCCTGTGGGAGCGGAGTCTGCTGGCACAGCGGCTCACCGAGCACCGCGCGGAGGTGGAGGTCACCGTCGAGGCCCGCCCGCGCACCTTCGGCGAGGCCGCCGGACTGACCCTCCGCTACAACACCTCCTCCTACCTCACCCTCGACCTGACCTGGTCCGAACCCGAGGGTGAACCGCAGCGCGGCCAGCAGTGGCGGGGCGAGGGCCGCACCGTACTGAGCCTCCTCGAACGCGACGAGGACGGGGCCCGACAGGTGGCCGTGGTCGAGGTCGAACCGGGCCGCCCGATCACCCTGGGCGCGACCATCGACGGCCCGAACGCCCACTTCTGGTACCTCCACGACAACCACCGCACCCCCATCGGCCCACCCCTCGACTTCACCCACCTCTCCGACGACTACGGCCCCCACCTCCGCTTCACCGGCACCTTGGCCGGCATCCACGCCCAGGACCTCGTCGCTGCGGAGTTCACGGCGGACTTCAGGGGGTTTCGGTTGGTGTGCGAGGCGGAGTGAGGGGGCCGCTGCTTCAGGTTCCCTGCTCGAACGCGATGCGGATGCGTGCGACCTGCTCGGCCACGTGCTCCATGAACCAGTGCATGACCTCGTAGGGGATGACGTGCTCGTCGTGGCTGTGGATGTGGACGGTCGGCTCCAGGTCCGGATCCTCGTCGGGGATCACCGCCACCAGGAACGCGACTCCAGGCCGATGCGTCTCCGCCCACGCGGCCGGCGCCGGCACGGCCTCGCTCAACTCCACACACCAAGCGTCGTCCGGCAAGGCGTAGTGAAACTGGATGGCGTAGTGAATGCCTGCGTGATCGCGCAACTCCGACATGTCCGCAGGCTTCCACAGCCGCCGCGTCGGAGTCCCGCGAGTTTCCCGCTCAGCCGACTGTCCCGTTATCGCGGGGGGATGAGTGCCCGGCACCTGTCCGCCGGAGGTCAGAGGAAGAGGAGTTACGGTGCGGCTGACGGCTCAGTGGCCTGGGGGAAGCCCAGTTCGTCGAGCAGTGTGCTGAAGAGGTCTTCCACGGGGGTCTCGTGTGAGCGAAGCAGCTCTTCGATCCTCACTGCCTGCTGCGGCGTCACGGGAATGCCGACGGTTGTGGCCCATACGACCGCGCCCTCGGCGTCGGTGGGAATCTCCGCGTCGAGCTCCACGTGCTTACGTCTGACCGCGTCGTGGAACTCCGGTGTGTCCAGCCACAGGAGCTGATCCTCGAGATCTTCGGGCTCCTCGGCCAGAAGCCTGGCGGCGATGTCCAGGTTGAGCCAGGCCTGCCAACGCTCGCCGGTGGCGTTCAGACCGGTCACGAGTGCGAGGTCGCTGTCGGAGATGTCGGCGACGCAGGCCGGTGCCCTGCTCCACTCGACCAGGGCGGCCAGGTCGGCGTCGTCCCATGTCCCGGAATCGAACTGAAGCGTCTGCCAGCCTCCCGGCCGTGACTCCCGTGTGCGCACGGTGGCCTTGAGTTCTTCGTCGAGGCTGTCGAACACGGCAGCTTCCAGCAGAGGTCGGCTACTACGAGCGAAGACCAGGTGACCCGAGAATCCCACGGCAGTTTCTCCTTCGCGATGTTGGGCGCACCTTATGGCCTGCCGCTGACAACGCAGGCACCGCTGGCATCTGTTCGCGGTCAGTCCGGCTCATCTGCTCAAACGGCAATACCCCGATGAGGGCTGCGGCGATGGCAACGAACGCGAGAAGTCCTCGGGCTTGCGTTCATGGCATCGGTGCGGACGTCGGCAGGTGCGCTCCGAGGCGGCCACGAAGATGATCACGGCGAACGTCTCCCGTACTGCGCCGCGCTCGAACGGGCGATCGTAACCTGCCCCGACAGGAACCGCCCGGCTCCGGCCCGGGAAGCAATCCGGTAGCGGAGGCGGCCGCTCTCCGGCAGGCTCGCGTGCATGATCTCGGTGGTGCAGAACGTGGCGATCGACTGTGCTGATGCCTATGAACTGGCTCGCTTCTGGGGTGAGGTGACCGGTTGTCCGTTGGATCCGCAGGACAGACCGGGCGACCGGGAGACGCGGGTGCTGTTGCCGGAGGGCCCGTCGCTGTACTTCAACCAGGTGCCGGAGCCGAAGACGGTCAAGAACCGGGTCCATTTGTGCCTGCGGCCGACGACCTCGCGCGAGCGGGAGATCGAGCGGTTGCTGAACCTCGGAGCCACCTTCGTCACGGATCGCCGGGAGCCCGACGGCACGGGCTGGGCCGTCCTGGCGGACCCCGAAGGCAATGAATTCTGTGTCCTTCGCAGTGAATCCGACCGCGCTTCGATGCCTTCCTGACGTTCCGGAACAGCCAGCCCGCCTTGTTCGAAGTTTCGAAAGTTTTGACTGGGGGCGTCCTGTGAATCCCTGCTTCTTCCCGCCGTGTTGAGTTGGGCTTAACGTAGGAAGCGCTTGCTACGGTTCGGGTTTCCGTCGTGCGGGCGATGCTGTTCGAAAAATTTCATCGGCCCTCGGGACGGGGCCCTGAAAGGTGGAGTCGCGATGGTGCGTGGCGGGAGCGCGACGGCCGGGCCGACGCTGGCGGTGGTGGCGCGCGAGGCCGGGGTGTCTGTGCCGACGGCCTCGAAGGTGGTCAACGGCCGGGAGGACGTGGCCCCGGAGACCAGGCGCCGGGTCACCGAGGCGCTGGACCGGCTCGGCTATGTCCGCAGACCCCGGTTCGAGGCGTCGAAGCCGCCCCGCATGGTCGACCTGGTGGTCCACTCGCTGGAGAGTTCCTGGTCGGGCGCGGTCCTGCACGGCGTCGAACAGGCCGCCCACGACGCCGGCCTGGAGGTCGTGGTCTCGGCCGGTCTCACCCGTACCCGTGGCGGCGCCCGCCCCGAACGCGGCTGGTTCGACAAGCTCACCACCCGCGGCTCGGCGGGCGTGCTGTTCAATCTGGCCGAGCTGTCCCCCGCCCAGTACTCCTGGCTCACCCAGCACCGCATCCCGTTCGTCCTGATCGACCCGGTCCTCGAACCGCCGCCCGGCGTGGTGTCGGTCGGCGCCGCCAACTGGCAGGGCGGGATGACCGCCGCCGACCATCTGCTGGCCCTGGGCCACGAGCGGATCGCCGTGATCGCCGGGTACCGGCGCAAGATGTGCAGCAGCGCCCGGGTCGCCGGCTACCGCTCGGCGCTGACGGCCGCACGGATCCCCTACCGGCCCGAGTACGTCCGCTACGGCAACTTCATGGAGACCACCGCCCGCCACCGTATGCTCCAGCTGCTCGACCTCCCCGAGCCGCCGACCGCCGTGTTCGTCTGCTCGGACAAGATGGCCCTCGGCGTGTACGAGGCACTGGCCGAGCGGGGGCTGCGGGTGCCGGACGACATCAGCGTGGTCGGTTTCGACGACCTTCCCGAGGCCCGCTGGGCGACTCCCGGCCTCACCACCGTCCGCCAGCCCCTCTCGGAGATGGCCCAGACCGCGCTACGGCTGCTGGTGCGGATGATGGAGGGCGACCAACCGGAGGGCACCCGCACCGAGTTGTCGACGCGGCTCGTGGAGCGGTCCAGTACGGGGGCGCTGCGCCCGGCCTGAGCGGGTGGACGGCGGTGGGCGCCGGGTGCGTCGCGGTCCGGTGAAGGGGTTGCGGACACCCTGAGTTCGGGTGAACGGTTGGCGTCGTGGGACCGTACGCATAGGGATGCCCCCTCGGGTGTTCCGGCGGTCCCGCCACCCCGGCCCACTCCGCACCACCAGCACTGAGCTCCACATGCTCCACAGGGAAGGACCTTCGGGTTGTCGCACATACGCTCTCCGCAGCTTCCGGGATCCACACCGGCACCGGATGACGACAAGGCCCCGGAGGAAGCCACCCCTCCGGAGCGGACGTCGGAAGAGAGTTCGCCGGACATGGACGTAGACGTAGCGCCCGAAGCCGCGGCTGAGACCGAACCCCCTGCCGCGCCCTCCACCGAGCCCTCCGACGAGCCCTCCGCCGAACTCCCCGCCGGCCCTTCCGCCGAACTCCCCGCCGACCCTGCCACCGAACCCTCCACCGAACCCCCAGCCACCCCCTCCGGCTGGCGCGCCACGCACCCCCGTGCCGCCCGCGCCGTCGCCTGGACCGTGAGTGGGCTGGCCGTCGCTCTCGTGATGTTCGCGCTGCTCGTGCCGAACGATGTCACCGAGATCGGGTTCGGGCGGTTCCTGCGGATTCCGGCGGAGGGGATCCTCGTGGCCGGGCTGCTGCTCGTGCTGCCGGTGCGGGCGCGGCGCGTGGCGGTGGTCGTGGTCGGGGTGGTGCTCGGGCTGCTGACGACGGTCAAGATGCTGGACATGGGGTCGTACTGGACCCTGGACCGCCCGTTCGACCTGGTGCTCGACTGGATACTGCTGGACAACGCGCGGACGTTCATGCAGGACTCGCTCGGTGACACGGCGGCGCTGGCGGTGACGATCGGGCTGATCGTGCTGACGCTGGCGTTGCCGGTGCTGATGACGATGTCGGTGGCGCGGATCAGCCGGCTGATGACGCGCAACCGGCAGACGGCGAGCCGGACGCTGCTGGTCCTGGGCACCGCGTGGATCACCTGCTCGACGCTGACGCTGGAGGTGGCCGACGTGCCGGTGGCCTCGCACAGCGCGGCGACGCTCGTGGAGAACCGGATCGAGTCGGTGAGCGGCGGTCTGAAGGACGCCGAGGCGTTCCGGAAGCAGTCCGCGGTGGACGCCTTCGCGGACGTACCGCCGGACCAACTGCTGACGGGGCTGCGCGGCAAGGACGTACTGATCACGTTCATCGAGAGCTACGGCCGCTCCGCGATCGACGACCCGCGGATGGGCGAGCCGCTCAGCGAGACGCTCGCGCAGAAGACGCGGCAGCTGAAGGACGCCGGGTACGCGTCGCAGAGCGGCTGGCTGCGCTCCCCCATCACGGGCGCCGGCAGCTGGCTGGGCCACTCCACGTTCCTGTCCGGGCTGTGGATCAAGAACCAGTCGCGTTACTCCCACCTCGTCGCGAGCGACCGTCTCACCCTCACCGAGGCGTTCCGCCGTACCGGGGCCTGGCGCACGGTCGGTATCGTGCCGGGCACCCAGAAGACCTGGCCGGAGGGCAAGTACTTCGGTCTCGACCACATCTACGACTCCGACCAACTCGGCTACAAGGGCCCGAAGTTCAGCTGGTCGACCATGCCCGACCAGTACACGCTGAAGGCGTTCGAGGAGCTGGAGCACGGCAAGAAGGACCGTGAGCCGATGATGGCGGAGATCATCCTGACCTCCAGCCACAACCCGTGGGCCCCCATCCCGAGCACGATCCCCGAGGAGCAGATCGGCGACGGGTCGGTCTACCACTCGCTGCAGAAGGCCGAGGGCAAGAACCCCACGGAGGTCTGGAAGGATCCGCTGGCCGTCCGGGACGAGTACCGCAAGTCGATCGAGTACTCGGTGACCAGTCTCGTCGACTTCGTCACGAAGTACGGCTCCAAGGACACCGTCCTGGTCTTCCTCGGCGACCACCAGCCGAACAAGACGGTCACCGGCGACAACCCCAGCCATGATGTGCCGGTCTCGATCGTCGCCCAGGACCCCGAGGTGCTGGAGAAGGTCGCGGACTGGGGGTGGACGGACGGTCTCCAGCCCGCCGACAGCACTCCGGTGTGGCGGATGGACAAGTTCCGCGACCGCTTCATGACGGCGTTCGGCCCGCGGCAGCCGGGCGGCAAGTCCTGACCGTTCGCACCCGGGCTCAGCCCGACGCGCCCACCTCGTTGTCCGGTGCTCCGTCGCCGACCGGGGGCAGGTCGCCGCGCTCGGTCGGCACGCCGTCGTGCGGGGGCGGCGGGGGCTTGTCGTGGTGGCGGGGCGGCAGGAGGACGGCGAGTTCGGCGTCGGTGGGGCGGTGGGCGGCGAGCGCGGCGGCCCGCAGCGCGGCGCGGTCGACCGTGGCCGTCGCGGCGCTGACCCGGACGAGGTGGCCGTCCTCCTGCACGGCGTACTCGTGCTGTCCCGCCGAGGTGCGGTACCAGGCGTCCCCGTCGCGCTCACAGCCGACCTCCTCGCCGGTGCCCTGGCCGAGCGGCTGCTCGGGGCAGTTCCCGGCGGTCATCGCGCCGCGGTCGACGAGCAGCAGGAGCTGGGCACTGTTCTTCCGGGACCAGTAGGCGGCGGAGAAGCCGTCGGCGCCGTACACACCGACCGACTGCTTGGCCAGCGTGAATCCCGGGGACTCGGTGACATAGACGAGACCGGGCGTGAGGCCCAGCGCCTCGGCCCGGGCGTGGAGTTCCGCCCGGTCGGGGGCCGGCACCAGGGGCTCACGGTCCGCGACCACGACCTTCTCGGTACCGCAGGCCGCGAGCACCAACGGCAGCAAAGCCAGGGGCAGCAGAACACGTGCCGTACGGGGCATGGACATGCCCTCCATCCTGCCGCACAGTCGTTCCACAGGTGAGGCAAAGAGTCCGTTCTCGCGAGAGCGCTTACTCACACGGTTCTTGCTGACACGTTCTTGCTGACACGCTCCTTTCGCGCCCCAGCGGAGTGGGGCGGGTTCCGCGATGGGCTCGGGTGTCCGATTCCTTCAAGACCGGCCGGCGGCGGCCCGCCTACGGTGGCCGTATGACTCCACGACTCGATGCGATCGGCATGGTGGCCTCGGACATGGCCGCCTCCGTCACCTTCTACCGCCGGCTCGGCTTCGCCTTCCCGGAGGGCGCCGAGGACCAGCCGCACGCCGAGGCCCGACTGCCCGGCGGGCTGCGGCTGCTGCTCGACACCGAGGAGACCGTCCGCTCCTTCCACCCCCGGTACCAGCGGGGCACGGGTGGCGGCGCGGGGCTGGCCCTGCTGTGCGACAGTCCGGCCGAAGTCGACGCGGTGTACGAGGAGTTGGTGAACGCCGGATACCACGGTGAACTCAAGCCGTGGGACGCGGTGTGGGGCCAGCGGTACGCCGTGATCCTCGACCCCGACGGCAACGGCGTCGACCTCTTCGCACCACTGCCGACGCCCGCTCCCCAGTAACCCGCTGCTCCGACGCCCGCTCCCCCGCAGCCCGGCGGCCTGCCCGGGGCCTCGGGCTCGTTACCGTCCGCCGAGCAGATCGCCGAGCGGCAGCCCCGCCAACTCCCGTACGTCACGCGCCAGATGCGGCTGATCCGCGTACCCGGTCCGGGCCGCCGTCTCGGCGAAGGGCACCCCGTCGCGAGCTAGCGCGAGCGCCCGCTGCAGGCGCAGCACCCGGGCCAGCGTCTTGGGTCCGTACCCGAACGCGGCGAGTGATCTGCGGTGCAACTGCCGCGCTCCGAGGCCGAGTTCGTCGGCGGTCGCGGCCACGGGCCGCCCCGCGTCCAGGGTTTCGACGACCCGCCGCAGCACCGGGTCGGGCCGCCCCACCTCGGCCGCCCGCTCCAGGACCACCGCTTCGAGCCCGCTCGCCGGATCATCCGCCGCGTTCACCCGCGCGGTGAGCCGCCGTACGACCGCCGGGGACCACAGCTCGGCCAGCTCCACCCGGCGGTCCCGCAACTCGTGCGCGGGCACACCGAGAAAGGCGGGCGCCTGACCGGGGAAGAACCGAAGCCCCGCCCAACTGCTCGGCGTCCCTTCGGTGACGTACGCCGTGGTGTCCGGCCCGGCGACCATCAGCCGCCCGTCGTTCCACAGCAGATCCATGCACCCGTCGGGCAGGATCCGCCCAAAGCCCGGGCTGGCGGAACCCTCGGAACCTTCCGGGCGATTGGTCCACACCACGGCCCCGTCCAGCCGAGAAGCCCTTTCCGCATACACACGAAAAGGCTACGCCTGTGGCCGCCGAGCACCACCGCGCGCCCTCCAGGGGCGCGGGGAACTGCGCGAGCAACCACCCACGACCCGCAGTCCGCGACAGCCCCACACCCCCACGGCGCCCCCGGCTCTACCCAGACCGCCGATGCTCCTGAGGACTCACCCCATAAACCCTCTTGAACGCGTTCGACAAGGCGAACGCACTCCCGTATCCCACCCGCCGCGCGATCGCCTCCAACGTGTCCTCACTCTCCCGCAGCCGGTCCGCCGCCAGCGCGAGCCTCCACCCCGTGAGGTACGTCATCGGCGGCTCCCCCACCAGCTCGTTGAAGCGCCGGGCCAGCGCCGCCCGCGAGACCCCCGCCTTCGCGGCCAGCGCGGCCACCGTCCAGGGGTGCGCCGGATCGTCCTGCACCAGCCGCAGCACCCGCCCCACGACCGGGTCGGCCATCGCGGCGTACCACGCGGGGGTGTCCGCGTCCGGCCGGGCGAACCACGCCCGTAGCGCGGCGATGACCAGCAGGTCGAGGAGGCGGTCGAGGACGACCTCCTGGCCGGGTTCGTCGCGCACGATCTCCTCCATGAGGATCGGCGTGAGCGGGCACGGCCATTCCTCGGAGGTCAGGGTGAGCAGCGGTGGCAGCGCGTCGAGGAGCCGTCCGCTGACCTCGCCCTGCCAGAGGTAGGTGCCGATCAGCACCACGGCCGAGCCGTCGAGCCGGTCGCCCCAGGAGCGGACGCCGAGGTCCATGGAACCGTTGAGGGGGCGGCCGTCGGGGTAGCCGCACTCGGCGCCCGGCAGGATCACGGCCTGGGGCGGGGTCGAGGGGTCGTCGGCGCAGGTGTACGGGGCGGGGCCGCGTGCGATGGCGAGATCGCCGGCCCGGAGCCGTACCCGCTGTCCGCCGCCCTCGTCGGGGATGATCCAGGCGTCGCCGCGGACCATGAGCATGACCGTGAGCGGGGCGCGGTCCTCCACGCGTACGCACCAGGGCGGGTCGAAGCACGCACGGATCATGAAGGCGCCACGGGCTCGCGGGCCCTCCAGCAGGCCGGTGAGTGCGTCCATGTCCGTCAGCGTAGACGCGTGCTTATGGGAATGAGCCGTTCAGCGATGGGGTGCGGGCGCTCGGGGTTCTTCACTGGAGGCATGACGGAGAACACGGCACGTACTCAGGACATGACGGTGTTGGTGACGGGGGCCTCGGGGCGTACGGGGAGCCGCGTGGCGGAGGCGGCGCGGGCCGCCGGGCTCACGGTGCGGGCGGCGTCCCGTGCGAACGGGTTCGACTGGTTCGACCGGTCCACGTGGGCGCCGGCCCTGCGGGGTGTGGACGCGGCGTATCTGGTGTACCCCTCGGACATCGGGGCGCCCGGTGCCGCCCCGGCGCTCGGCGGGGTCGCGCGGGAGGCGGTCGCGGGGGGTGTACGGCGGCTGGTGCTGCTGTCGGCGCGCGGGCAGGACCTGGCGGCTGCCGCCGAGGAGGCCGTGAAGGCGTCGGGGGCTCGGTGGACGGTGGTGCGGGCGGCGTGGTTCATGCAGAACTTCAGTGAGGGGCCGCTGGTGGAGGGGTTGCGGCACGGGGAGTTGGTGTTTCCCGGTGGTGAGGTGCAGGAGCCGTTCGTCGATGTGCGGGACATCGCGGACGTGGTGGTGTCGGCGCTGACCTCGGGCGACGTGTATGTGGGGCGGACCGTGGAGGTCACGGGCGGGCGGTTGCTGAGCTTCCGGGATGCGGTGGCGGAGATCTCGGCGGTCGTGGGGAGGGAGTTCTCGTATGTGCCGGTGTCGGCGCGGGACTACGGGGACCAGTTGCTGGGGTTCGGGGTGCCGGCGGAGGAGGTGGCGTCGCTGGTGGAGGCGTTCGAGGGGTTGCTGGACGGGCGTAACGCGAGCGTCTCCGACGAGGTGCGGGGTGTGTTGGGGCGGGGGGCGCGGGACTTCGGTGAGTTCGCTCGGGAGGGGGCCGCGGCCGGGGTTTGGGGAGCGTGAGCGCCGTAGGGGTGAGGGTGCGTTGCGGGGTGCGGGCCGTGTGTGGAGCGTGAGCACCGTGGGGGTGAGGGTGCGTTGCGGGGTGCGGGCCGTGTGTGGAGCGTGAGCACCGTGGGGGTGAGGGTGCGTTGCGGGGTGCGGGCCGTCCGTGGTTGCTCGCGCAGTTCCCCGCGCCCCTTAAAGGCCTGGGGTCGCCCGGCGGATCACGACGCACCGCTCACACACGGCCCCACACAAGCCTGCGCCGCCCCGCAGCCGGCAGCGCACCGCTCGCCCTGCCCCGCAAGGCCCGCAGTCGCCCGGCACCTGACACCACACGCCCCGTGCCCCGGCGAGGCGCGCTACTCCTCCCCCTTCTTCACCGGTGACCGCAGTCGTGACGTCACGTCCTCCGGGGGCAGGAAGCGGGACCAGCGTTCGGGGAATTCGGAGGGCATGTCGGGGTCTTCGGGGTCGTGGGAGCGGGCGGCGGCGGCGCGGGCGACGTATTCGGCGGCCTGTTCCTCGCGGAGGCGCTCGTTGGCGGCGCGGGCCGCGGCCGTGGCGGCGGCGGGCCAGACGCGGTCGATCGCGGCGTTGACGGCGGCGCCGACCAGGACCGCGAAAGCGCTGACGCCGATCCAGAGGAGGACGGCGACCGCGGCGGCCAGGGAGCCGTAGATCGTCGCCCCCTCGACCGTGCTGGTGAGGTAGATGCGGAGCAGGAAGCTGCCGAGGACCCACATGCCGAGGGCCATGAGGGAGCCCGGTACGTCCTCGACCCAGGGGGAGCGGACGGGTACTGACACGTGGTAGAGCGTCGTGAGGAAGACGATGGACAGGACGATCACGACGGGCCAGTAGAGGACCTGCACGACGGTCGCCGACCACGGGACGATCCGGACGACGGCGTCGGGCCCGGCGACCATCAGCGGCAGGGCGACCGAGCCGATCAGCAGGGCCACGATGAACAGCAGGAACGCCATGAGGCGGGTCTTGACGATGCCGCGGACGCCGTCGAGGCCGTACATGACGGTGATGGTGTCGATGAAGACGTTCACCGCGCGGGAGCCGGACCACAGGGCGAAGAGGAAGCCTATGGAGATGACGTCGGGACGGCCGCCCTTCATCACGTCGTCCAGGATGGGCTGCGCGATCTGGGCGACGCCCTTGTCGGACAGGACGGTGCGCGAGGCCTCCAGGAGGTTGAGCTCCAGGCTGGCGATGGTGTCGGCGCCGGTCCAGTCGTCGACGTAGCCGAGCAGGCCGATCATGCTGAGCAGCAGCGGCGGTACGGAGAGCAGCGTGAAGAACGCCGCCTCGGCCGCGAGGCCCAGGATGCGGTACTCGATGCAGGAGTTGACGGTGTCCTTCAGGAGCAGCCAGGCGGTCCTGCGCTTGGAGACGTCCCGGTAGAGGGCGCGGGCGCGGTGGAGACGTCCATGGGAGCTCTCGGGCGTCCCGGACGGTGGGGGTGACTGACTTGCTGGCTGCACGCCCTAAAGGTATCCGGCCGCGCGTGCCGCCCTCACCTCCCCGTGGCGTCGGCCGCGACGGGGTCGGCGTGCGGCCCGTGTTCCCGTCCGCGTGCGGCGCGGGCTCCCGTCCGTGTGCGGCGCACGTTTCCCTCCGGTCGCGTCACGGGGCAGCAAACAAAGGGAAACCCAGAAGAAATCAAAGGTGATTCCGAATCGCCTTTTCTGTCATGGACGTGCTGGCCGAATCATTGAGGGGCCGGAAGCGGAACCTCCGGGCGTGTTTGTACCGTCCCTTTGGAAAGTTCCCCGCTGAAGCGGTGGGCGGACGCAGGTCCGACAGGTCGGAAGAGATCCGAAAAGGGGCGGGAAAGCGTCAATTACCCGACCTCACTTGACCTGTTCCCGAATGTACCGAAAGAATCCGGATTGCATTCCGCTGCGCCTACCTGGACCAGGTGCCGGCACAGCGCACACCAGGGGATTCATCGAGGCTCCGACCAGGCCTGATCAATTCCGCCACACGCGTCACCGCTTTCCATCTCTGCAACTCTCCCCCCTCCTTCTGTCATTCCGCGCGCCGTCCCGTTCACCCCCGGGCGCCTTCCATCGCAATACCTGTCGCGGAGAAATTCAATGACATTGCCAGCGCCACGACCCGTGGTGGAAATACCGGGCGAGGTCCAGGGGGCCGAGCCGGACGCGGCGGAATCGTACACCGCCACCGAGCGACTCCTGGCCGAGGTTTTGGCCGGCGTCGCACGCGTCGAACATGTGCCCGCAGAAAGCCATTTCTTCGACGACCTCGGTGCCAACTCGCTGACGATGGCGCATTTCTGTGCCCGCGTCAGGAAGCACCCCGATCTGCCGTCGGTGTCCATCCGGGACGTCTACGGCCACCCGACGATCCGCTCTCTCGCCACCGCGCTGACCGAGGCCCCGCCGCCGCGGGCCGCCCCGCCGGTGCCCGCCGAGCCCGCACCCCCGGGCAGTACGTTCCGGTACGTCCTGTGCGGGGCGCTGCAGTTGCTCCTCTTCGCCGGATACTGCCTGCTCGCCACCGCCGGATACGTACAGGGGTACGAGTGGGTGGCGGACGCCTCGGGGATCGTCGCCGTCTACCTGCGGTCGGCCGTCTTCGGCGCGCTCGCCTTCCTCGCCCTGTGCACCCTGCCGGTCGCCGCCAAGTGGGTGCTGATCGGGCGCTGGAAGACCGTGGAGTTCCCCGTGTGGGGCCCGGCGTATCTGCGGTTCTGGATCGTGAAGGCGCTCCTGCGCACCAGTCCGATGGTCCTGTTCGCCGGCAATCCGCTGTACGTGCTCTATCTGCGGGCCCTCGGCGCCCGCATCGGACCGGGCGTCACGATCCTCAGCCACACCGTCCCGGTCTGCACCGATCTGCTGACGATCGGCGCGGGCACCGTCGTCCGCAAGGACTCCTACTTCCTCTGCTACCGGGCGCGCGCCGGGCGCATCCGCACCGGCCCGGTGACCCTCGGCCGGGACGTCTTCGTCGGCGAGCACACCGTCCTCGACATCGGCACCTCCCTGGGCGACGGCTCCCAGCTCGGCCACTCCTCCGCACTGCGCGCCGAGGAGTCGGTCCCCGCCGGGGAGAGCTGGCACGGCTCACCGGCCCGGCGCACGGACGTGGACCACATCCGGGTCGCCCCGCTCCCCTGCGGCACGCTCCGGCGGGCCGGATACGGGCTCACAGCCCTGCTCCAGACCCTGCTGCTGTACGTGCCGCTGACCGTCGGCGGCGCCTATCTGCTGCTCACCGCCGCGCCCTCGCTGGACATCCTGCTCGACCCGGCGTCGCGGCACCTCACCTCGGCGCGCTTCTACGTCGAGGCGACGGCCCTGTCACTCGTGCTGTTCACCGGCTCCGTCGTCGTCGGCGCCGTCACCGTGTTCGTCGTACCGCGGCTGCTGCGCCCCCTGGTGAAGCCGGACCGCGTCTATCCGCTGTACGGCTTCCACTACTCGGTGCACCGCGCGATCGCCCGCCTGACCAACCTCAAGTTCTTCAAGTGGCTGTGCGGCGACAGCTCGTACATCGTCCCCTACCTCAAAGCCCTCGGATACGACCTCTCGCGCGTCGAGCAGACCGGCTCCAACTTCGGCACCGAGGTGCGGCACGAGACGCCGTACCTGGTGACGGTCGGCAGCGGCACGATGGTCGCGGACGGTCTGTCGGTCATGAACGCGGACTACTCCGGTACGTCGTTCCGGGTCTCCCGGACGGCGATCGGCGGGCACAACTTCCTGGGTAACGCCATCGCCTACCCGGTCGGCGGCCGGACCGGCGAGAACTGTCTGCTGGCCACCAAGGTGCTGGTCCCGCTCGACGGCGAGCTCCGCGAAGGGGTCGGGCTGCTCGGCTCACCGCCCTTCGAGATCCCCCGCTCGGTCGAACGCGACAGCCGCTTCGACCATCTGCGCGAGGGCGAGGAACTGCGCCGCCGGCTCGCCGCGAAGAACCGCTTCAACCTGCGCTCGATGGGACTGTTCCTGTTCCTGCGCTGGCTGCACACCTTCGCGCTCACCCTGCTGGGCTTCGCGGCCTACGACCTGTACGGGCACGGCGACGGCTTCGCCGGACTGCTGGCGCTCGCCGCGTTGCCGCTCGCGGCGCTGCTGTTCACCGTCCTGTACTACGCGCTGATCGAGCGGTCCCTGACCCGCTTCCGGCCGCTGCGCCCCCGGCTGTGCTCCATCTACGACCCCGTCTTCTGGCGGCAGGAGCGGCTGTGGAAGCTGCCGGACAAACACCTGGACGTGCTCAACGGCACTCCGTACAAGAACCTCGTCTGGCGGCTGCTCGGGGTCCGGATCGGGCGCCGGGTCTTCGACGACGGGGTGTACATCACCGAGCGGACGCTGACGGCCGTCGGGGACGACTGCACGCTCGCCGCCGGCAGCAAGATCCAGGCGCATTCGCAGGAGGACGGCACCTTCAAGTCCGACCACGTCACGATCGGCGCCGGCAGCACGCTGGAGGTCCAGGCGTTCGTCCACTACGGCGTGACGCTGGGCGAGGGGGCCGTGCTCGCGCCCGACTCCTTCCTGATGAAGGGCGAGGAGGTGCCGCCGTACGCACGCTGGGGCGGGAACCCGGCGACGGAGAACACCGGATCACGGTGAATCGGGGGAAGAACATGGAACTGTTGGATGCGGGCGACGTCGCCCGCGCGTACTGGCACGGGGTGCTCGGCGCCGGGGGGCGGACCGTCATACCCAGGTGGAGCGCCGACCCGGCCAAAGGGGTCGCCGCCTACGAAGTGGCCCTGCCGGAGGGGCTGTTGACCGCCGCCGACGGTACGGCCGCGCTGCTCGCCGCCCACGCCAAGGTGCTGTCCGCGCTGTCGGGCGAGGGCGAGGTCGTCACCGGCTGGCTGGAGGACGGACGCACCCTGCCGTGCCGGCTCACCACCGCGCCCGGCGACACCTGGCGGGAGCTGCTGGGCCACACCCACCGGGTCACCGCGGAGCTGCTGACGCACGCCGGGTTCCCGGTGGACGCCCTGCGGCACGAACTCGGGCTCGCCGAGGCGCCGTTCGAGACCGTGCTCGACACGAGCGGGGGCGACGGCGACCTCGACGAGGAGGTGGTCCTGCGGGTGGGGCTGGTGCACCGCGACGACGGTCCGGCGCTGCGGCTGCGGTACCGCACGGATGTGCTCGACGAGGAGGGCGCCGCCCGGATCGCCGGCTACCACCTCACCGCCCTCACCCTGCTGGCCGCCGAGCCGGACGCCGAGCACGGGCGGAGGAGCCTGGTGTCGGACGACGAACTCCGGTTCCAGATCGACGGGTTGGCCGGTCCGCACCGCGAACTGCCCGACCGCCGGGCGCACGAGCTGTTCGAGCAGCGGGTCGTGGCGCACCCGGACGCGGTCGCGGCGGTCCACGGCGACCGGCGCTGGACGTACCGCGACCTCAACTCCCGGGCCAATCAGCTCAGTCGGGCCCTGCTGGTGCGCGGGCTCGGCCGTGAGGGCGTCGTCGCGGTGGTGACGGAACGGAACCTGGACTGGATGGCGGCCGTCCTCGCGGTGTTCAAGGCGGGCGGCGCCTATCTGCCCGTCGAGCCGCACTTCCCCGCCGAGCGCGTCGCCACCACGCTCGCCCGCGCCGGCTGCGAGCTGGTGCTCACCGAGCGGGGCAGTACGGCCACGCTGGACGAGGCCCTGGCCGCACTGCCCGGGGTGCGGCGGCTGCTCGTCGAGGACGCCTACGACGAGGCCCACCCGGACTCCGACCTGGGGATGGAGATCGCCCCGGACCGGCTCGCGTACCTGTACTTCACGTCCGGTTCCACGGGTGAGCCCAAGGGCGCGATGTGCGAGCACGCCGGGATGCTCAACCATCTGCACGCCAAGCTCGACGACCTCGGCATCGGCGAGGGCGACGTGGTCGCGCAGACCGCGCCCCAGTGCTTCGACATCTCCCTGTGGCAGCTGCTGGCCGCCCCGCTGGTCGGCGGGCGGACCCTGCTGGTGGAACAGGACGCGATCCTGGACGTCGGGCGGTTCGTCGACCGGATCGTGGAGGGCCGGGCGAACGTGGTCCAGGTCGTGCCGTCGTACCTCGAAGCGGTCCTCGCCCATCTGGAGCGGCACCCCCGGGAACTGCCCGACCTGCGCCGGGTGTCGGTCACCGGGGAGGCGCTGAAGAAGGAGCTGGCGGAGCGCTGGTTCGCCACCGCACCGGGGATACCGCTGGTCAACGCCTACGGGCTGACCGAGACCTCGGACGACACCAACCACGAGGTGATGGACCGGGCCCCGGAGGGCAGCCGGGTGCCGCTGGGCCGCCCCGTCCGCAACGTCCGGGTGTACGTCGTCGACGAGCGGCTCTCCCTGGTGCCGCTGGGCGCGCCCGGGGAGATCGTCTTCTCCGGGGTGTGTGTCGGACGGGGGTACGTCAACGATCCCGAGCGCACCGCGCGGGCCTTCACCACCGACCCGTACCGGCCCGGTGAACGGCTCTACCGCAGCGGGGACCACGGGCGCTGGCGGCCCGACGGCAAGCTGGAGTTCCTGGGCCGCCGGGACAACCAGGTCAAGGTGAGGGGCTTCCGGATCGAGATCGGCGAGGTGGAGAACGCGCTGCTCAAGGTGGCGGGCGTGCGGGACGGCGCGGTGGTGGTGGCCGGGGGCGCGCGGCTGGTCGCCTTCCACTCCGGCCGGCCACTGGCGGGCGAGGAGCTGCGGGACCGGCTGGCGGCGTCGCTGCCGGCGTACATGGTGCCGTCGGTGTTCCACCATCGCGAGAGCCTGCCGCTGACCGCCAACGGCAAGATCGACCGGCGGACGCTGACCTCGCTGGCGGAGCGACTCGGCTCCGTGGAAGGCGAGCCGGGCGGCCTCCTGGTCACGCCGACCGAGGAGCGGCTGGCTGCCGCGTGGGCCGACGTGCTCGGGGTGCCACGGGACCGGATCGGCCGGCACGACCACTTCTTCGACCGGGGCGGCACCTCCCTGTCGGCGGTGAAGCTCGCCATCGCCCTGGAGCGGGCGGTGTCCCCCAAGGACGTGGCCGGGCATCCGGTCCTGGCGGAGCTGGCCGGGCTGATCGACACGAGGGCCGACACGGGGACGCACACGAGGGCCGGTGCGCCCGGTGCCGCCGGGACCGTGGGGAGGTCGTCGCTGTGAGCTTCCTGAGCCGCCGCCGCGCCGCCGCGCGCCATCGCAAGGACACGGCGACGAGTCCGCCGTCGTCAACTCCCCCGCCGCTGCCGGACATCGAGCTGTCGACCGACAGGCCGCCGCTGCTCACCGTCTCGCCCGCCGGACCCGCGTCCCGCTGGGCGGCCGGGCAGCGGGACGCCCTGCGGGCCGTCGTCGCCGAGCACGGCTCGGTGCTCGTGCGCGGCCTCGGGCTGCGGGACGCGACCGAAGTCGGCGCTGTCTTCCGGGAGTTGGCCGACACGCTGATGACCGAGAGGGAGGCGTTCGCGCCCCGGCGGACGTACGCGGACGGGGTGTACTCCTCGACGGCCTGGCCGTCGAACCAACCGATGTGCATGCACCACGAGTTGAGCTACACACTGGAGGTCCCCGGCCTGCTGCTCCTCGCCTGCCTCGAACCCGCCGGGCGGGGCGGGGCGACCGGGGTCGCCGACGCGGAGGCCGTACTCGCCGCGCTGCCGCCCGAGTTGACCGAACGGTTCGAGCGGGACGGCTGGCTGCTCACCCGCTCGTACAACGACGAGATCGGGGCGTCGGTCGCCGAGGCCTTCGGCACCGCCGACCGGACCGTCGTCGAGGCCTACTGCCGGGCGCACTCCATCGAGTTCGCCTGGCGGCCCGACGGCTCCCTGCACACCCGGCAGCGGCGCGCGGCCGTGCTCCGGCATCCGGTGACCGGCCGGCGCTGCTGGTTCAACCAGATCGCGTTCCTCAACGAGTGGACCATGGACCCCGAGGTCCGCGAGTACCTGGTGGACATGTACGGGGCCGACGGGCTGCCCTTCAACACCCGTCACGGCGACGGCGATCCGATCGGCGCCGAGGTCGTGGCGACGCTCAACGAGGTCTACGAGGCGCACACCGTCCGCGAACCGTGGCGGTCCGGCGATCTGCTCCTCGTCGACAACATCCGCTGCGCCCACAGCCGTGAGCCCTTCGAGGGGCCGCGCGAGGTGCTGGTGGGCCTCGCCGATCCGGTACGGCCGCCCGGCCACGACAAGCGGCACTCCCCCGCACAGGGCTCCGACAAGCAGGACTCCGACTCGAAGGACGAGGTGAGCTTCACATGACCGAGGTTCCGGGTTTCGCCGTGATCTCCGGCGCCCAGGTGCAGCGGGCCCTGCGGGGCCGGGAACGGGAGATCGTCGAACTGGTCGAGTCCGCCTATCTGCTGCACGGGAACGGGGAGACGGGCGACACGGTCAATCCGCCGTCGTACTTCCTCCGCTTCCCCGATCGTCCGTCGTCGCGGATCATCGCGCTGCCCGCCTCGCTGGGCGGGAAGTACCAGGTGGACGGGTTGAAATGGGTCTCCAGTTTCCCGGAGAACACGGCGAGCGGGCTGCCGCGCGCCTCCGCCGTGCTGATCCTCAACGATCACGCCACCGGGTATCCGTTCGCGTGTCTGGAGGCCTCCATCATCAGCGCCACGCGGACGGCCGCTTCGGCGGCGCTGGCTGCCGACCGGCTGAGCGACGCGCGCCGGGGGGCGCCGCGTCCGACCCGGGTCGGTTTCCTCGGAACGGGCCTGATCGCCCGGTACATCCACACCTTCCTCGTGGCGACCGGCTTCGCGTTCGAGGAGGTGGGGGTGCACGACCTGTCCGCGGACAGCGCGGCCGGGTTCCGGGGGTATCTGGAGCGGTCGGACGCGGGCGGGCGGGTGACCGTGTACGACGGTGCCGAGGACGTGATCCGGGCGAGCGACCTGGTGGTCCTCGCGACGATCGCGGGCGAGCCGCACATCCATGAACCGAAGTGGTTCGACCACCACCCGCTGGTGCTGCACGTGTCGCTGCGCGATCTCGCGCCCGAGGTGCTGCTCGCGTCGGCGAACTTCGTCGACGACGTCGAGCACTGCCTCAAGGCGAACACGTCACCGCACCTGACCGAACAGCTCACCGGCGCGCGGGACTTCCTCGACGGAACGCTCCACGACGTCCTCACCGGCCGGGCGACCGTGCCGGCGGACCGGCCGGTGATCTTCTCGCCCTTCGGCCTCGGGGTCCTCGACCTCGCGGTCGGCGGTCATGTTCACGACGAAGTGGCCCGCTCCGGCGAGCTGCGGGTCGTGGACGACTTCTTCCACGAGCTGCGCCGCCACGGCTGAACGGCCGGGCGCACCGCGTACGACAGTGCACAACCAGGGGGGCCGCAGTGCCAGTCATATCCGTTCCCACGGACTTCAACGAGGAGGAGCTGTACGTCGATCTGCGACAGGTCGTCGGACACGAGCTCTTCCTGAAGTGCGAGGGCTTCAACTTCGCCGGCTCGATCAAACTCAAGGCCGCGTCCGAGATGGTGCGGGCCGCCGAACGGGAGGGACGGCTCAGGCCGGGCTCGACGCTCGTCGAGTCGTCGTCCGGCAATCTGGGCGTCGCGCTGAGCATGATCGCGGCGAGCCGGGGCTACCGGTTTCTGTGCGTGACCGATTCCCGGTGCAATCCGCAGACCCGGCGCATGATCGAGGCGCTGGGCAGCCGGGTGCACGTCATCTCCGAACCGGACCCGCACGGTGGTTTCCTCGGCGCCCGGATCGCGTACGTCCGCGCGCTGTGCGCCACCGACCCGCGGTACGTGTGGCTCGACCAGTACACCAATGAGTCGAACTGGCAGGCGCACTACCGCACCACCGCGCCCGCCATCGCCCGGCAGTTCCCGCGGCTGGACGTGCTGTTCGTGGGGGTCGGCACCTCCGGGACGCTGATGGGCTGCGCCCAGTGGTTCTGGGAGCGGCGGCGCCGGGTGCGGATCGTCGCCGTGGACAGCGTCGGTTCGGTGGCGTTCGGCGGGGCGCCGGGCCGCCGGATGATCCCGGGGCTGGGCACGAGCGTGACTCCGGCGCTGCTCGACGCGTCCTATGTGGACGACGTCGTCCGGGTGGAGGAGATCGACACCGTACGGGCCTGTCACCGTATGGCCCGGCGCGGCTTCCTCTTCGGGGGCTCCACCGGCACGGTCGTCAGCGGCGCCACCGAGTGGCTGACCCGCAACGGCTCGCCCGACACCACGGCGGTGGCCGTCTCCCCGGACCTCGGGGAGCGCTACCTCGACACCATCTACCGGCCGGGCTGGCCGCTGGAGCAGTACGGGGAGGGCGTACTGGACCCGGAGGAGGAGTTCGGAACGGGTGGACTGGGGACGGGCGGACTGGGGACGGGCGGACTGGGGACGGGCGAGCTGGCGGCGCCCGTCTGAGCCGGCCCCCGCGAGTCCGGCGCCGATCCGTACCCCGGTCCGGCGCCGGACTCCTGCCCACCGGACATCCGCCGACCTGGCTCCTGCCCGCCGGACACCGGTGAGCGTCGCCGTGCCGGGGCGATGCCGGCGGGTAGGTTCCTTTCATGGCAGCCAGCACCCATGAAGTGACCAACCAGGCTCCGCCCCTGGTGGACTACGACGTCTTCGCCGCCGACCGGGTCCTGACGGAGGCGGTCGACCGGCATCTGGCACCGGAGCTGCTGGACGAGGCGCGGGACGAGCTGGCGGGGTTCGGCCGTACGGCGGGCTCCGCTCAGGTGCAGGAGTGGGGGCGGCTGGCGAACGAGAACCCGCCGAAGCTGCGGACGTACGACCGGTACGGCAACCGGGTCGACGAGGTGGAGTTCCATCCGTCGTGGCACCGGCTGCTGGGCAAGGGGGTCTCGGCGGGGCTGACGGCGGCCTGGACGCGGCCCGGCGGGCATGTGCGGCGGGCGGCGGCGTTCGTCGTCTGGACCCAGGTCGAGGCCGGCAACGGCTGCCCGCTGTCCATGACCCACGCGGCGGTGCCCGCGCTGCGCACGGACCCGGCGCTCGCCGCCGAGTGGGAACCGCGGCTGACGTCGCTGCTCTACGACTGGGACATGCGGCCCGCCGACCGGAAGGCCGGGGTCCTCTTCGGGATGGGCATGACCGAGAAGCAGGGCGGCAGCGACGTCCGCGCCAACACCACCGGCGCACGGCCGTTGGCCGAGGACGGGACGTACGAGCTGACGGGCCACAAGTGGTTCTGCTCGGCGCCGATGTCGGACGGGTTCCTGGTGCTGGCGCAGGCCCCGGGCGGGCTGACGTGTTTCCTGGTGCCCCGGGTGCTGGCCGACGGGTCGCGGAACGTGTTCCGGATCCAGCGGCTGAAGGAGAAGCTGGGCAATCGGTCGAACGCGTCCGCCGAGGTCGAGTTCGACGGGACGTGGGCGCGCCGGGTCGGGGACGAGGGCGCGGGGGTGCGCACGATCATCGGGATGGTGGCGGCCACCCGGCTGGACTGCGCGCTGGGCGCGGCCTCGCTGATGCGGCAGGCGGTGGCGCAGGCGGTCCACCACTGCGCGTACCGGGAGGCGTTCGGCGGGCGGCTGATCGACAAGCCACTGATGCGCAACGTCCTCGCCGATCTGGCGCTGGAGTCGGAGGCGGCGACGACGCTGGCGATGCGGTTGGCGGCAGCCTACGACGCGGCGGAGGCCGGCAACGAGAACGAACGCTCGTTTTTGCGGATCGCGGTGCCGGCCGCCAAGTACTGGATCACCAAGCGCTGCACCCCGCTCGTGACCGAGGCCGCCGAGTGCCTGGGCGGCAACGGCTATGTCGAGGAGTCCGGCATGCCCCGGCTGCTGCGCGAGTCCCCGCTCAACTCCGTCTGGGAGGGCGCCGGGAACATCCAGGCCCTGGACGTACTGCGCGCCCTCCAGCGTGAACCCCGGGCCCTGGACGCCTACTTGCGGGAGGTGGGCCGGGCCCGCGGCGCCGACCACCGGCTCGACGGCGCGATCAAGGACCTGCTCACCGAACTCGCCGACCTGGACGGCATCGAGGCCCGCGCGCGCCGGCTCGCGGAACGGCTCGCCCTCGTTCTGCAGGGCGCGCTCCTGGTCCAGTACGCGCCCCCGGCGGTCGCCGACGCGTTCTGCGCCTCCCGGCTGGGCGGTGACTGGGGCACGGCCTTCGGCACCCTGCCGCACACCCTGGATCTGGCGTCGGTGGTGGAACGGGCGCGTGCGGTGGCTTGAACCGACACCGGCCGGGGGCGTCCCGCCGCACGTACGGGCGTCCTCTTTCGAGTGGTGCGACCGGAGGGTCCGACGCGGGGGTGGTGCTGCGCCGACACGGCACCACCCCCGCTTCGTGGGCCCCTCTGAGCGGAGCGCATACGCCGCGACAGGCGACGTTGAACAAGTTTCAAGGAGCGTACGCCGGTTCGCCAGGGTTGCAGGGGGTTGCAACTCGTCTGCGCTCTGTGGCCGGAGTGTGTCCCTCCGTGGCCGAAGAGCGGCAGACTATGAACCCCGCAGTCAACGCCGTCGCGCGGATCCGGACTTCCACGGCCACCGGGGCCGAGGAGCGGACCGGCCCGCCGGGGAGGAACGAGTGCCGCACTCGCCGATGGAAGTCACGCGGCTCACCGCCACGGACGCCGCACGGGCGGCCCGGGTCCTCGGCGAGATCCGCGCCTCCACCCTCGACGGCCGGCCCTCGAAACCCGCCCCGCGCCCCGCGATCCGGGAGTCCTGGGGCCGCACGGCGCACAGCGGTGTCGACCCCGACCACGACTTCCGGTCCGACCTCCTCGGCCGCGACGAGGTCGAGCGCCGCCGCCGGACCTCACGGCTGCGGCATGTCATGCCGGTGCTCCGCGAAGGGCTGCTCTCCCTGGCGGACACCGCGCAGCACATCATGATGGTCGCGGACGCCGACGCCCGGGTGCTGTGGCGCGAGGGCAGTACCGGCGTGCTCCGCAAGGCCGACGGGCACGGCCTCGGGATCGGCGCGGACTGGCGCGAGGAGACCGTCGGCACCAACGGCGTGGGCACGCCCCTCGTCTCCCGCCGCGCCGTCCAGGTCTTCTCCGCCGAGCACTTCGTCCGCGCACTGCACCCCTGGACCTGTACCGGCGCCCCCGTCGTCGACCCGCGCGACGGCCGGCTGCTCGGCTCGGTGGACATCAGCGGCCCCCTGGAGACCCTGCACCCCTCCACCCTCGCCCTGGTCGACTCGGTCGCCAAGCTCGCCCAGGCCCGGCTGCGGGACCTGCACCTCACCTCGCTCGAACAACTGCGCGCGGTGGCGGCCCCGGTCCTGGCCCGCATCGGCGGCCGGGCGGTCGCCGTGGACCGGGACGGCTGGACGGCCGCGGTGACCGGCATGCCGTACACCAGCCGTGTCGCCCTCCCCGAGGCGCTCTCCCCCGGCCGCTGCTGGCTCCCCGCGCTCGGCCTGTGCTCCGTGGAACCGCTGCCCACCGGCTGGCTGATACGCCCCACCGCGGACCCCGCGCCAGCCCCGACCGTCACCCACATCACCCTGGACGTCTCCCACCCGCGCCGCTGGACCCTCACCGTCGCCGGCTGCGCCGGCTCCTGGACCCATGAACTGACCCCCCGCCATGCCGAACTCCTGTACCTCCTCGCCCTCCACCGCGGCGGCCGCAGCGCCTCCGCCCTCGCCGACGACATGTTCGGCGACCTCGCCCGCACCGTCACCGTGCGCGCCGAGATGTCCCGCGTACGCCGCTATCTCGGCGCCTTCCTCGACCACCGCCCGTACCGCTTCACCGAGCGGGCCGACGTCGAAGTCCTGCTCCCCGCGGCCCCGTTGGACCTGCTGCCGCACTCGGTGGCACCGGGAGTGGTACGGGCGCGGGGGATCACACCCGGTGAACGGATCATGGCCCCGGAGTGAGGGATCTCCCTTGATTTCTCGGGACCTCGGCGTGACACGTGTCCCACTGCCGTAGCATCGCTGCCAGGCCGCCCCACCTGTCCCTCCGTCAAGATCTTGGTCTCGGTAGGCAGTTGGCCGTCCCCGGGAGGTTTCATGAAGCACCGCGGCAGACACCGTCGACGCAGAAGGGGACGTGCGCTGCGCGCGTCCCTGGCGGGAACCGCGCTGGCCCTCACGGCGGCGGCCACGCTGATCAGCACGTCACAGGCGGCCGGCAGCCCCACACCGGGCGCGCTCTCCTCGATCACCTCGCCCGACGAACTGCGCAGGCTGCAGCTCCGGGAGACCCTCACCGACGGCACCGGACTGCGCACGCTCACCACGAAGACGGGCGGCGCGGTCGATGTCGAGGAGGTGCTGCGGAGCGCGAACCACACGATGCGCGGCGAGGGCGACTGCTTCGGCGCCGAGAAGAACAGTCTGCCCGTCGAGCCGGTGGCCGCGCGGGCGTACTGCTGGGAGCCGGGCGACGCGGTCGACGACAGGTGGGTCCCCCGCTCGGTCACCACGTCCCGGAACAACCAGGTCATCGCGGCCGGCTGGACGCACACCGGCGCCGGGAGCGACACGCCCGGCGGCCACCCGACCCGTGCGGGCGGTCCGGGCGTCGGCGCGCCCGACGAGGAGGGGCTCGCCCGGGTCGCCTTCGTCGACGCCAGTGACCCGGCGAACCTCAAGTACCGCTGGGTCCTGCTGGTCGTACCGACGGCCGACGGACAGGACTTCGAGGGCCTGCGTTCCCGGCTCGGCGGCATGGCCTGGTACGACGACAAGCTGATCGTCACCGCGCGGGGCCCGGAGAGCCGGGGCCGGCGGGACGACTCGCTGTACGTGTTCGACCTGGCCCGCTTCCTCCGCGCCGACGTCACCGACAGCGAGGTGATCGGCAAGGCCGGCGACGGCTGGTCGGCCCACCACTACCGGTACGCGCTGCCCGCGATCGCCGCCTACAGCCCACCGGCGGGCGGCGGCTGTGACGCGCGCGACAACGACGGGGTGCCCTGCCTCGGCTCGCTCTCCCTGGACCGGACGTCGACACCGCCCACCGTCGTCGCGAGCGAGCGGTTCCGGCCGGGCCGCGAGGAGCCCGCCCGCGTCTGGCGCTACGCCCTCGACCTCACCTCCGACCGCACCGGCCTGCTCACCACCACCGGGCGCGAGAGCAGCGCCGTCGCCACGGAGGCGTACCAGACCGAGGCCACCGGCGTCCGGGGCGTCCTCGCCCACCAGGGCGACTGGTATGTCGACCAGGCCGCCGAGAAGCCCGACGGGCACGGCACCCTCTGGCGGCAGGACGAGGACGGGGCCCAGGTCGCCAAGTGCGCGGAGACCGAGGCCGACGAGAAGGCGGGCCTCAGGTCGTACGCCTGCTGGGGCCGCCACACCGCCTCCCTCTCCTACTCACCGGAGACCGGCGAGCTGTGGACGCTCACCGACCCCATCCCGGAACGGGTGCTGTACGCGGTGAAGCTGAAGGACGTCGACGGCACGCTGGACTAGCGCTCTCGGCCCGACAGGGCGACCCGGCCCGGCCTTGGAGGCGGGCCGGGCCCCGTGATTCCCTGGGCTCATGAGCAGCAGCCCCGTCACCACCTGGTCCCTGGAACAGACCTCCCCCAGCGACCTGCTTCCCGCCGCCGCCCCCGAGGGCGACGACGTCCGCATCGTGCGCGCCGAGGTCCCCTCCCCCGAGTTCAGCCGCTTCCTGTACGCCTCGGTCGGCGGTGACATCCGCTGGATCGACCGGCTGTCGTGGCCGTACGAGCGGTGGCAGGAGCACCTGGGCCGGCCGGGTGTGGAGACCTGGGTCGCCTACGACCGGGGGACGCCCGCCGGCTATGTGGAGCTGGAGCCGCAGGACGACGGGGTCGTGGAGATCGTGTACTTCGGGCTGATCCCGGCGTTCCGGGGGCGGCGCATCGGTGGACATCTGCTGTCGTACGGGACGGCCCGGGCCTGGGACCTCGCCGAGCGGTGGCCGGGGCTGCCGCCGACCAAGCGGGTCTGGCTGCACACCTGCACCCGGGACGGCGAGCACGCCATGGCGAACTACCAGCGGCGGGGCTTCACCCTGTTCGACACGAAGGTGACCGAGGAGGCGGACACCCCGGCGCCGGGACCCTGGCCCGGGGCGACCGTTTCCACACCATGACCCACATCACACCGTCTCGGCATGCGAGACATCCTTGTCCGGAATATGGATGACGGTGGACTCGGTCTAAAGAGCCGTGACACGCTTCCGTCATGTCTGGAACTGGAATTGCCTTGGTGAGTCGGCGGCACGTCGACCTCGGCCGCATGTCCAGCGCCATCTGTCCGGTGAGCTGACGCCCCTGCCGCGAGGGGTTGGACGACCCCGGGCACTAGCGCCGCACCCTCCTCTGTTTCAGCCCGCGCAAAGACGCGCAGGCGCCGCACACGCTGCCCGCGTGTGCTCGCATGCGCGCGCAAGCGCAGGTCAGAGCCGCTTCCACGCCTTTCCCGAAGGACATACACCCATGGCCGCCACCCCGCAGAACCCCGCCACGCCACGCCGCAAGGTGAGCCGTCACCGTGGTGAGGGCCAGTGGGCCGCGGGACACTTCACCCCGCTGAACGGCAACGAGCAGTTCAAGAAGGACGACGACGGTCTCAATGTGCGGACACGCATTGAGACGATCTACTCGAAGCGTGGCTTCGACTCGATCGACCCCAACGACCTGCGCGGCCGGATGCGCTGGTGGGGGCTGTACACCCAGCGCAAGCCCGGGATCGACGGCGGCAAGACCGCGATCCTGGAGCCGGAGGAGCTGGACGACAAGTACTTCATGCTGCGGGTGCGGATCGACGGCGGTCGTCTCACCACCCAGCAGCTGCGGGTGATCGGCGAGATCTCGCAGGAGTTCGCGCGGGGCACCGCCGACATCACCGACCGGCAGAACGTCCAGTACCACTGGATCCGCGTCGAGGACGTCCCCGAGATCTGGGAGCGCCTTGAGGCCGTCGGGCTGTCCACCACCGAGGCCTGCGGTGACACCCCCCGTGTGATCATCGGCTCGCCCGTCGCCGGCATCGCCGCGGACGAGATCATCGACGGCACCCCCGCGATGGACGAGATCCATCGGCGGATCATCGGCAACCCGGCCTTCTCGAACCTGCCCCGCAAGTTCAAGTCCGCGATCTCCGGCTCGCCGCTGCTCGACGTGGCGCACGAGATCAACGACATCGCCTTCGTCGGTGTCCGCCACCCCGAGCACGGCCCCGGCTTCGACCTCTGGGTCGGCGGCGGCCTCTCCACCAACCCCAAGATCGGGCAGCGGCTCGGCGCCTGGGTGCCGCTGGACGAGGTCGCGGACGTGTACGAGGGCGTCATCTCGATCTTCCGTGACTACGGCTACCGGCGGCTACGCACCCGCGCCCGCCTGAAGTTCCTGCTCGCCGACTGGGGCACGGAGAAGTTCCGCCAGGTCCTGGAGGACGAGTACCTCAAGCGCAAGCTCATCGACGGCCCGGCGCCCGACCAGCCGGTGGCCCGCTGGCGCGACCACGTCGGTGTGCACCAGCAGAACGACGGCCGCTACTACGTCGGGTTCGCCCCGCGTGTCGGCCGCGTCGACGGCACCACGCTGACGAAGATCGCCGACCTCGCCGAGGCGCACGGTTCCGGCCGGGTCCGGACCACCGTCGAGCAGAAGATGATCGTCCTCGACGTCACCGAGGAGCAGATCGACTCGCTCGTGGCGGGCCTGGAGGCGCTGGACCTCACGGTCAACCCCTCCCCGTTCCGGCGCGGCACCATGGCCTGCACCGGCATCGAGTACTGCAAGCTCGCCATCGTCGAGACCAAGGCCCGGGGTTCCGCGCTGATCGACGAACTGGAGCGCCGTATCCCGGAGTTCGACGAGCCGCTCACCATCAACATCAACGGCTGCCCGAACGCCTGCGCCCGTATCCAGGTGGCGGACATCGGTCTCAAGGGTCAGCTGATGCTCAACGACCAGGGTGAGCAGGTCGAGGGCTACCAGGTGCACCTGGGCGGCGCGCTCGGCCTGGAGGCCGGCTTCGGCCGCAAGGTGCGCGGCCTGAAGGTCACCTCCGACGAACTCCCCGACTACGTCGAGCGCGTGCTCAAGCGGTTCCAGGACGAGCGCGAGGACGGCGAGCGCTTCGCCGCCTGGGTCACCCGCGCCAGCGAGGAGGCCCTGTCGTGAGCGAGCGAGCCGCCCCTTTCTACTGCCCCTACTGCGGTGACGAGGACCTGCGCCCGAACGAAGAGGGTCATGGCGCGTGGGAATGCGGAGCCTGCAATCGAGCCTTCCAGTTGAAGTTCCTCGGGCTGCTGGCCCGGGGGGTTCAGCGAGCCGACAGCGGAGGGGATCACATATGACTGCCGTTCAGACGGACTCGGATTCCGATACATCCGCGTCCACGGCCGCGTCCTCGACGGACGCGGCCGGCCCGGACGCGGCGAAGCGCGCCGAACTCAAGGCGCTCGCCGAGCAGGCCGGCCGTGATCTGGAGGACGCCTCGGCGCTGGAGATCCTCCAGTGGGCCGTGGACACCTTCGGCAAGCGCTTCTGCGTGACCTCCTCCATGGAGGACGCGGTCGTCGCCCACCTCGCCTCCCGGGCCAGGCCCGGCGTGGACGTCGTGTTCCTCGACACCGGCTACCACTTCCCGGAGACCATCGGCACCCGCGACGCGGTCGAGGCCGTGATGGACGTCAACGTCCTCACGATCACCCCGCGTCAGACGGTCGCCGAGCAGGACGCCGAGTACGGGCCGAAGCTGCACGACCGCGACCCCGACCTCTGCTGCTTCCTGCGCAAGGTCAAGCCCCTCGAAGAGGGCCTCACCCGCTTCGACGCGTGGGCGACCGGTCTGCGCCGCGACGAGTCCGAGAGCCGGGCGAACACCCCGGTCGTCGGCTGGGACGACAAGCGCGGCAAGGTCAAGGTCTCCCCGATAGCGCGCTGGACGCAGGACGACGTGGACGCCTACGTCGCCGAGCACGGCGTGCTCACCAACCCCCTGCTCATGGACGGCTACACCTCCGTGGGCTGCGCCCCCTGCACCCGCCGCGTCGCCCCGGGCGAGGACGCGCGGGCCGGCCGCTGGGCCGGCAACTCCAAGACCGAGTGCGGGCTGCACCTGTGACCGCCGCGGTGCCCGCAGAGAACGCCACCGAGACCGCCACCAAGACCGTCGAGACCGCTGACACCGTCGGGAACACCGTCCCCGGGACGGACCGTGCTCCCGCGACGAACCAGGAGAACCCAGTGACGACCGGAGCCACCGGAGCCACCGTCTGGCTCACGGGTCTGCCGAGCGCCGGCAAGACCACCATCGCCTACGAGCTGGCGGGCCGCCTGCGCGAGGACGGCCACCTCGTGGAGGTCCTCGACGGCGACGAGATCCGTGAGTTCCTCACCGCGGACCTCGGCTTCAGCCGCGCCGACCGGCACACCAACGTGCAGCGCATCGGCTTCCTCGCCGACCTGCTCGCCCGCAACGGCGTCAAGGCGCTCGTGCCCGTCATCGCGCCCTACGCCGACAGCCGCGAGGCGGTCCGCAAGCGGCACGCGGCGAGCGGTGCCGCGTATGTCGAGGTGCATGTGGCGACACCGGTCGAGGTGTGCTCCGTACGCGATGTGAAGGGCCTGTACGCCAAGCAGGCGGCCGGTGAGATCTCCGGGCTGACCGGGGTCGACGACCCGTACGAGGCTCCCGAGACCCCGGACCTGCGCATCGAGTCGCAGGACCAGACGGTCCAGGAGTCCGCGGCGCTGGTCCACAAGCTGCTCACCGAGAGGGGTCTGGCATGACGACGACCGTCGCCGCCGTCTCCGGGGAGACCGGCACCCCGTACACGCTGTCCCACCTGGACGCGCTGGAGTCCGAGGCCGTCCACATCTTCCGCGAGGTGGCGGGTGAGTTCGAACGGCCGGTGATCCTGTTCTCCGGCGGCAAGGACTCCATCGTCATGCTCCACCTGGCGCTGAAGGCCTTCGCCCCGGCGGCGATCCCCTTCACGCTGCTCCACGTGGACACCGGGCACAACTTCCCCGAGGTCCTGGAGTACCGCGACCGCACGGTCGCCGAGCACGGGCTGCGGCTGCACGTCGCCTCCGTGCAGGACTACATCGACCGCGGAGTGCTGCGGGAGCGCCCCGACGGCACCCGCAACCCCCTCCAGACCGTGCCGTTGACCGAGAAGATCCAGGCGGAGAAGTTCGACGCCGTCTTCGGTGGCGGGCGACGCGACGAGGAGAAGGCGCGCGCCAAGGAGCGGGTGTTCTCCCTGCGGGACGAGTTCTCGCAGTGGGACCCGCGCCGGCAGCGCCCCGAGCTGTGGAACCTGTACAACGGCCGGCACGCCCCCGGTGAGCACGTCCGGGTGTTCCCGCTGTCCAACTGGACCGAGCTGGACGTCTGGCAGTACATCGCCCGGGAGAAGATCGAACTGCCGCAGATCTACTTCGCGCACGAGCGTGAGGTGTTCCAGCGGGCCGGCATGTGGCTGACCGCCGGTGAGTGGGGCGGCCCCAAGGACGGCGAGACCGTCGAGACGCGGCTCGTCCGCTACCGGACCGTGGGGGACATGTCCTGCACGGGTGCGGTGGATTCGGACGCGGTGACGCTGGACCAGGTCATCACCGAGATCGCCGCCTCCCGGCTCACCGAGCGGGGTGCGACCCGCGCCGACGACAAGATGTCCGAGGCCGCGATGGAAGACCGTAAGCGCGAGGGGTACTTCTAGGCATGACCACGACCACGGAACTCACCGAGACGACCCTGCTGCGGTTCGCCACCGCGGGCTCGGTCGACGACGGCAAGTCCACCCTCGTCGGGCGGCTGCTGCACGACTCCAAATCGGTCCTCACCGACCAGCTGGAGGCCGTGGAGCGGGTCTCCGCCAGCCGTGGCCAGGACGCCCCCGACCTCGCGCTGCTCACCGACGGCCTGCGGGCCGAGCGGGAGCAGGGCATCACCATCGACGTGGCGTACCGCTACTTCGCCACCCCGCGCCGCCGGTTCATCCTCGCCGACACCCCCGGCCATGTGCAGTACACCCGCAACATGGTGACGGGTGCCTCCACCGCCGAGCTGACGGTGATCCTGGTCGACGCCCGCAACGGCGTCGTCGAGCAGACCCGCCGGCACGCCGCGATCGCCGCGCTGCTGCGTGTCCCGCACGTGGTCCTGGCCGTCAACAAGATGGACCTCGTCGGGTACGAGGAGCACGTCTTCGCGCGGATCGCCGAGGAGTTCACGGCGTACGCGTCCGAGCTGGGCGTCCCGGAGATCACCTCCATCCCGATCTCGGCGCTGGCCGGTGACAACGTGGTGGAGCCGTCGGCCAACATGGACTGGTACGGCGGCCCGACCTTCCTGGAGCACCTGGAGTCCGTGCCGGTCGCCCACGACCTGGCGCACTGCCACGCCCGTCTCCCCGTGCAGTACGTGATCCGTCCGCAGACCGCCGAGCACCCGGACTACCGGGGCTACGCGGGCCAGATCGCGGCCGGTACGTTCCGCGTCGGCGACCCGGTGACGGTCCTGCCCTCCGGCCGTACCACCAAGGTCACGGGCATCGACCTCCTCGGCAAGCCGGTCGACGCGGCCCACACCCCGCAGTCGGTGACGCTCCTGCTGGAGGACGACATCGACATCTCGCGCGGCGATCTCCTCGTCCCCAGCAAGGACGCGCCCGCGACCACGCAGGACATCGAGGCGACCGTCTGCCATGTCGCGGACGCGCCGCTCACCGTGGGCCACCGGGTGCTGCTCAAGCACGGCACCCGTACGGTCAAGGCGATCGTCAAGGACATCCCCTCCCGTCTCACACTCGACGACCTGTCCCTGCACCCGCACCCGGGACAGCTCGTCGCGAACGACATCGGCCGGGTGAAGATCCGTACGGCGGAGGCGCTCCCCGTCGACTCGTACGCCGACTCCCGCCGCACCGGCTCCTTCATCCTGATCGACCCCGCCGACGGCACGACGCTCACCGCCGGCATGGTCGGCGAGTCGTTCGCCTCCCCCGAGCCCGTCAAGGACGAGGCCGAGGACGACGGGTGGGACTTCTGACATGAACCCAGTGGACTACTACGCGACGTTCGCGAAGGAGGGCGGCCGTGTCGGCAGCGGCGCCCTCGGCAGCGGGCAGGGCGGAGTCGCGCGATGTGTGCGATGACGTACGCGCACTGCTTGCGCGCCCCGTCCCCCCACCCGACGTCCCGGTTGCGACGAAGACCGTTCTCCTGACCTCCCGGCCACGACCTGAGAGACCGTGACCGCCGGGCCTCCGAGAGGAACACCTCCCGTGCCTGCACACCGCTCCGCCGCCTTCCGGCGTACGTTCGCCGCCATCGCCGCGCTTCCCCTGCTCACCCTCGCCGCCTGCGGTTACGGTTCCGAGTCGACCGAGACCAAGACCGACAAGGTCGCCGCCGGGGCCGAGAAGATCGGCGGTCTCGACACCGTCAACATCGGCTACTTCGGCAACCTCACCCACGCCACCGCCCTCGTCGGCATCCAGAAGGGCTTCTTCCAGAAGGAGCTCGGCGGCACCAAGGCGAAGTACACGACCTTCAACGCCGGCCCCTCCGAGATCGAGGCCCTCAACGGCGGCTCCATCGACATCGGCTGGATCGGCCCCTCCCCGGCGATCAACGGCTACACCAAGGCGGACGGCGCCAACCTGCGCATCATCGGCGGCTCGGCCTCCGGCGGCGTGAAGCTCGTCGTCAACCCGGACAAGATCAAGTCCCTGAAGGACATCAAGGGCAAGAAGATCGCCACCCCGCAGCTCGGCAACACCCAGGACGTGGCGTTCCTCAACTGGATCGCGGAGCAGGGCTGGAAGGTCGACGCGAACACGGGCAAGGGCGATGTGTCCGTGGTCCGCACGGAGAACTCCGTCGCCCCGGACGCCTACAAGTCCGGTGCCATCGACGGCGCCTGGGTGCCGGAGCCGACCGCCTCCAAGCTGGTCGCCGAGGGTGCGAAGGTCCTGCTGGACGAGGCCGACCTGTGGCCGGACAAGAAGTTCGTGATCACGAACATCATCGTGCGCCAGGAGTTCCTGAAGGAGCACCCGGACGTCGTCGAGGCCGTGCTGCGCGGCTCGGTCAAGACCAACGCGTTCATCAACACCAACGCGGACGAGGCGAAGACCGCGGCGAACGCCCAGCTCAAGGCGGACTCCGGCAAGGAACTGCCGGCTGAGGTGCTCGACCCGGCGTGGAAGTCCATCCAGTTCATCAACGACCCGCTGGCGTCCACCCTGCAGACCGAGGCGGACCACGCGGTCAAGGCCGGTCTGCTGGAGAACCCGAAGCTCGACGGGATCTACGACCTGACGCTGCTCAACAAGGTCCTCAAGGCCGAGGGCGACGACGAGGTCGACGACGCCGGTCTCGGCGTCAAGTAACCGCGTAGTCCGATGAGTTCCCAGGAGGTGACGACCATGGCCACCACACTCGCCAAGGCCGCCGACGGCGTCCAGACGGCCGAGCACGCCGCCCGTATCGAGCACGTATCGAAGTCCTTCGCCGGGCCGACCGGGCAGCAGCTCGTCCTGGACGACATCACGCTCGATGTCGCTCCGGGCGAGTTCGTCACCCTCCTGGGGGCCTCGGGCTGCGGCAAGTCCACCCTGCTGAACCTGGTGGCGGGGCTCGACGCCCCGTCGCAGGGCAGCATCACGACCGACGGGCGTCCGGCTCTGATGTTCCAGGAGCACGCCCTGTTCCCGTGGCTCACCGCGGGCAAGAACATCGAACTCGCCCTGAAGCTCAGGGGGGTTCCGAAGGCCGAGCGGCGCGAGCGGACCGAGGAACTGCTCGGTCTGGTCCGGCTCCAGGGCGCGTACGGCAAGCGGGTGCACGAGCTGTCGGGCGGTATGCGCCAGCGTGTCGCCCTGGCCCGCGCCCTGGCGCAGGAGAGCAAGCTGCTGCTGATGGACGAGCCGTTCGCCGCGCTCGACGCCATCACCCGGGACGTGCTCCACGACGAGCTGACCCGGATCTGGAGCGAGACGCGGGTCTCGGTGCTGTTCGTGACGCACAACGTGCGCGAGGCGGTACGGCTCGCCGAGCGGGTCGTCCTGCTGTCCTCGCGCCCCGGCCGGGTGGCCCGCGAGTGGACCGTGGGCATCCAGCAGCCGCGCCGCATCGAGGACACCGCCGTGGCGGAGCTGTCCGTCGAGATCACCGAAGAACTGCGCAAGGAGATCCGCCGCCATGGCCAGCACTGAGACCACGAGCGACGCCATCCCCGGCAAGAACGTCAAGGACTCCGACGATCTCGCGGGGCTGGAGGCGGGCCTCGACGCGCTCGACTCGGTGCAGACCGGGCGGCCGCCGCTGCGCCAGGTACTCGTCCAGAAGGTGCTGCCCCCGATCACCGCGGTCGCCCTGGTGCTGGCGGTCTGGCAGCTCCTCGTCCTGGCGGAGGTCGCACCGGCCTACAAGCTGCCCTCGCCGTCCGCGGTGTGGGAGGAGGTCCGGCAGGCCTGGCTGCAGGGCACACTCCTGGACTCCATCTGGACCAGCGTCTCCCGTGGTCTGCTCGGCTTCCTCGCCGCCCTGGCGATCGGTACCCCGCTGGGTCTGCTGGTGGCCCGCGTCCGGATCGTCCGCGCCGCCATCGGCCCGATCCTCTCGGGTCTGCAGTCGCTGCCGTCGGTGGCGTGGGTGCCGCCCGCGGTGGTCTGGCTGGGGCTGGAGCCGTCGGTGATGTACACGGTCATCCTGCTCGGCGCGGTCCCGTCGATCGCCAACGGTCTGGTGTCCGGCATCGACCAGGTGCCGCCGCTGTTCCTGCGGGCCGGCCGCACCCTGGGCGCGACCGGGCTGAAGGGCACCTGGCACATCGTGATGCCGGCCGCGCTGCCCGGCTATGTGGCCGGTCTGAAGCAGGGCTGGGCGTTCTCCTGGCGTTCGCTGATGGCCGCCGAGATCATCGCCAAGGCACCCGACATCGGCTCGGGCCTCGGCCAGATGCTGGAGGCGGGCCGCACCAACAGCAGCATGCCGCAGGTGTTCCTGGCCATCTTCCTCATCCTGATCGTCGGTATCGCCATCGACCTGCTGATCTTCAGTCCGCTGGAGCGGTGGGTGCTGCGCAGCCGCGGTCTGCTGGTGAAGAGCTGATCCCCATGCACCTCAGGAAGCCGGTTCTCCTCGTCGTCGCCCACGGCAGCCGCGATCCGCGGCACGCCGCGACCGTGCACGCCCTCGTACGGCGTGTGCGGGCGCTGCGCCCCGGGCTGCGGGTGGAGACCGGCTTCCTCGACTTCAACATCCCCTCCGTCCAAGGGGTGTTGGAGTCACTGGCGGCGGAGGGCGTCCGGGACGTGGTGGCGCTCCCGCTCCTCCTGACCCGCGCCTTCCACGCCAAGGCGGACATCCCGGCGGTCCTGCGGGAGGCCCCGCCACGCCTGCGCATCCGCCAGGCCGACGTCCTGGGCCCCTCGCCGCTGCTGCTGACGGCGCTCGAACACCGGCTGTACGAGGCGGGGTTGAACCCCGCCGACAAATCCTCGACCGGGGTCGTCCTGGCCTCGGCGGGGTCCTCCGACCCGGAGGCGATCGCGGTGATCGCCGACATCGCGCGGGAGTGGTGGCACACCGGTTGGTGCGCCGTGCGACCCGCGTTCGCCTCCGCATCCCTCCCCCGCACCGAGGACGCCGTACGGGAGCTCCGGGCACTCGGCTGCGAACGCGTCGCCGTCGCGCCGTATGTCCTCGCGCCCGGCCGGCTGCCGGACCGCATCGCGACGGGCGCGGCCGAGGCGGACGTCCTCGCCGATGTACTGGGCCCGGCACCGGAAGTGGCCCGGCTGCTGCTGCGCAGGTACGACGAGGCGTCCGTGAAGGCGCTGCTGCGGACGCGGATCGGCGCGAGCGCCTGAACGTCTGAACGTTTGAACGTTTGAACGTTTGAACGTCCGGGTCCTAGCGGATTCCGAGTTTCGGGTCCCTGCCGCTCGACGCCAGCGCCCTGTCGAACACCGGCGCGTCGGCCGGTGCGGGCACGGGGTCGGCGAAGCCGTCGTACTGGCGGTAGAGGTCGCCGTGGGTCTCGACGACGTCGAGGACGAAGCGGGCGGCGCCCTCCGAGACCCGGAAGTCCTGGCCCGTGGCGACGGCGACGTCCCAGCCGTGGACGGCCATCTCCTTGATGATCATGCCGGCCAGGTCGACGGCCGGGAGCGGGCCCATGCCCAGGTCGATGTCGCCCTCCCAGAGGGACGGGTCGGCCCAGGCCGTGACCGCGCGGTCCAGCTGGGCGGCGTAGGCGTCGGCCCAGTCGGGGGCGGTGGTGAAGTCGCGCCGGGTCAGTTCCTCAGGAAGCGGCTTGCGCAGGGCGCGGTGTTCCAGGCCGTGCGAGGTGTACAGGACCCAGTGGTTGACCAGGGCGCGGACGTCCCAGTCGCCGCAGTGGGTGGGACGGGCGAGCTGTTCCGCCGTGACGCCCCGGGCGACACGGGCCGCCTCGGCGGCGCATTCCGCCATGAACGGGTGGTGGGGGTGCGGGCGTGGGTGCGGGGTGTCGTGGTTCGTCATGCACCTCACGCTAGGGACGGCGCGCCGGGTCCTCTTGAACAAACGCGACAGTCAGCCGGCCCCGGTCAGCTCCGCCAGCTTCACCACCGTGTTCCAGTTGCGGGTCGTGGCGATCAGACCCTTCTGGAGGCGGGGCCTGGACAGGGTCTCCGCGAGCTTGGAGCGGCCGAGGCCCTCGGGGGCGTAGAGGTAGACGGCCCGGTCGCCGAGTCTGAACTCCTCGGGGAGGAAGGCCTGTTGGTCGATGCCCTCGAAGCGGGTCGCGTCCACGGTCTCCGAGAGATAGGTGACGTGGAGTTGCTTGCCCTCCAGTTCCGCCGCCGGAAACGGGCAGGCCTCGCGGACGGCCTCCAGGTAGGCGTGGTCGCGGACCAGGACGTCGACGGTGAAGCCGAAGTGTTCGCCGATGGCCGTCGTGAGGTCGGCGGCGAGGGAGTCCTCGTCGCCGTGGTCGCTGGTGAAGACCGCGTTGCCGCTCTGCAGGTAGGTGGACACACCGGTGTGGCCGAGGCCGGTCAGGAGGGTGCGGAGGTCGGCCATCGGGACCTTCTTGCTGCCGCCCACATTGATCCCGCGCAGAAGCGCCGCGTACGTCGTCATGGGCTCACGATAAGCACGGGAGGGGGCGATCACCCTGAGGAGGGGCCCTGAGAGGCCGGGATAGGTGTAGGGGGTCACTGTCCTCCTTGGTGGGGAGGGGGTGGGGTCCGAGCGGAGGAGTCGTAGGCCTCGGGGTTCACCGGAGAGCACGAAGAGATGCCCTTATCCGGCTCATACCTTCGAAGCGAAGGGCGACGGCAGGGGGCCGTCACCTGTCGACGAGGGGACTGGCCGGCGATGGCAAACGGAGACATACGGGTGCGGGGTGTCGCCGCCCGGGCGGGCGGCTGGAGCGCCCGGCACCGCTGGGCGGCCGTCGGGATCTGGGTGCTGTTCGTCGTGCTGACGATGGGGATCGGCTCGGCGATGGGCTCGGTCGAGGTCAAGGACAGCGACCAGCTCAAGGGAGAGACCAGCACGGCGGCGCACATCATCGAGGAGGCGGGCATCGAGGAGCCCGCCGGTGAGACCGTCCTGATCCAGGCGAAGGACGACGGCACCAAGGCCACGGACGCCACGTTCCGGGCCGCCGTGGACGACGTCATGAAGGCCGTCGAGGGCACCGGGAAGGTCACGGACGTGACCTCGCCGTACGACACGCGGACGATCTCGAAGGACGGCCGCAGCGCGCTGGTGCAGTTCGACGTGCGGGGCGATTCGGACACCGCGGGCGAGCGCATCGAGCCGGTGCTGAAGGCCGTCGAGGGTGTCCAGAAGGACCACGGGTCGCTGCGGATCGAGGAGATCGGCGGCGCCTCCATGATGAAGACGTTCGACGACGCGTTCGGGGACGACTTCCAGAAGGCCGAGTACTCGGCGCTGCCGGTGGCGCTCGGCATCCTGCTGATCGCGTTCGGCGCGGTCGTCGCGGCGCTGCTGCCGGTCGCGCTGGCGATGACCGCGATCATGGCGACGATGGGGCTGATGGCCATCGTCAGCCATGTGATCCCGATGAGCGACACCGCCAACTCCGTGATGCTGCTGGTGGGTCTGGCCGTCGGGGTCGACTACTGCCTGTTCTATCTGCGCCGTGAGCGCGAGGAGCGTGCGGCGGGCCGGGACGCGCAGACCGCGCTGCGGGTGGCCGCCGCGACCAGTGGCCGCGCCATCATCGTCTCCGGTGTCACGGTGTGCGTGGCGATGGCGGGCATGCTGTTCACCGGGCTCGCCGAGTTCGAGGCGATGGGCCTGGCCTCCCTGATGGTCGTCGCCGTCGCGATGGTCGGTTCGGTCACGGTGCTGCCTGCGCTGCTGTCGCTGCTGGGCGAGCGGGTCGAGAAGGGCCGTATCCCGTTCCTGCACCCGGACAAGCGGCGGAAGAACGGCCGTTCGGGAGAGGGCAACGCGGAGAGCCGTTTCTGGAACGCCGTCCTGCGGGTCGTCCTCGCCAGGCCGGCGCTGTCGCTGGTCGTCGCGACCGGTGCGCTGCTCGCCGTGGCCGCGCCCGCGGTCGGGATGAAGACGCAGAACCTCACGCTGGACCAGGAGTTCGGCGACTCGCTGCCGATCGTGCAGACGTACAACCGGGTCAACGAGGCCTTCCCGGGCGGTTCCGAGCCGGCCGAGGTGGTCGTGAAGGCGAAGGACATCAACGCCCCCGAGGTGCGGTCGGCGCTGGCCGACTTCAAGGAGGAGGCCGTCGCCTCGGGCGCCTCGCGCGGCCCGGTGGAGATCAAGGTGCACGGCGCGCAGAACGTGGCGTTCGTGTACGTGCCGCTGGTCGGCGGCTCCGACCAGGACAAGGCGGGCGCGAGCCTGGACAAGCTGCGCGACGAGGTACGGCCCGCCACGCTCGGCAAGGTCGAAGGCGTCGAGGCGCCGGTCACCGGGCAGGTCGCGGGCAACCAGGACTTCAACGACCAGCTGGTCGGCTCCGTCGTCCCGGTCTTCGCCTTCGTCGTGGTCTTCGCCTTCCTTCTCATGCTGCTGTCGTTCCGCTCGCTGACGATCGCGATCACGTCGATCGTGCTGAACCTGCTGTCGGTGGGCGCCGCGTACGGCATCCTCGTCGGCGTCTTCCAGCACGGCTGGGGGGCCTCGCTGGTGGGCGCGGAGGGTGTCGGCGCCATCATCACCTGGCTGCCGCTGTTCCTCTTCGTGATCCTGTTCGGGCTGTCGATGGACTACCACGTGTTCGTGGTCTCGCGGATCCGTGAGGCACGGCTGCGGGGCCGTACGACGAAGGACGCGATCCGGCACGGGGTGGTCACCACGGCCGGGGTCGTGACCAGCGCCGCCGTCATCATGGTCGCCGTCTTCGCGATCTTCGGGACGCTGTCCATGCAGTCCATGAAGCAGATGGGCGTGGGCCTCGCCGCGGCCGTCCTCATCGACGCGACGATCATCCGGGGTGTGCTCCTCCCGGCGGTGATGGCCCTGCTCGGCGAGCGCAACTGGTATCTGCCGAAGTGGCTGAACCGGCTGCCGGACCTCACCCACGACGAGGCGCCGGAGCCGGGCCCGGGGCCGGTGCCCCCGGCCAGGGAGGACACGAGGGTACGGGTCTGACCGGGGCCGGAGTGCGGTAGTGGGCCGGGGGTGGTGTCACCGCCCCCGGCCCGCCCGTGTGCGCCGGTTCAGGCCGCCTTGGCCACGTCTCCCCGGACGTCTCCGCGGTCGAAGGAGTCGAGGGTGCGGGTGAAGTCGCGGGTGGAGAGCAGCAGCTTGTAGACGATGGCCAGTTCGAAGACGAGGAGCAGGGCGCCGGAGACGATGGTCGCCGCCATCACCGAGTCGATGATCGGGCCGATCATGAAGACGCCCATCTGGAACTCGATGCCGCTGATCAGGTGGGGGCGGACGCGGTGGCGCAGCAGGAAGGACCGTACGCGCAGATAGGCGGGGAAGCGGCGGCGGAACTCCTGGTGCAGGTCGACGACCTGGGTCCGCGGGGCGGCCTGGGTGACCTCGGCGGTGGCCGTGCGCAGGTCCTGCTCGATGTCGGCCTCGGGGTTCTCGCGCAGCAGGTCCTCCATGAAGGCGAGGTCCCGCTCGTTCTCGGCGCGGCGGGCCTCGCGGAGCCGGGCCTTGATCTGCTTGCGCATGGTGTGGCGGACCTTGAAGGTCTCCAGGGAGTTGATGTAGCGCAGCGCGTCGCAGCCGATGACGGCGGCGGCGAGCCAGATGTAGAAGGTCTCGCCGGTGCGGTCGTACTGCCCCGCCATCAGGGCCACCGAGCACGCCGCGACCCGGACGCGGTCGAAGACGAAGTCGAGCCAGGCGCCGAACACGGAGCCCTGGCCGGTGAGCCGGGCGACCTTGCCGTCCATGCAGTCGAGGATGAAGCTCAGGTGGTAGACGACCGCGCCGGCGATCAGCCAGCGCCAGTCGCCCAGCGCGAAGCAGGCGGCCGAGACCAGGCCCAGCAGGAAGGCGCCCCAGGTCAGCTGGTTGGGCGTGATCCTCGTGTATTTCGCGGTGAGCCGCACCAGCGGTGTGGCGACCGGATCGACGAGCCACACGGTCCACCAGGCGTCCCGCTTCTTCTGCGTGACGCGGCGCACTTCCGCGAGGTCGGGTATGTCTCGGCGCATGGGTCAACTTCCTGGCGTTCGAAATGAGTTCACGCTCAGCTTGGAAGCCGTTCACCTGAGGCACAAGAAGTGCCCGGCACAACCTTTCGGAGGGGGTAAGGGTCGAACCCGGTATCAGAGTCGGTGCGCTTTCCGCGCGGACCGGGCGTTACCCGACCGTTATCGAGTGACCTGACCGTGACCCAAAAAGTGCCGGGATTTCACGTTTGACATGGAACCAACCCGCTTGCCCGGCTATCAGGGGTTTCGGAGTTGGGCCTCGATGAGGTCGGCGGCCTGTCGGGTGCCGCCCTCTCCCGCCATCCCCTGCTGAACCTCCTTGAGGCGCCGGGCCACTTCGGGGTCGTCGGCGAGGGCGAGGACCGCCTCGCGCAGGGTCTCGGCCGTCGCCTCCGCCATGGGCAGATGGCGGGCGACGCCGAGCGCCTGGAGCATGTCGGCGTTGCCGAACTGGTCGACGGCCTGGGGTACGGCGACCATGGGCGTGGCGGTGGCGAGGCCCTCCTGACTGCCGCCGGCGCCCGCGTGGGTGATGAACGCGTCGGCCTGCTTGAGGATCGCCAGCTGCGGCACCCAGTCCCGCACCTCCACGTTGGCCGGGATCTCGCCCAGCTCCGCCGGGTCTACGTGCCTGCCGACCTGGAGCACCATGTGCCAGCCGGGCAGGTCGCCGAAGGCCTTCACACACTCCCGGTAGAAGTCGGGCCGCTTGGTGAAGGACGAGCCGAGGGAGACGAGCAGCACCTTCTCCGCGTCCGCCGGCCGGGTCCAGTCGCCCTGTGCCGAGCGGTCGCCCTGGCAGGCGCCGACGAAGGTGTAGCGGCTCTCGTCGACCCGGTCGGCGTGCGGCTGGAGCGCCTTCGGGATGAGGACCAGGGAACGGGCGGGCCGGCCGACGAACGGGTCGGGGTGCTCGGTGATCCCGTTCTCCTCCAGCCAGCGCTGGAAGCGGGCGTAGTAGGCCCGGCCGCGTTCCGTGCTCTTCGGCTCGGCCCACATGGGTTCGGCGACCTCCTCCTCGTAACCGGTCCAGGCGACCAGGTTCGGGGAGAGGGAGATCGCCTTGACACCCCAGCGGTGGGCGAGGACGGGGGCCGGGTACGCGGTGATGTCGTGCAGCACGAGGTCGGGCTCGTCGCCCTCGTACGCCTCGATGAGCTGGGGCAGGGCCTGGATCGCGTCGTTCAGGAAGGGTTCCACGTTGTCGAGGAGCGTCGTCCCCCATGCCTCGGGGTCGGCGTCGGGGCCCGGCAGGGTCGAGTCCCAGAGCTTCGGCTCGGCGCCGGTCTCCGCGACCTTCTCGGCGAACGCCGGCGGGATCGCGTACGTCACCCGGTGGCCCCTTGCCACCAGCTCGCGGATCACTTCGAGGCTCGGGTTCACGTGACCGTGGGCGGCGATGGAGAACATGGCGATGTGGGAGGTCATGCGCCGAAGGTACGCGAGACGAGACGTCTCGTGCAACCGTTTTTGGGCGGCAGGGTTGGTTGTCGGGTGCGGGTCCGGTGGGGGCTGGTCGCGCAGTTCCCCGCGCCCCTAAAGATTCAGGCCCCTGCGGGCCTGAAGACCACGGGCCCGCCGGTCCTGAAAGGCGACGGGCCGGTGGGCCTGAGAAGCGACGGGCTGCGGGCCTAAGGGCGACGGGGCTGCAGGGGTGAAAAGCACGGGGCGCAGCCCCTGCTTTTCAGGGGCGCGGGGAACTGCGCGAGAAGCCCCACCGGACCCGCACCCGACAACGCACCCCCACCGGCCCACCCCCTCACCGCTGGTAGCGCGCCAGCACCAGGTTCCCGTCCTCCTCCAACCGCTCCCGCAGCTCGCCGAGCCCGATCGCCCCGCTGTAGTACTCCTGGTACGCGGGGGTCGCGACCTTGTCCTTCCATTCCGGATAGCCGCGCACGGACTGGGCGGGGGCGGAGCGGAGGTGGGTCGCGAGGGCCGTGCCCGTGGCCCAGTCGAACCGGGTCGTGCGCAGGGCGGAATCCCGGAGGGCCTCCGTGCCGGTCGGGAGCATCCAGTCCCCGAGGGCGAGGCGGACCATGTTGTCGGGGCGGAGGAGGAAGTCGATGAACTCGGCGGCCTCCTGCTTGTGGGGGCTGTCCTCTGCAACCGAGAGGGTCTGCGGGCTGACGCCCTGGGTGAGCCCGTCGGCGCCGGCCGGGGCGGGCAGCACCTGCCATTCGAAGCCCTCGGGAGCCTGCTGGACGATCTGCTGACGGTAGGAGAAGCCGAGCGGGACCATCGCGTACTTCCCGCCGAAGAACCCGGGCAGCGTGTCGGACCCGCCCATACCGAGCGTGGTGCTCGACGCGCTCCCGTCGACGTTCACCTCGTCGTGCACGGTCTTCGGGACGACCGCGTCGGCCGCCTCGAAGCGGACCTCGACCTTGCCGTCCGCGTCCCGGTGGAACAGCTGCCCGCCCGCCGAGAGGGACAGGTTCAGCGTGGCCGACACCGGCTCCTTCAGCGGCCACGCGACACCGTACTTGCCGTCGCCGCTCAGCTCCTTCACGACCTCCCGGAACTCCGCCCAGGTCCACGGGTCCTCCGGCGTCGCCACCCGCACCCCGGACTCACGCAGCCACGTCGCGTTGGCGATCAGCACCCTCGGCTCCTGGAGGAACGGCACCCCGTAGATCCCGCCCCCGAAGGTCGTCGTCTCCCAACTGCGCGCCGGAATGTCCGACTTGAGCCGCTCGGGCAGCAGCTCGCGCAGATCGGCGAGGTAACCGCCGTACGCGAAGTCCGCGAGGTCGTCCGAGGCGTCGTGGATGATGTCGGGCGCCTCCCCGCCCTCGAAGGAGGTGAGCAGCTGGTCGTGGACGCTGTCCCAGGACCCCTGGACGTACTCGACCTCGACGTCCGGGTGCGTGGCGTTCCACTCCTTCACCAGCTCCTTGTTGACGGCGACGGACTCCTCCTGCCAGGCCAGGGACTGGAAGCGGAGGGTCACCCGGCCGTCGGCGGAACCGTCCTCGTCGCCCCCGCAGCCGGCGGCCAGGAGGCACAGCAGCAGAACGGCCGTCAGCCATCGCGCGCGCATCAGCTCTTCACCGCCCCGGCGAGCATGCCGCCCGTGATCCGTTTCTGGATGACCGCGAACACGACAAGGGAGGGCAGCGTCGCGAGGAACGCCGCGGCGGCCAGCGGGCCGAGGTCGGCCACACCCTCCGCGCCGATGAAGTGGGTGAGGACGACCGGCAGGGTCTGCCGCTCCGGCGTCTTGAGCAGCACCAGCGCGAAGAAGAACTCGTTCCACGCGGTGATGAACGCGAACAGCGCCGTCGCCACGATGCCCGGCGCCAGCAGCGGTGCCGTCACCGACACCAGCGTCCGCAGCTTCCCGGCCCCGTCGACCGCCGCCGCCTCCTCCAGCTCCACGGGCACGGCCCGGACGTAGCCGACGAGCATCCACAGCGCGAACGGCAGCGCCCACACCACGTACACCATGATCAGTCCGGGGACGGAGTTGATCAGCCGGAGGTTCTTCAGCACCAGGAACAGCGGGATGATCACCAGCACGAACGGGAACGCCTGGCTGACCACCACCCAGCCGGTCGCCAGCCGCGACAGCGTCGTGCGGTGCCTGGCCATGACGTACGCCATCGGGGTCGCGATCAGTACGGCGACGACGGCCGCGCCGAGCGCCGCGACCAGCGAGTTGAACGCGGCCTGGAGCAGGGGCTGTTCGTCGAAGGCCTGCCTGAAGTTGGCGAGGGTCGGGTCCTGTGGGATCCAGGTCGGGTGGAGACTGCCCAGCTCACGGGCCGGTTTGAAGGCGGTGGAGAGCAGCCAGAGGAAGGGGAAGGCCAGGAAGACGAGATACGCGAGGAGGGCCGCGTACTGGCCGGTGCGGGCTGCCTTGCTGGTCCTCACGTGTCCGCACCCCGCCTCAGTCGGCCGACCAGTACGCACGCGAGGACCATCGAGATCACCGCGACCATCACACATCCCATCGCCGCCGCGTACCCGAACTGCCCGTAGCGGAAGGCCTCCTCGTAGGCGAAGAGCATCGGCAGGCGGGTGCGGCCGCCGGGTCCGCCGTTCGTCAGGACGTACACCAGGGCGAAGGAGTTGAAGTTCCAGATCAGGTTGAGCGCCGAGACGGCCAGGGCGATGGGTCTGATGGCGGGCCAGGTGACCGTGCGGAACCGGCGCCAGGCGCCCGCGCCGTCCATCGCGGCGGCCTCGTGCAGTTCGCGCGGGGTGTTCTGCAGTCCGGCGAGCAGGGCGACGGTGGTCTGGGGCATGCCCGCCCAGACGCCGACCACTATGACGGCGGGCAGGGCGGTGGCCAGTCCGCTCAGCCAGTCGCGGCCGTCGCCGAGGCCCAGGTCGCGGATGGTCTCGTTGAGGATGCCCGCGTCGGGGTTGTAGACGAGCCGCCACATGATGCCGACGACCACCTCGGGCATGGCCCAGGGGATGATCGCGAGCGCCCTGGCCAGCCAGCGCAGCCGTAGCGGCTGGTTGAGGAGCAGGGCGAGGCCGAGGGCGAGGAGGAACTGCGGGACGGTGACCCCGACCGCCCACAGCAGGCCGATGCGGAACGAGTCCCAGAACAGGGTGTCGTGCAGCAGGTCCTGGAAGTTGAGCGTGCCGATCCACCGGGTGGGCTCGGTCCGGCCGGACTGGGCGTCGGTGAAGGCCAGCGCGATCCCGTACAGCAGCGGTCCGACGCTCAGCACCAGGATGGGGAGCAGCGCGGGCAGGACCAGGAACCAGGCGCCGTGGTCGATCAGGCGCCGGTCCCGGCCGTCCGCCGGGGTGCGCCGCTTGGCCGGTCGCGGGCGTTGCGGCTTCGCGGTCGCCAAGGTCATGCCCGTCATGGTGCTGAGGCCATGACAGGGCGTCAAGGCACCGCGCACAGGGCCCGACCTGTGCGAATGCGAGACTGACCGCTGTATGGCGTGAACCTGACGTCCCACCGGGGGGCGTCGGCCGTACGGAGTCGGTCGGACACGGAGGCGCGGGATGGACGAGGCACGGGCGCGGGACGTACTGGTCACGGCCGGTGTGCTGCCCGCCGGGGCCGGGGAGGCGCGGCTGCTCGCGCTGGGCGAGAACGCGGTGTTCGCCGCCGGTGACCTGGTCGTCAGGGTGGGCCGTGACGCCGAACTCCTCGACCGGGCCCGCCGCGAGCTGGACGCCGCGGCCTGGCTCGCCGAGGCGGGTGTCCCGGCGGTACGGGCCGCCGAGCCGAAGGCCCTGCTCGTCGAGGGGCACCCGGTGACGGTGTGGCACCGGCTGCCCGACTCCGTGCGCCCCGCCGGGCCCCGTGATTTGGCCGAACTCCTACGGCTGGTCCATGCCCTCCCCGCCCCTCCCTTCGCCCTGCCGCGTCGTGAACTGCTGGGCGGTGTGGAGCGCTGGCTGCGCCTGGCCGGTGACGCGATCGACCCGGCGGACGCGGCCTACCTCCGCGAACGCCGCGACGGCTTCGCCACGGCCGCTGCCACCCTCGTCCCCCATCTGTCCCCGGGCCCGATCCACGGCGACGCCCTCCCCCGCAATGTCCACATCGGTCCCGACGGGCCGGTCCTCGTCGACCTGGAGACCTTCTCCGGCGACCTCCGCGAGCACGACCTCGTGGTCATGGCCCTCTCCCACGACCGCTACGGGCTGCCGGCGGAGGACTACGACACCTTCACGGCCACCTACGGCTGGGACGTCCGCGCGTGGGACGGCTGTTCCGTGCTGCGGGGCGCCCGCGAGACGGCCAGCTGTGCCTGGGTCGCCCAGCACGCGCCGAGCAATCCGAAGGCCCTGGCCGAGTTCGAACGCCGCGTCGCCTCGCTGCGGGACGGGGACGAGACGGTCCGCTGGTATCCGTTCTGAACGGCCCCGGAGGCTCAGGTCGCTCAGGTCGCTCAGGTCGCTCAGGTCGCTCAGGTCGCTCAGGTCGCTCAGGTCGCTCAGGTCGCTCAGGTCGCTTCGAGTATGAGCACCGCTTCGTCGGTCTCCGCGTCGCGGGCCCGGGCGAAGCCCCGGTCGTGGCCGGTGACGACGAAGCCGCACTTCTCCAGGACGCGGATCGAGCCGGTGTTGTCGGCGGCCGCGCGGGCGTGCAGCGGCCGGGTGGGTTCGAGGTCGATCAGGGCGGTGAGGGCGGCGGTGGCGATGCCCCGGCCCCAGTGGGCGCGGTCGATCCAGTAGGTGACCTCGCGTTCGTCCGGCGGGCCGTAGACCGCGGCCTGGCCGACCACCTCGCCGTCGGCGACCACCGTGCGCATCAGGACGTCCGGGGCGGCGCGGATCTTCGCCAAGTGGGCGTCGAAGAGCGCCCGGTCGTAGTGGTACTCCCCGGTGAAGGCGGCGATCCGCTGTGCCTCGGGATCGGACGCGTGCTCCCAGAGGGAGGGCAGGTCGCCGTCCCGTACCTCGCGCAGGGAGATCTCGGCGGTCGTCATACCGTCTCGTCCTCCGTCTGGTCCTCGGTCTGGTCCTCGGTCTGGTCCTCGGTCTCGCGCAGCGGCCAGATCGCGTCGACGACCGCTTCCGGGTTGCCCTTGCGGCGCAGGAAGGCCTGGAAGTCGGTGGCCCATTCGGCGTACCACTCGATCTGGCTGCGGTGCAGCTCGGCCGGGCCGAGGGCGGCGACCTTCGGGTGGCGCTGGGCTATCGCGCGGGCGAGCCGGGCGGCGGCCAGGGCGTCGGCGGAGGCGTCGTGCGCGGCGTCGAGCGGGACGCCGTACTCCCCGCAGACCGCTTCGAGGTTGCGCTTGCCGCGGCGGTAGCGGTCGACGGAGCGGTCGATCGTGTACGGGTCGATGACCGGCGCCGGGTCGATGCCGCCGAGTCGGTCGCGCAGGGACGGCAGGGCGTGCCGGCGCAGCTCGGCGGAGAGCAGGGTCAGATCGAAGGCCGCGTTGTACGCCACGACCGGGACGCCCGTCTTCCAGTAGGAGACGAGGACGTCGGCGATGGCGTCGGCGACCTGGTCGGCCGGTCTGCCCTCGGCCGTCGCGCGGGCGTTGGTGATGCCGTGCACCGCCACCGCCTCCGCCGGGATCTCCATGCCCGGGTCGGCGAGCCATTCCCGGTGTCCGACCGGCTCCCCGTCCTTGACCTCGATCACCGCGCCCGTGACGATACGCGCCTCGCGCGGGTCCGTCCCGGTGGTCTCCAGGTCGAAGCCGATCAGCAGCTGCCGGTGCCAACCCATGCTGGCCCCCCTTCTTGGTGGTGCTTTCCCCCAGTGACCACCACCATCGCATGGGCCACTGACAATCCGAGGACCGCATTCCGCTTAGCCCCGCGGCAGGCCTTCACGACACCGGTCGCGAGTCCGCCCACGCCACTTCGAACTCCTCGCGGTATGTATCGAAAAGACCGACTTCGCCGTTCTCATGGGCCTTCAGGACCCGGTTGCCGCCGCGCAGGACGAGGACCGGTGCCTCCATGCCCCGGGTGCGGCGCAGATACGTCTGGACGACCGCGACACCGTCCGTGCCGTCGCCGTCCACGAGGTAGGCGGTGAAGCGGGGTGTCTCGTCGAAGACCTGGATCTCGAACGCGCCGGGGTCGCGCAGCCGGGAGCGGACCCGGCGCATATGGAGGATGTTCATCTCCACGGCACGGCTCAACTCGCCCCGCTTTATGCCCAGTTCGCGCTCCCGCCGCTTCACCGAACTGGAGGCGGGGTTGAGGAAGAGCAGGCGTACCCGGCAGCCCCCCTCGGCGAGCCGGACCAGCCGTCGTCCGGAGAAGTTCTGCACGAGGAGGTTCAGGCCTATGCCGATGGCGTCGAGGCGGCGGGCGCCGCCGAAGAGGTCCTCGGCGGGGAACTGCCGCAGCAGCCGCACCCGGTCGGGGTGGACGCCGACGACGTCCGCGTACCGGTCGCCGACGAGGTCCTCGACCGCGTCGACGGGCAGCCGGCGCGCGGAGGGCACGTCGCTGCCCGCGCCCAGGATCTCCAGCAGCTTCGCCGAGGCGCGCTCGGCCTGGGCGAGGACGGCCTCGGAGAGGGCCCGGTTGCGGGAGACGACGTTCCGGGTGACCTCCAGCTCGTCCAGCGCCAGTTCCACGTCGCGCCGCTCGTCGACGTACGGCTCGAAGCAGGGCCAGTGCTGCACCATCAGCTCGCGCAGCTGGGGCAGGGTCAGGAAACTCAGGACGTTGTCGTCGGCGGGGTCGAGGAGATAGCCCTTGCGGCGGCTGACCTCGCGTACCGCGACGGCCCGCTGCACCCACTCCTGTCCGGCGGGTCCGGCGGCGGCGACCACCCAGTCGTCGCCGTGGACGGGCTCGTAGATGGGCCGCAGCACGGCGGCGACGACGGCGCGCAGCCGCTGTTCGACGAGGTTCAGCCAGATGTAGGCACGACCGGCCCGCTGGGCGCGCGTACGCACTTCGAGCCAGGCGTCGGCGTTCCAGTCCAGTTCCGGGCCGATGGATCCCATCTCCATCGGCCGTGCCAGGGACACCGCGCCGGGTGGGACATCTGTGGAGTTCCCCTCGTGACCCGTATCGCCCGCGTCACCAGGAGGCAACTCCAGCCCTCCCGAGCCCACCCACGCACCGCCTTCCGCTCCCCCGAGCTCACCCCTACGCAACGATCAAGGAAGGGTACTCCGGTAGCGGGTGACGATACAGCCGGATGGACAGGTCGTTTCTCAACTACCGCCCGTGACTTGGCCGTTCCGGCGTGCTACCGCGCCGGGAGTGAGCTGATTCATAGCCGGCGGCGGTGATGATCCGACACTGACGGCCCCCGAGGCGTCACGATGTGTCCATCGCTGGGCAGGAGGGACGTATGCCCTAGGAGGTTTCCTCAGTTTGGGGGAGACTCCCACCGGAGTCGCCCCCAGCGGCGCGCGACAACTGGAAGAGTCGTATCCATGCAGGTCTGGCCTGGACAGGCGTATCCGCTCGGCGCCACGTACGACGGCGCCGGTACCAACTTCGCGGTCTTCTCGGAGGCCGCGCATCGAGTAGAGCTGTGTCTGCTGGACGACGACGGCTCCGAGACGGCGGTGGAACTGCGCGAGTCGGACGCGTTCGTGCGGCACGCGTATCTGCCCGGTGTGATGCCGGGACAGCGGTACGGCTTCCGTGTGCACGGCCCGTACGCGCCGGAGCGCGGACTGCGCTGCAACTCCGCGAAGCTGCTTCTCGACCCGTACGCGCGTGCCATCAGCGGCTCGGTCACCTGGGGGGAGGAGGTGTACGGCTATCACTTCGGTGCGCCCGAGAAACGCAACGACCTCGACTCGGCACCGCACATGATGACCTCGGTCGTGGTCAACCCGTACTTCGACTGGGGCGACGACCGGCGGCCCCGTACCGAGTACCACCACACGGTGATCTACGAGGCCCATGTCAAGGGCCTCACCATGCGGCACCCGGGGCTGCCCGAGGAGCTGCGCGGTACGTACGCGGCGCTCGCACACCCGGCGATCATCGAACATCTGACCTCCCTGGGCGTCACGGCACTGGAGCTGATGCCCGTACACCAGTTCGTGAACGACCACCGTCTGGCCGACATGGGCCTCAGCAACTACTGGGGCTACAACACCATCGGATTCTTCGCCCCGCACAACGCGTACGCCTCCTGGGGCGACCGGGGGCAGCAGGTGCTGGAGTTCAAATCGGCGGTCCGGGCACTGCACGAGGCGGGCATCGAGGTCATCCTCGACGTGGTCTACAACCACACGGCCGAGGGCAACCACCTGGGCCCGACGCTGTCGTTCAAGGGCCTCGACAACCCGTCGTACTACCGGCTCACGGACGATCCGCGCTACTACATGGACACGACCGGCACGGGCAACTCGCTCCTCATGCGGTCGCCGCACGTGTTGCAGCTCATCATGGACTCGCTGCGGTACTGGGTCACCGAGATGCATGTCGACGGCTTCCGCTTCGACCTCGCCGCGACGCTCGCCCGGCAGTTCCACGAGGTGGACCGGCTGTCGTCGTTCTTCGACCTCGTCCAGCAGGACCCGGTGGTCTCCCAGGTGAAGCTGATCGCCGAGCCCTGGGACGTCGGCGAGGGCGGCTACCAGGTGGGGAACTTCCCGCCGCTGTGGACCGAGTGGAACGGCAAGTACCGCGACACGGTACGTGACCTGTGGCGGGGCGAGCCGCGTACGCTCGCGGAGTTCGCGTCCCGGCTGACCGGCTCGTCCGACCTGTACCAGGACGACGGGCGGCGCCCGCTGGCCTCCATCAACTTCGTGACCTGCCACGACGGGTTCACGATGCGGGATCTGGTCTCCTACAACGACAAGCGCAACGACGCCAACGGCGAGGACAACCGGGACGGGGAGAGCCACAACCGGTCCTGGAACTGCGGGGCGGAGGGCGAGACCGACGATCCCGGGGTGACCGGACTGCGGGTCCGGCAGATGCGGAACTTCATCGCCACGCTGATGCTGTCGCAGGGCGTGCCGATGCTCAGCCACGGCGACGAGTTCGCGCGTACGCAGGGCGGCAACAACAACGCGTACTGCCAGGACAACGAGGTGTCCTGGGTGCCGTGGCCCTCCGCGGAGGACGGGGACGAGGGCGAGGGCGCCCCCTTCGGGGATCTGCTGGAGTTCACCCGGGCGATGGTGTGGCTGCGGAAGGACCATCCCGTTTTCCGGCGGCGGCGGTTCTTCCACGGCCGGCCGGTGGAGGGGACCCACGACGAGCTGTCGGACATCGCCTGGTTCACACCGGAGGGCGAGGAGATGGTGCAGCGGGACTGGGACTCCGCCCAGGCGGGGGCGTTGAGCGTGTTCCTGAACGGGAACGCGATCTCCGAGCCCGGGGCCCGGGGTGAGCGGATCTCGGACGACTCGTTCCTGTTGATGGTGAACGCGTCGGCGGAGCCGCTGGAGTTCGTGGTGCCGGTCAATCACGGGCCGCAGTGGCAGACGGTGGTGGACACGGGGCGGGAGGACGCGGTTCCCGAGGACGGGCCGAAGGTGGCGGCCGGGGACCGGGTGACGCTGGTGGACCGGAGCCTGGCCGTGTTCAGAAGGCCGACCTAGAGGTCCGGACGGCTACCGCCCCTGGCGCGCACCCGATGCCGGGAGGTGCGGCCGCGCCCCGGAAAGCGGCGGGCTTCGTCGCGTGTCAGGGTGCTCCAAATGTCCTGTGGCGGGTACGTAGGACTTCATGACCTCTGTCGTACCTGTCGCCACCTATCGGGTTCAGCTTCAGCCTTCGTTCCCGTTCGCCGCCGTCGCGGCCGCCGTGCCGTACATCGCCTCGCTCGGGGTGTCGCACCTTCATCTCTCGCCCGTGCTGGAGTCCGTGCCGGGGTCGGAGCACGGCTACGACGTGGTCGATCACGGGCGGGTGCGCGGGGAACTCGGGGGTGAGGAGGGGTTGCGGGCGCTGGCCCGGACCGCCCGGGAGCACGGGCTCGGGCTGGTCGTGGACATCGTGCCCAACCACATGGCCATGGCTCCCCGGCACAACCGGGCGCTGTGGGAGGTGCTGCGGGAGGGGCCCGGGTCGGCGTACGCGCGATGGTTCGACATCGACTGGGAGGCGCAGGGCGGGCGGGTGCTGCTGCCGGTGCTCGGGGGGCCGTTGGGGACGGAGATCGAGCAGTTCGTGGTGGACGGGCGGGAGCTGCGCTACTACGACCACGCGTTCCCGCTGCGGGAGGGCACCGAGAAGCTGCCGTTGCCGCAGCTGCTGGACGCGCAGTGGTACCGGCCGGTGTGGTGGCGGCTGGCCCGTACGGAGCTGAACTACCGGCGGTTCTTCAGCATCTCGGAGCTGATCGGGGTGCGGGTCGAGGAGCCGGAGGTCTTCGACGCGACCCACACGAAGATCCTTCAGCTGCTGGAGGAGGGGGTGGTCGACGGGCTGCGCGTCGACCATCCCGACGGGCTCGCCGATCCCGACGCCTATCTGCGGCGGCTGCACGAGGCGACCGGGGGGCGGTGGACCGTCGTCGAGAAGATCCTCGCTGACGGGGAGGCGCTGCCGGCGGCCTGGCCGGTCGCCGGGACCACCGGCTACGACGCGCTGCGGCACATCGACGGGCTCTTCACCGATCCGGCGGGGGCGGGTGAGCTGCTGGGGCAGTACCGGCGGTTCACGGCCGCGCAGGCCGACCGGGGCGGCGAGTGGGAGTCGACGGTACGGCGGGCCGCGTACCGGGTGCTCACGCACGAGCTGGTCGCCGAGGTGGAACGGCTCACCCGGACGGCGCACCGGTTGTGCGAGCGCTCCCCCTTGCTCTCCCTGCGCGACCAGGCGCCGTGGGCGCTGCGTACCGCGCTGTGCGAGCTGCTCGCACGGATGGACGTGTACCGCCCGTACGCCTCCCAGGACGCCTCCCTCGTCGTCACCGAGGAGGCGGCGGCCGAGGCCCGTGCGGTGTTCGTGGTGCCCGAGGAGGCCCGGTCGGTGGACGCCGTACGGGATCTGGTGCTGGGGCGGTCGGGGGACGGGCCGGAGCACGCGGAGTTCCGGGCGCGGTTCGCGCAGACCTCGTCGGCGCTGCGGGCGAAGTCGGTGGAGGACACGGCGTTCTACCGCTATGTGCCGTTGGTGTCGGCGAACGAGGTGGGGGGCGACCCGGGCAGTCCGGCCGTGTCGACGGAGGACTTCCACGCCTACTGCGCCCGGGTGCAGCGCGACTGGCCGGCCACGGGGACGGTGCTGTCGACGCACGACACCAAGCGCAGCGCGGATGTACGGGCGGCCGTCGCGGTGCTCGCGGAGTGCCCTGAGCGGTGGGCGGACGTGCTGGCGGAGGTGACCCGGGACGGTGCGGGGGTGGCGGATCCGCAGCTGGCGTGGGCGGCCTGGCAGACGGCGTTCGGGCTCGGCCCGGCGGACGGGGAGCGGTCCGGGGAGCGGCTTCGGGGCGCCCTGCTGAAGCATGTGCGGGAGGCGGGGCTGCACACCTCCTGGACCGAGCAGAACCCGGCGTACGAGGCGGTGGTGGCGGACTTCGTCGCGCGGGGGCCCGCCGTGGACACCCGGGTCGCCGCGCTGCGGGAGGAACTGGAGCCGTACGTCCGGGCGAACAGCCTCGGCGCCGCACTGGTGCAGCTGACCATGCCGGGGGTGCCGGACCTCTACCAGGGGACGGAGGGCGAGTACCGGGCCCTGGTGGACCCGGACAACCGCCGGCCCTTCGCGCCCCAGGACGAGGTGTCCGACAAGTTCCGGCTCACCTCGGCCGCACTACGGCTGCGCGGGCGGCGACCCAAGGTGTTCGGGGACGCGGCGACCTACGCGCCCCTGACTGCGGACGGGCCCGGGGCCGGGCACTGCGTGGCCTTCGCGCGGTCCGGTGAGGTGGTCACGGCGGTGACACGCCTTTCGCTGCGGTTGGCCGAGGCCGGCGGCTGGGGAGACACCCGCCTGCCCCTGCCGGAGGGGCGGTGGACCGATGTGGTCGGCGGGGGGCGGGAGTTCGAGGGCGAGGTGCGGTTGGCGGAGCTGTTCGAGTCGCTGCCGGTCGCACTGCTGGAGCGGGTGGGCGAGTGACGGGGGTGCCTGCCGGGGGTCGCTTCCCTGCCGGGTAGCGGTACTTCCCGTGCCGGGTGACGGTGAATGCGACTGGGCGCCCCTGGGAGCCGCCCCTTTCGGGGAAGGACACTGGACGGATCTCCCACTCGGCTCCGCCGGGTGCGCGGGTGGTGTTGCCAGGTGGACTGGACGGGGGTGGGTCTCCTGTTGGAGCTCGGTTATCCCACGGTGGCCGAACTGGAGTCGGCGGCCAGAGATCTGACGAACCGTCGGCCGGGGCTGTGCGCGCTGCGGCGGATCGGGGTCTCGCGTGCGGGCCGGCCGTTGCGGCTGCTGTCCGTGGGGCATGCGAGACGGGCCGTCCTGGTCGTCGCGGGCGCCCACGCGAACGAGCCGACCGGTGGCTCCACGGTCCTCGCGCTGGCCGAACGGGTCGCGCGGGAGCGGGAGTTGCGGGCCGGTGTCTCCTGGCACTTCGTGCTCTGCGCGGACCCGGACGGGGCGAGCCTGCACACGACGCCCGCGCCACGCACGCTCCTCGACTACCACCTGGGGTTCTTCCGGCCTGCCGGTCCCGAGCAGCCGGAGTGGTCGCCCTCGGTGCTGCCGCCTGACCGGCTGCCGCCCGAGACGCACGCCCTGCTCGGTGTGCTGGACGACCTGCGGCCCTACCTCCAGGTGACCCTGCACGGCACCGATCTCGGCGGCAGCTGGGTGCAGCTGACGAAGGACGTACCGGGGCTCGCCGAGCCGTTCGCCAAGTCGGCGGCCGAGCTGGGCATACCGGTGGAGCGGGGCGCGTCCGACGCCGCCGGCTGGCCCGCGGCCGGGCCCGGGGTGTTCGTGATGCCCCGGCCGGGCGCCCATGTGGCGTACCCGAGCATGCCGGACGACGCCCGGCACAGCACCTGGTACCACGCCCACCGGTACGGCGGTCTGACGGCGGTCGTCGAGGTGCCGATGTGGGCGAGCGACCTGGTGGACGACCCGGCCCCGCACCCGGCCCCGGCGGCGGCGCTGCGGCATCTGGCGCGGCGGCTCCTCGCGGACGCGGGCCGGGTGGAGCGGGTGCTCGCCGAGGCGCTGCCCCGGCTGCCGGGACCCGAGGGGCCGCTGCTGCGGGCCGCCCGGTGGGCGCTGGCGCTGGTGCCGGGGCTGGCCCGGGACTGGACCGACGGGCCGCCGCCCGACCTGTCGACGGCGTACGTGGGCAGTGTGGACGCGTTCGGGCGCCGGCTCCCGTTGCGGGCCGCGGCGATGCTGTTGCGGGTGCTGAGGGAGGCCGGCGACCCGGCGGCGCCGTATCTCGAAGGGGTGGTCTCCGAGTGGTGCGAGGCGTTCGGGGATCGGTTCCGTGCGCGGTGGGTGCCGGTGGGGGACCAGGTCGAGCATCAGGCTCGTACGGTGCTGGCGGCGGCGGTTTGTGCGCGGGATGGTGGGAGGTGCTGAGTGCGCCTACTGGGGTGCCGCTTTGGGTTGTCGGGCGAGTGCTGCGCCGTCCGTGGCTTGTCGCGCCCACGCGGCGGAGCGGCACATCGACACAGCCCCGCGCCCCTGAAAGCGGGGGTGACCGTCAGTCTGACAGGGCGAAGACCGAGCCTGTTCTGGCTGCCATCACGCACGCGTTCGCGAACGTCTGCTCGTAGGCGATCGTTCTGCCGTTCCACTGGCCTTCCGCCGTGGCGCGGACGGGGGCGTAGATCTCGGTGCAGATGGCGTTTCTGTGGGGGATGCGGGTGATGTCGCCGTCGGTCTGGCGGAGTTCCGCGCAGGCCTCGGTGGCGCGGCCGTGGCCCTGGGGCGGGTCGCAGAGGAGCAGGGTGCCTCGGGTGTCGGAGGAGCGGGCGTCGCCGCGGGTGAGGGAGACGTAGAGCCAGTCGCCCTGGACTGCGGCGGGGCGGGCCGGGGCCGAGGCGCCGACGGTGAGGAGTGCGAGGGCGGCGAGCAGACCGCCGCGTACCGCGTGGGTGGGGTTCGTCATTCCCGGTGCATCGGCACGGCGGGCTCGGAACTCCATCCCGGCTCACCCGAACGGGAGTCGCGCGGGCGCCCGGCCGCCAGTTCGAACGCGGCGAGGACGACGCGGGTCTGGTACTCCGTCTGGCGGGCCACGGGGATCCAGCGCGCCCCGTAGCCGTCGTGGTAGTCGGCGCACCACTCGTCGATGAGCCGGTCCAGCTCGGGCAGCGCGTCGGCCGGGTCGCGTCCGGCGCGGGTCACCAGCTGGTGCAGCAGTCCGGCGGTGCGCAGGGCGACCCGGCGGCCGGAGAGGGCGAGGGTGGTGAGCCGGGCGGTGTCGAGCGGGGGCAGCGGCCGGGCGGCGCCGTCGTGGACGTCGGGGTCCCAGGAGTCGGCGAGGCCCGGCCCGACCAGTAAATAGTCGTCGACCGGGGCGAGGAGCCGGGCGGCGTCCGGGCCGCCGCTCACCCAGGGGCGGACGCGGGCGAGGATGCCCTCCAGCAGGCGGGTGTCGCGGCGCAGGGCGCGGCTGACGCGGCGCAGTACGGCGTCGGCGTCGGGCGACGGGGAGGCGTCCTCGACGGCGGCCACCCCCCACATGGGGGCCTCGACGACGGCGGTGAACGTGCCGTAGCGGTGCGGGTGGTACCAGGTGGACTCGACGGCGGCCTCGGTGATGGCGGCGGCCAGGTCGCCCCGGCGCGGGGGTGGGATGCGGTAGACGGCGGGGCCGAGGCGGGGCCAGTACAGGGTGTCGTACGGGCTCAGCTCGCGCGGGATGCCGAGGCGGGCGGCGGCGCACGCGACGCGCCGGTCCAGGCCCGGCAGTTCGCGGGTCAGCTCGACGAAACCGCCGCCGACGTCGACGCCGTGCAGCGAGCACTGGAAGAAGGGCCGCAGTTCGTCCTGGAGGTCGAGCAGGGCGCGGGTCTCCGGCAGGACGGCCCCGGCGGCGCCGTCGGGCAGCCACTCGGGCTGCTCCAGGAAACCGGGGCGGAAGAAGTGCCGGAAGTGGTGGCCGAGGGTGTACGGGCCGGACAGCCAGCCCTCGTTGCGGCGGGAGCCGTCGGGGTCGAGGCTCAGCAGCAGGTTCCAGGTGGTGTCGGCGCCGTCGGTCAACCGGGGGTCCGTCAGGGCCCGTTCGGCGAGCCGGAGGACGGTGGCGCCGCCGACGGGTTCGTTGGCGTGCGGGCCGGCGACGATCAGGGCCTGGCGGCTGCCCCGTCCGACGGACAGCAGCCACATCGGTGTGCCCGCCCGTGAGGTGCCCACGCGGCGCAGTCGGGCGCGGTGCGGATGTCGGGCGGCGAGGGCCGCGGCGCGGGCGGACGACTCGTCCACGGTCGGATAGCGGAGGAGTGGCGGCAGGGCACACACCTCCACGAATGTGGTGCCGTCGTTCACCTGGTGTGCATGGTGTAAGCACAGTCAGTCATGGCCGAGAACCCACGTCAACACCCTGGAACGGAAGGGGAGTTGACAAACTCGCTGCGTAAATCCCAGGCCAGAGCTTTGTCGTGGGGTGGGTCGGAAGGTCATTCCGAGGAGAGACGGAAGTTCATCCGGCCGAAACTCACCTGATCGCCGTCGCGGACGACGGCCGCGCCGATCACCCGACGGCCGTTGACGGTGGTGCCGTTGGTGGAGCCGAGGTCGCGCAGGATCCACAGGCCGCCCTGCCGGCTCAGCTCGGCGTGCACCCGGGAGACCGTCTCGTGACTCAGCCTGAGGCCGCTGCCGGGGTCCCGGCCGATGCGCAGGGCGTGGCCGCTCGCCGGGTGCGGCAGCTGGAGCTTGGGGAGCCGCTCGGCCTGCCAGGCCCTGCGCAGCTTCACACCGAAGCCGGAGACCGCGCCGACGGTGCCGAGCACCAGCCGGGACCAGCGCTTCTCGGCGGGCAGGTCGGCGGTGAGCGCGGCGAGTTCGTCGGAGCGGCGGGCGGTGAGCGCCAGCTCCATCCGCCGGATGAACGTGTCGTGGGACAGGCGGCCCAGTGCGACGCCGTCACGGAGCGCCCTCAGCGCGCGGTCGCGCTCGGCGTCCGACAGCCGCGCGGGGTATGTGTGGAACTCGAAGGACGACGTCACGCGTGTGATTGTCGGTCAGGGGGACCTGAGGTGTCCAGACAAGCAGTAAACGGTGACGATCCGCGGACATGCCTGACCGGCGGTGCGGCGGGTGGTGCGGCGGGCTGTGCGACGCGCGGGTCAAAAGCGGCGATCCGAGCGCGCGGCGATCTCGTTTGCCGCACGATGGACTTCGAGCGGTTCCGGGGGTGTGCGCGTACGTCCCCGGGACGGCCGACCCCTGACTACCCAGGACCACGACCGGCAGCCGAGGGAGAACCGTTCCGTGCAGTTCGAGGTGTGGGCACCGCAGGCCGGACGTTCGACGCTGCACAGCGCGGGCGCCGTGCACGCCATGGAGCGCGATCCGGAGCGGCCGGGCTGGTGGACCGTCGAGGCGGAGGCCTCGGACGGCACCCGCTACGGATTCGCCGTCGACGACGGCCCGGTGCGGCCCGATCCGCGCTCGCGCCGGCAGCCGGACGGCCCGGACGGGCTGAGCGCGGTCGTCGACCACGGGCGGTACGCGTGGCGCGCCGAGTGGTCCGGGCGCGGACTGCCCGGCGCGGTGCTGTACGAGCTGCACGTGGGCACGTACACGCCCGAGGGCACCCTGGACGCGGCGGCCGCGCGCCTCGCCCATCTCACCCAACTGGGCGTCACACACGTACAGTTGATGCCGCTGTGCCCGTTCCCGGGGACGCACGGCTGGGGCTACGAGGGTGTCTCCCTGTGGGCCGTGCACGAGCCGTACGGCGGCCCCGAGGCGCTCAAGCGGTTCGTGGACGCGGCGCACGAGCTGGGCCTCGGGGTCGTGCTCGACGTCGTGCACAACCATCTGGGCCCCTCCGGCAACTACCTGCCCGTCTTCGGGCCGTACTTCACCGAGCGGCACCACACGCCCTGGGGCGCGGCGGTCAACCTGGACGCGCCCGGCTCGGACGAGGTGCGGGCGTACTTCCTGGGCAGCGCGCTGGCCTGGCTGCGCGACTACCGCCTCGACGGACTGCGCCTGGACGCGGTGCACGCGCTCAAGGACACCCGCGCGCTGCACTTCCTGGAGGAGCTGTCGACGGCGGTCGACGCGCTCGCCGACGACGTGGGCCGCCCCCTGTTCCTGGTCGCCGAGTCGGACCTGAACGACCCGCGCCTCGTCACCCCGCGCGCGCACGGCGGGCTCGGGGTGCACGCCCAGTGGAACGACGACTTCCACCACACCCTGCACACCACCCTGACCGGTGAGTCGCAGGGCTACTACGAGGACTTCGCGCGGGCCGGCCTGCCGGGTCTGGCGAAGACCCTGACGGGCGGCTACTTCCACGACGGCACGTACTCGTCGTTCCGTGAGCGCCGCCACGGCCGACCCCTGGACCGTACGAGCGTCTCCGCGCACCGACTGCTGGGCTACACCCAGACCCACGACCAGGTCGGCAACCGCGCCCAGGGCGACCGTCTCGCCGCGACCCTCTCCCCCGGGCTGCTCGCCTGCGCGGCGGCGCTGGTCCTCACCGGGCCCTTCACCCCCATGCTCTTCATGGGCGAGGAGTGGGCCGCGTCCACGCCCTGGCAGTTCTTCACCGACCACACCGATCCGGAGCTCGCCGACGCCGTACGGCGGGGGCGGCGGCGGGAGTTCGCGGCCCACGGGTGGGCCGAGGAGGACGTCCCCGACCCGCAGGACCCGGCGACCCGTGACCGGTCCTGCCTCGACTGGTCCGAGCCGGCGCGAGAGCCCCACGGCCGGATGCTGGCCTGGTACCGCACCCTCATCGCGCTCCGCCGCACCCTCCCCGACCTCTCCGATCCCGACCTCTCCGACGTCAAGGTCGCGTTCGACGAGGAGGCGCGGTGGTTCGGCTTCCGGCGCGGCGATGTACGGGTGGCACTGAACCTCGGCGCGTCGCCCGCCGCGATCCCGGTCGGCGTACCGCACGCGCGGGTCCTGGCGTCCTGGGACCCGGTCTCCGCGCCGGGGGCGGACGGGGTGCTGACGCTGGGCGGGGAGTCGTGCGTGGTGCTGACCGTGCCGTGACCGCAGCGGGGGGTGGGAGGCGCTTGCCGGCGCTTACAGGGTGCCGCCTGCGGCGGCCTGGGAGGGGCTCACCCCCTCCAGGGGCGCGGGGAACTGCGCGATCAGCCACATCGCACCCGCACTCGCCCGACAACCCTCAGCCCCGAGCTGTTAGGCGCCCCTGCCCCCACCCCGTCAGTCCTCGCCCCGCAAATCCGTCACCCTCTCCAACAGAATCGCCTCCCACGTCCGCCGCAACCGATCCCGAAGCACCGGAAGCGGCACGGCACCCCGCCCCCGCAACCCCTCCGCGAGAGCGACGACCGTGTCGCAGCGGGCCAGCCAGAGCCCGCGCAGACACGGCCGGGCGCCATAACCCGCGAGGGTCGCGGCCCGCACCGCGGCCGGTGAACCGACGGCCGTGGCGAGGCCGGCGATGTCCTCGGCGGGATCACCCACGACCGCGTCGGCCCAGCCGAGAACCCCCCGCACCCGACCGTCCGCGCTCAGCACGAGGTGGTCACCGGTCAGCCCGTGATGGACCAGCACCGCACCCGGCGCCGTCAGCTGCGCGGCACTCGCCGACGTCAGCTGCCCGAGCCGCGCCGCGTCGAACTCGTCGCCCTCGGCGAGCACCCGCGCCGCCCGCCCCGCCGCCGTACGCAGCGTCTCCAGCGAGCGCGGGGCGACGCGCGGCACCCCGAGCGGCTCGGCCTGCCGCAGCGGCACCTCGCGCAGCCCCGTCAGGAGCGCCGCCAGATCGGCCTCGCCCACGGCGGACACGTCGTGGTCCTCCGCCGTACCGCCGGGCAGCCTCGTGTCGAGCGTGTAGGTGAGCCCCCCGGACCACTCGCCGTGCGCGACGCTCACCGGGACGGCCACGCCGATGTGCGGGCGGACCAGGTCCCGCAGCCGCAGCTCGCGGCGTTGCGGCCCGACGGCGTGCCGGTCGGTCGCGAGGCGCAGCACATGGCGGGTGCCGACCCACCAGGTGCGGTGCGTGTCGTCCCCGGCGACGGGCCGCACCTCGGGTCCGCCGCCCCGGCCCTCCCCGTTCTTCAGCAGGGAACGGACCAGCCGGCGGACGCTGTCCGCGCTGGGTGTCGGTGCCTGGGTCATGGTCGCGCCGTCGTCCGGGGTTCAGGGAAGCGGGGGTACGAAGCCGATCACTCGGTCGCTTGCTGACGTGGTCACTCGGCCACTCGGCCACTCGGTCGTTTGTTCACTCGGCTGTTCACTCGACCGTCGCCATCTCTCGCGGGGTGTTGTTGAGGCGCCGGCCGCCGGTCTCCGTCACGGTCACGATGTCCTCGATCCGTACGCCGAAACGGCCCGGCAGATAGACGCCGGGTTCGACCGAGAAGCACATACCGGGCACGAGGGGCCGCTCCTCCCCCTCGATCATGTACGGGGGTTCGTGGGTGGTGACGCCGATGCCGTGCCCGGTGCGGTGGATGAAGCGGTCGCCGTACCCGGCCTCGGTGATGACGGCGCGGGCGGCCCGGTCGACGTCCTGGCAGGCCGCGCCCGGCCGTACCGCGCGGAACCCCGCCTCCTGCGCGGCCCGTACGACGTCGTGCACCTCGCGCTCCTCGGCGGCCGGTTCGCCGACGTGGACCGTGCGGGAGGTGTCGGAGCCGTAGCCGTCCTTGAGGCCGCCGAAGTCGAGGACGACCATGTCGCCGTCGCGGATGACGCGGTCGCCGGCCTCGTGGTGCGGGTTGGCGCCGTTCGGGCCCGACGCGACGATCGTGAAGTCGACCTGGGAGTGCCCGAACCGGCGCAGCAGCCCGGCGAGATCGGCGGCGACCTCGGCCTCGCGGCGCCCCGCGAAGGGGACCCGCCGGATCTCCTCGTACGCCCGGTCGGCCGCCGCGCCCGCCGCCGCCATCCGTTCCAGTTCGGCCGCGTCCTTCACCGCCCGCAGCATCGGCAGGGTCTCGGTGAGCGCCACGTACGACGTTCCGGGCAGCCGCCGCTGGAGGCCGAGCAGGTGCAGCGCCCAGGTGTTGTCGCTGACGCCGAAGCGCCCGCGCGGGCCGAGGAGGGAGACGGCCGCCTCGTAGGGGTCCTTGCCGTCGGTCCAGTCGCGGAGCGCGAGCGCGGGCCCGCCGGGTGCCTCGGCGGCGTCCGGGGCCTCCAGTGCGGGCACCACCAGCACCGGGTCCTCGCCGTCCCGCAGCACCAGCAGGGTCAGCCGTTCGGTCTCCGGCGGCCGGTGCCCGGTCAGCCACACCAGGTCCGGGCCGGGGGCGACCAGCAGTCCGTCGAGCCCTTCGTCCGCGGCGGCCCGCGCCGCGCGCCTCATCCGGGCCCGGTAGTCGTCGGCGGTGAAGGGCGTGGGCGGGGCCTCGGTCGGGGCGGGCGCGGGCCCGTCGCTGGGCGTGCCGGTCATCCATGCCTCCGTCTGCTCGGGGCTGCCTGGGTCTACGGGCAGCATCCTGCCCCTCCGTCGCGGCCCACGCGAGCCGATTGCCGCGTGGCGTCGACCCTCGTACGGCTCCGGCGTCAGCTCTCCAGGGCGAGCCTGGCGCCGAGGAGCAGCAGTACGCCGCCGGAGACCTGCTCCAGGCGCCGCCGCACCCCCGCGCGCGACAGCACGGCCTTCATCCGGCCGACGAACCAGACGTAGAGGCCGTAGTAGCCGATCTCGTAGACCGCCCAGAGCGCGGCGAGCCCGACCATGGTGGGCAGGTGGGGCGCGCCCTCGGGCACGAACTGCGGCAGGAACGACATCGCGAAGATCGCCGCCTTGGGGTTGGCGAGATTGAGCAGCAACCCGCCCCGGTACGACGCCCAGCCGCTCTTCGCGTCCGCCTCCCCCACGCTCTCCTGCTGTCCCTTCGCGCGGCGCGCCTGCCACAGGGTCTGTACGCCGAAGACGACGAGGACGATCGCGCCGACGATCCGCATGACGTCGTACGCCACCTCGGAGGCGGCCAGCAGCGCGGTCAGGCCGAACGCGGCGACGACGCCCCAGACGAAGACCCCGGTCTCGTTGCCGAGCACGGTCAGAAAGCCGGAACGCCTGCTGCGCAGGGACTCCTTGATGATCAGCACCGTGCTGGGGCCGGGCGAGGCGGCGATCAGGGTGCAGGCGCCGAGGAAGGCGAGAAGGGTGCTCAGCATCCCGCCATCGTGCCCGTCGGGCGATGGGGCGGGCCAGTGCGTTTCGCGGGGCTTCCCGAGCGGGCTCCTCAGGTGACGACTCCGGGGACGGCGACCAGGTACTGGCGGGTGCCGTTCGCGTGGCGTACGACGAGTCTCAGCGCCACTCCGGGGCGCGCGGCTGCGATCGCACGCGCGAGGTGGGCCGCCGATCCGGTGCGGGTCCCGCCCAGGGCGAGGACGACATCGCCGCGGACCAGGCCGGCGTGGTAGCCGGGGCCGGGGACATGGACACCGACGACGAGCGCGCCGCCGCCCGCCGTGTCGCCGGTGGTACCTCTGTCGGTGTTTCCTGCCGTACTTCCGGCGGTGCTTCCGGCCGTGCTTCCGGCCGTGTTTCCGGGAGCGTCGACGACCTCGACGCCGAGGGTGGGGCGTGCGAGAGCCGGGCCGCTCGCACGCGGGGGCGCGGGGGAGACGCTCGACCGCGCCGGCCCGGGGGCGGATTCCGGGGCCCGCGCCGACTCCCTCAGCTCCGCGAGTCTGCTCATGCCGATCACCGTGGCGCCCAGCGTGCCGAGTCCGACGCCCGACAGGACGAGGACCACGCAGGTGACCAGGGCGAAGAGCAGGGTGATCAGTCGTTGCCGGGCGCGGCGGGGCGCGGCGTGCGGGCGCCGGGCGGGGCCCGACGGGCGGCCACCGCCGGACTCCTGGCCGCCCGGCATGGGTTTGGGTCGCAACGCGGTCTGTTCCATGGTTCGCCTCCGGCAGGAGGCGTAGGGGGCGCCTCCGGCAGGAGAGCTACCCGGCGCACTCCGGCGTGACAAGCCACGAAAGAGTGAGACTGACACCCCGTCACCTCGTGTGCGCCCCTGTCAGCTCCCGTACCAGGGCCGCGGCCGCTCCCCCGGGTGTGCCGCCGTACACGATCTCCGTGCGGTGCACGAGGCACGGTTCGACCAGGGGGACGGCGACCGCGCCGGGGACGTCGGCGGCGAGGCCTCGGGGCAGGACGGTCAGGCCGTGTCCGGCGGCGGCGAGGGTGGTGAGCGTGCGCAGGTCGGTGCCCTCGTAGCGGAGGGCGGTACGGACGCGGCCGGTGCCGCTCGCGGTGCGGAGCCGGTCCAGCGGGAGGCCCGCGCCGGGGGCGTCGAGCCAGCGGGCGTCGACCAGGTCGGTGAGGCGCAGCCCGGGGCGGCGGGCCAGGGGGTGGCCGGCGGGGAGCAGCACGCAGACGGGTTCCTCGCCGGCGCCCCGGGTGGTCAGCGGTGCCACGTCGGGCAGCCGGAGGGGGTCGCTGGGGGCGGCGAGTCCGTCGACCAGGCCGAGGTCGGCGGCGCCCGTGGCGACGGCCGCCGGGATGTCGTCGCGGGCCAGGGTCCGCAGGGTCACGCCGGCGGCGGGCAGCGCGGCGATCGGACGGGGGCCGAGTGCCGTCGGGGTCGCCGCGAGCGTCAGGCCGTGCTCGGGGGCGGCCGCCATCCGTACGACGTCGGCGCGGGCCGCGTCCAGGCGCAGCAGCAGGGGTCCGGCGTGTTCGAGGAGCCGGGCGCCGGCGGCGGTGGGCGCGACCGGGCGGCGGGTCAGCAGCGGGGCGCCGAGGTCCTGTTCCAGCGCGGCGATGTGCTGGGACACCGCGGACTGGGTGTAGCCCAGCTCGCGCGCGGCCTCGGAGAAGGAGGCGAGCCGGGCCACGGTGACGTACGTACGCAGCAGATGCGGATCCATGGCGGACAGGATCGCGCACACGCTCCTCGGTGACATCAGCGACGCTTATCGAGGGTGCAGAAATCATCGTTGGACGTGAAGTCGGGGGCGCGCCCAGGATGGCGGGCATGACGAACGACACGGCTCAGCCCCTCTCTTCCGCCCCCGCCCGCTCCGCCCGGATCGCCCTCGTCGGCGACCGCTCCCCCGACGTCGTCTCCCACAGCCGGATCCCGCTGCTCCTCGACGCCCTCGCCCGGCGGGACCGGCTCGTCCTCGACGCCTACTGGATCCCCTCCGAGGACGCCCTCGCCGACCCGGGGGCCGTGCGGGGCTTCGACGCCGTGTGGGTGGTGCCGGGCAGCCCGTACCGCAGCGAGGCCGGTGTCCTCTCCGCGATCCGGACCGCGCGCGAGGAGGGCATCCCGTTCCTGGGGACGTGCGGCGGCTTCCAGCACGCCCTGCTGGAGTACGCCCGTGAGGTGTGCGGGCTCACCCGGGTCGCGCACGCCGAGAACGACCCCGACGCCGAGGACTTCCTGGTCGAGCCGCTGGCCTGTTCCCTGGTCGGGCACGAGGCGACGGTCGTCGTCGAGGCCGGGTCGCTCGCGCAGTCCGTGATGAACGCCGAGCGGTCGGTCGAGCGGTACTTCTGCGCGTACGGCCCGACCCGGCACCTCGACACCCTGCGCGCGCACGGTCTGCGGTTCTCCGGGCACGACGAGGACGGGCACGTCCGGATCGCCGAACTGCCCGGCCATCCCTTCTTCCTGGCGACGCTCTTCCAGCCGGAGCTGGCCGGCGACGGCAGCCGTCCGCACCCGGTCGTACGGGCCTTCGCCCGGGCCGCGGTCGAGCACGCGGCCCGGGCGGCGGTGGGTCAGCCGGCGTGAACCGGCGCGAACGACCGCACCGGCGGGCGGTCCGGGACGAAGCCATGGGCCCGGCGGGCCAGGAACTCGGGCTTGTAACGGTCCACCCGCTGGTGCCAGTTGAGAATGCCGGACAGCCAGTTCTGAAGGTCCGTCACATAGCCGCCCATGATGGTGCGCGCCTCCTGCGACAGCTCGAAGTCGTCGTAGACGACCGGGAGTTCATGGGCGACGACATGCTCGAACTGCCGCATCCGCTGCGTCATCAGGTCATGGATCACACCGAGCGCGGTCGGGTAGTCGCAGCCGAAGAAGTTCTGCACGACGAGGATCGCGTTGTGGACCTCGCCCTCGTACTCGATCTCCTTCTGGTACGAGAACACGTCGTTGATGAGGCAGGCGTAGTCGATCGCCGCGTTCTCCAGTGAGCGGACGGGGCCGCTGCGGTAGACCTCGTCCGGGATCTGCGGGCCATGACCCATCCGGCACATGCTCAGGGTCATGTCGGAGCCGAACGTGGCGCGCCGCATCTCCAGGTAGTCGACCGGGTCGGGGACGCGGTTCTGGATCTGGTTGAACACCTCCCACACCCAGCTCTCCGTCATCTTGTCGACGGACGCCTTCAGGCCGCGCCGCTCGTCGGGGGTCATGCCCGACGTCGTCCGCGTCCAGAGGTCGATGAGGCCCCGTTCCATGCCGTTGACCGGAACCGGGACCTGCTCGCCGTCGACGGGCATGCAGGTGGAGAGCCGGGCCGTGGTCAAGCGGGCGGCGGCGAGGTCGCGGCGGTGGCCGAAGACGAGGGGGTAGTAGTCGTCGCCGTAGGTGCCCCAGGCCAACCACGCGGAACTCAGGTCGAGTTGGTCTGGGGTCGCGTCCGGGTCGAGGCCGGCCGAGCAGAGCGGGAGGTCGGCGGCGGCGAGCCGTTCCTCGTCCCAGACGCCCTCGCCGAGCATGCCCATCTCGTGCATCCAGGCGGTGAGGCGGGGGCGGGCGGCGTCCAGGTGCGGGCAGAGCTCCACCTTGAACGGCATGTAGAAGTCGGGCAGTCGCGAGGGCCCGACCTTCTGGTACGGCACATGCGTGTGGGCGCGCAGCCTTTCCGCCGCGGCGGTCGCGAACAGTGCCCCGAGGTCGGCGGCCGAGGTGCCGAACCCGGGCCGGGCGGCCAGGGCGGCGCCCGTGAGGACCGCGCCGCCGAGGTCGAGCGGGCCGCGTGCGGAGGCGGCGCCCTCGTTCATGTAGCGGCTGGACCGCATGTGCCACTCATGGCCGCCGGACTGCCAGTCCTGAAGCCCCTTCGTGTACGCCGCGACGGCGGCGACCTCGTCCGGGGCGAGGCCCTTCTCCAGGGCCAGCCCGGGGACTTCGGTGAGCGCGGTGTTCTCGAACTGGTGCAGCCGGGAGGTGAGGATGTCGTTGACCGTCTCGGCGGCCTGCTGGGTGCCGCAGCCGAAGAAGGTCTCCAGGACGAGCACGCCGTTGCTGTTCTCGCCCTCGTCCTCGACCTCCCGCTGGTACGAGAACAGGTCATTGCGGAGGTGGACGGCGTCGGAGAACGTCTCCATCAGGACGCGCAGGGGCCTCGACTCCGCGACGGACGCGGGGACTTCGGCGGTCGCGTACTCGACGAGACCGGCCGACCAGGGTGCGCCGCCGACCTTCCGGCGCATCTCGATGTACTCCACCGGGTTGGCGATCCGGCCCTCGTTGATGTTGGACAGCTCCCACATCGACTCGTTGAGCAGATGCTCGGTGGCCACGGCGAAGCGGCGCCGCCAGTCCATCGACATCGCCGGCACCGTACGCGCCCAGAGGTCGGCGAGGCCCGCCTCCACCGGGTTCCTCGGCTCCGGTACGGGGGTCGCGAGGTCCAGGGGCATGAAGAGCGGGAGCCGGTCGAGGTGGGCCTTGCCGCCGGGGCGGTCCTGGGAGCGTTTGAAGAGTTCCAGGAAGTGGTCGTCGAAGAAGAACACCCACACGTACCAGTCGGTGATGAGCGAGAGTGCCGGGCCGTCGCAATCGGGGTGGGTGTACGCGCACAACAGACCGTAGTCGTGCGCGTCCAGGTCCGCCTGGTCCCATACGCCGGAGCCCTCCAGCATGCCCATCTCCCGCGCCCACTCGGAGGAATGGGTGCGGGCCTCTTCCAGGTGGGGGTTCAGGCGTGCGGGATACGGCATGTAGAAGTGCGGGAGTTCGAACGGCTGCGTCATGGCCGGGCCCTACCCGTGCCCTCCGACGAACATCCGGCCAAGGACACATGATCACACCATCGCGTGAATCCGGGCAGTTTCTTTCGCCCCCGCCGCCCTTACCCGCCCCATCCCCGGGGCTCCGCCCCGGACCCCGCTCCTCAAACGCCGGAGGGGCTGAATCGTGCCGCCGGGGCTGATCTTTCAGCCCGTCCGGCGTTTGAGGACGAGGCCGTTCAGGCCGAAGCGGGGGTCTGGGGGCGGCAGCCCCCAGGGATGGGACGGGTAGGGGCGGCGGGGCGAGGAAACCCTGGCTCAGACCCTGACCTGGATCAGCGCTCGCGTGCCGCTCGTGCGCCAGGTCTGGCCCTCGGCTGTCACGAGGGCCGTCTCCGTTGCGGGGGTCAGGCCCGTGATGACGTCGGACTTGAGGGTGCGGAGGGCGGCGACGGGGCCGGGGAAGTAGGAGGTGACCTCGGGGAAGGGGGTAGTGGGGGGCCAGAGGTGGTCGCCCACCAGGCGGCGGTAGTTGAGGTCGCCCTTCATCAGGGTCAGGTCGGCCGCGGCGAAGTCCTCGCGCAGGTCGTGCGGCATGTCGGCGTAGGGCAGGGGGGCGCAGGAGAAGGGGTGGGCGCGGAGGACCAGGCGGCCTTCGGTGAGGGCGGCGTGGAGGCGGGTTCCGGCGTCGGTCTTCGCAGAGACCAGGTGGCGTACGGCGTCGAGGGTGTCGGCGGTGGTGGCGTCCGAGACGAAGTACGGGTACGGCTTCAGGTGCAGGACGGCGCGGTCGAAGTGGCCGTGGGTGAGGAGGTGGTCGACGAGGAGCAGGTCGGGGATCAGTTCGCGGCCCGCGTTGTCGGCGACCAGGCAGAGGGTGCGTTCGGCGGAGGGTTCGGTCTTCTCCGTGAGGAGCGACAGCAGCAACTCGCTCTCGTCCGAGACGAGTTGGGATGACGGCGTGGACGTCTCGGTCTTCTCCTCCGTCTGGATGCGGAAGCCCAGGTCCGCCCGGTTGCCCCAGAGGGAGCCGTGGAGGAGGGCCTTGAGCTGGTCGGGGAGGGGTTGCTCCGACAGGGGGCCCAGGGCGGTGAGTTCGGCGGCTGCCTCGGGGGTGTCCAGTTCGGCCAGCTTGAAGGGGCGGAACGGGTCGACTCCCTGCCAGGGGTCGGGGTCGAAGTAGCCGACGGCGCGCAGGAGTTGGCGGTAGAAGCAGCTCTCGGCGGCGAGGAAGGGGAGGGAGAACCAGGAGCGGCCGGCGTAGCGGCGTACGTTCCAGGTGTCCCACCAGTCGTCGTCGGCCGGTGGGGCGAGAACGCCCTCGGTGGCGTTCCGCAGCAACTCGTCCAGCGCGCGGCGCTGTTCGGGGCCGTAGGGCGTGGCGTCCTGGACCTTGCGGATGAGGGCCGGATGGCGTTCGGCGAGGACGCTGTGCGGGAACGAGGCCGGGTCGTCGCTGCGGATCACGGGGGCGGGAGCGGGCACGGGGGCGGGAGCGGGTGCTTCAGGCATGGCCGTGGGGTCCTCCGGGGGCGGCGGGTGTGCGGGGCGGGAGTTCCAGCTGCCGCAGCTTCTCGTCGAGTTGCTCGGTGAAGCCGGCCTCGGTCCACACGTACTTCCTGAACTGGTCCGTCGTCAGCGGGCCCGGCCAGGGGCTGCCGGTGGGGTAGAACACGGACTCGCAGGAGGCGCAGTAGTGGGCGGGGGTCCAGAGGGCTTCGGCACGGGGCCTGCCCGCCTTGACGGTGGCGCGTTCGCGGGACTCGCCGCGGATCACCCAGAACGTGCCGACGAAGAGGAGGACGGCGAGGACCGCGCCGCCGACCGTGAAGAGGAGGTTGTCGTCCTGGACGCCGTGCTGGGCGAGGCCCGCGCAGACGCCGGTCAGGACCATGCCTTCCAGGAAGTGCAGGACGCTGTCGAACGCCGAGTCCGCGCCCGGGGACTTCGCGAGTCGGTCGGACAGGCCGGAGCCCGGGGAGTCGGGATCGGCGCAGGCATCGGGGACCGTGCGCACGGCTGGGCCCGAGGCCCCACAGCCGGGGCACACCACCCCGCCCGCCGCTCGGGCGGCGAACCCATCGCCGGCCGTCGCTCCCGCAGCCCCCTCGGCGGGTTCCTCGGTCCGTCCCCCGACCCGCCCCTCGGCCGGTCCGGGTTCCTCGAACTTGTCTGTCGGCATGCGCCCTACGCTAACGCCCCCCGCACATGCGCCGGCGGCCGACCGATGCCCGCTCGCATCGGTCGGCCGCCGGCAGTGGGGGGTGGCGGTCCTTCGGTGCCCGGCCGGTCAGCCGGGGTCAGGCCCCTGGGGTGGGGCTCAGAAGGTGAGCTTCCAGTTGTTCAGGCGGCCGGTGTCCGCGGCCGCGACGTCCTGGACCCGGAGCTTCCAGGTGCCGTTGGCGACCTCGCTGGACGCGTTCACCGAGTAGGTGGTGACGAGGTTGTCCGCGGAGTCCGAGCTGGAGGCCTTGAGCGGGTAGGTCGAACCGTCGGGGGCCACCAGGGTCACGACCAGGTCACCCCGGTAGGTGTGGGTGATGTCCACGCCGACCTGGAGGGTCGAGGGCGCGTTGCCCGTGAGGCCGGTGACGGAGATCGAGGACTCGATCGCCGCGCCGTTGTCCGGGATGGAGGCGGCCGTGGTGTTGGTGAAGGTGGTGCCCCCCGTGGAGCCCCCGCCGGAGCCGCCGGTCACCGCCTGCACCGTCTTGGCCGCGTCGGCCAGGCCGGCGCCGCAGCCGCCCGAGCAGGCGCCGGGCAGAGCACGCGAGTTGGTCTTGATCGCGGACTCGATCTGGGCCGGGGTCAGCGCGGAGCTCGCCGACTTCAGCAGCGCGGCGAGGCCCGCGATGTGCGGGGCGGCCATGCTGGTGCCCTGGTAGTAGTCGTACGACTCGCTGCCGGGGGTGGAGGCGCCTGCGTTCAGCGTGGACAGGATGCCGCCGGTCTCGACGGTGCGGGTCTCGCCGCCGGGGGCCGCGATGTCGACGACCGAGCCGAAGTTCGAGTAGTACGAGCGAGCGCCGGCGCGGTTGGTGGCCGCCACCGAGATCACGTTGTTGCAGCTGGCCGGCGAGTAGTTGGCCGCGTTGGCGTTGCTGTTGCCCGCCGCGACGACGACCGTGGTGCCGCGGTTCACGGCGGCGTTGATCGCGCTCTGGGTCGCGGTGGTGCAGGCGCCGCCACCGCCGAGGCTCATGTTGATGACCTTGGCGACGTTGGTGTTGGCGGGCACGCCGGAGACGCTGCCGCCGGACGCCCAGGTGATGGCGTCGATGATGTCGGAGTCGTAGCCGCCGCACTTGCCGAGGACCCGCAGCGGGGAGACCTTGGCGCCGTAGGCGATACCGGCGACACCCTTGTTGTTGTTGGTGACGGCGGCGATGGTGCCGGCGACGTGGGTGCCGTGCCAGGAAGAGGTGCTGGCCGGGTCGCCCGCGGCGCACTCGTTGGCCGCGGTCCAGTCGCCCGGGTCGGCCGGGTTGCTGTCACGGCCGTTGCCGTCGTTGGCGACGGTGGTGTCGGCGATGAAGTCGTAGCCGCCGACGATGTTCGCGGCGAGGTCCGAGTGGGCGACGTAACCGGTGTCGATGACGGCGACCGTCACACCGGTGCCGGTGACCTTGTCCCAGGCGCCCGGCAGGTTCATGCCGGCGGTGGACTCGTAGAGGTCCCACTGCTTGGTGTACTCGGTGTCGTTCGGGGTGGCCTGCGCCTTGTTCAGGCGGTCCGGGGCGACATAGGCGACCTGCGGGTCGGCCTGGTACTGGGCGATGACGTCGGCGACGTCCGCCTTGGAGAGGTCCTCGCCCAGGTCGACGAGGGCCGCGCCGCTGCCGAGCCGGCGCTGGAAGTCGAGGCTCTCGCCGGCCTCCTTGCCCTTGGCCGCTGCGTCGGCGTCGGCGGCCTTGTTCGAGGTGGCCTCGGCGGCGCCGGACTTGTAGCCGACGATCAGGCGCTCCGCGACGGCGCCGGGCGCGGCCTCGGTGGCACCGGCGACGGCGGGCGCGGCGTCGGCCTTGGCGGACGGGGCCTGGGCCACGGCGACCGAGGAGGTCATGCCGGCCACGAGGGCGACGGAGACCGCGGCGACGGATATGAGCTTCCGTCCGGCGGTACGGGAGGTGGAGGTACGCAAGGGCTTCGCCTTTCGTGGCCTGCTCATGTCAGGGGAGGAGCGGCAGTGAAACGCTTCTTCATCGAAGCGGCGGGGGGTCCAGAAAGGGTTGGCGCGAAGACCGGCCAGGCGCGAGCCGCGCCACCAGGGGTTACCTATGGTTCGGCTGTGCGACGACATTAGGCAAAGCCCAGGTCATGGGGATACGGGGAAAACCCTCGACCCCCTGGGAACTCCCCTATGCCGCCCGGCAGTCGGGGCCGGATGTGCCGCTTCGCCGGGTTTGCCGACCCTTTGCCGCCGTGCCGCGCATGGCTGGATCCGACCGGTCGAACAGGGCCGTGGTATTGAACGCGGCGCCTGCGGGTCCCGTACGACACGGTGGACCGCCAGCCCTCGACCTTCATGGATCGGACGTACCGGATGTACCGCTTGTCCGCCCACCGCACCAACGGCTGCCGTACGAATGGCTGCCGTACGAATGGCTGCGGTACGCATGACTGCCGTACCGACGGCTCCCGGGCCGACCGCCGCCGTGCCGCCGGCCGCAGCTTCACCGGCCGCCGCCCCGTGGTCGTGACCGCGGCCGCCACCGTCGTGGCCCCGCTGCTCCTCTCCGCGGGTGCCGTCTCCCCGGCCTGGGCGCACGGCGCGCCGACGGATCCGGTGAGCCGGGTCTCGGCGTGCTCGCCCGAGGGCGGCAGCCAGGGGTCGGCGGCCTGCAGGGCCGCTGTCGCGGCGAACGGCGCGCCCTTCACCGCGTGGGACAACATGCGGATCGCCGGGGTGAACGGGCGGGACCGGGAGGTCGTCCCGGACGGGCAGTTGTGCAGCGGAGGGCTCGCGCCCTACAAGGGGCTCGACCTGGCCCGCGCCGACTGGCCCTCGACCCGCCTCTCCCCCGGCACCACGCTGGACCTGACGTACCGGTCGACAATCCCGCACACCGGGACCTTCAAGCTGTTCCTGACGAAACCGGGGTACGACCCCACGAAGCCGCTGAAGTGGTCCGATCTGCCCGAGCGGCCGTTCGCCTCGATCACGGACCCGCCGCTGCGGAACGGCTCGTACCGGTTCTCGGCGAAGCTGCCTGCGGACCGGTCCGGGCACCATGTGCTCTACACGATCTGGCAGAACACGAGCACGGTCGACACCTACTACTCGTGCTCGGACGTCGTGTTCCCGAAGGACAAGAAGGTCAACTCCGGCGCGGACGGCGGGAGTTCGACTCCGACCCCCACCGGGAGCGAGGAGACCGAGGCCGAGAAGCCGGCCGCGGAGAAGTCCGAGCCCACGACCGCGGCTCCGACGGAGTCCACGCAGGCGCCGCCCGCGGACACCGGCGCCGACGGTGACGCGCGGGCCGCCGACGCCGGCAGTCCCGTCGCCTCCACGACCGACGAGAGCGGCGTCTCCGTGCCGCTGGTGGCGGGCGGCGCCACGGCGTTGGTGCTCGTCGTGGCCGCCGCCCTGTTCCTCCGCGGACGGGGACGCCGCTCCCGTATCGACGACTGACCGTGCGACGGTCAGTGCCTGGTGTCGGTTACCGACCGCCGGACCGGTAACCGACCAGCGCCGTCGGTCAGTTGGTGTAGACCGTGGCGCCGCCCTGGGTGGTGTCCGTGACGGGCGCGTACTTCGCCGTGAAGTAGCCGGTGGCGAAGCACAGGGACGAGCCCGAGGTCTTCGTGAAGGGCTGTGCGGTGAAGTTGATGCTGTTGTCGTCGTTGCTGGACGTGCCGGTGATGCTGGCCGCCTGATAGACGCAGTTGATGGTGCCCAGCAGGGTGCGCAGCACGACCGTGGTCTGGAGGACCGAGCCCGACGACGGGCTGACCGTGACGACGCCGTCCGAGGTCACGGCGGTGGTGTAGGGCAGGTTGTTGACGGTGACGCTGTTGACGCCGAGCACGCCGAGGACGTTGCTGGTGCAGCTGCCGAAGGTGTGGCCGTCGACCCGCTCGGTGGCCGTGCCGGGCGCGGCCGGGTTGTCGGTGACCGTGGCGGTGAAGGTCGACTCGGCGCAGGAGACGCCGCTGGTGCCCGTCGCGCTGGAGTAGAACTTGCCGGTCGTGCCGGACGCCAGCGACGCGCTGAGCACGTCGCCGACCGCGACCGCGTCACCGGCGAGGCCGCCGGTGGTGAGCACGGTGTCGGCGGCGGAGGCGGGGCTGACGGCCGACACCATCAGGGCGGCGGTGCCGGCGGCGAGGGCAAGGAGGGATCGCGTACGCATGGGGGTGCCTCTTCTCATGAGGTGAGGGCCGCGTGTGACGACCCTCGGAAGGTGCGGGTGACAGCCCCCGCGAAGCGCGGGCTGGGTGATGGCGCGCGAGTGGACACCGTTCGCGCGGGGGAACGCGGCAGGGCCGCACGGCGCCGTTGGTCGCTGCCGATCCGTGACACGCCTTCTCCGTACGTGACGGATCGACAGCGACAGCCGGGGACGGGACACGGCCCAGTGGAGGGGAAGGCGACCGTGCCCGGCACCGCGGCGAGGGGTGGTGCTGCGTCGGGCCGCGCAGCGTGTTCGGGTGGTGCCACCCACCCCCCGTCTGCGACGGGGTGTTCGGGACGGTGGCAATGCGCTGCGCGTCGGATCCGGCGCCACGGATCCGTGGGGGAAACCCGGGAGAGTTGTAGACCTGGGAAAGAGCCAACGTCAAGGCATTGAAAGGAAGTTGATGATCCGCGACAAGACGGGGGACGGGCGGGAACGGGGGCCCTCGGCGGTAAAACCAAAGGTGAGCGATGTTCACCTTTCACAGGGGCGGCACAACCAACATCCTTTTCCCACAAGCGCCTTGACCCTTGAAAGTAACCACCGGTAACTTCGCGAATGGCTACTGCGGCGTAGCAAGTAAGCCCTTGCACCACGGGAGGTGCTCCCAGGGGTGCGCCGCAACCGCTGTCCGCGCCAGGACAACGTGCCGTCGAAGCCCCATCTGCAATGACTCTTGGAAGTTCCAGGGAGCACACATGGCCTTGTCCCCGGACGCCGCGGCGTCCAGCAACGAAAGACCCGAGGGTCCCGAAGCGTCAGGACGACGCGGACGGGTCCGTCTGAAGCGCGCCGCCGTGATGGCGGTGCCGGCCGCCGCGATCGCCGCCGGCATGATGATCCTCACCGCGCAGGGCGCTCTGGGTGTCCAGTTCGCCATCTCCGGCATGCCGTTCGTGGTCACCGCCGACAAGCTCGACGGTCAGGGCTTCGCCCAGTTCGGCTCGCTCGACCACATGATCGAGAACAGCCCGAACGAGGGCGACACCGGCGGTCAGGTGCTGGTCGTGACCTCGGTCGTGAAGAACGGCAAGCTGACGAACCTCTGCCAGAGCGTCGACCTCGGCGGCATCCAGCTGGTCCTCACCGCCGGCAACAAGGGCACACCAGTGAGCGTGAAGAACCTGGCGATCGACTCCGACGACATCTCGGGCGACGCCTCGTTCAACAACATCGAGATCGGCCGCGACTCCAGCACGTTCGACAAGGTGGACCAGCAGGGTCCCCCCGGCGTCTACGGCCAGCAGGCCGACTCGGTCGTCATCACCGATCTGTACCAGCACAACTACGCCGCCACCGCGGCCGTCTTCAAGCTCCCCGACCTGCACATGAGCTTCACGAGCGGGGGCTGCCCGAAGTGAGCGGATTCCGGGAATGGAGGGGGCACCGGCCGTTCGCCGGTGGCCTGTTGCTGGTGCTGGGCGGCGCGGAGATCCTGCTGACCATGAAGGCGCCGCTGCCGGTCATCCTGAAGATCGGCATGCAGGGGCTGGCGGGTTACCTCCTGCCCTCGCTGATGGTCCTGTGCGGGTTGCTGATCCTCTTCAACCCCACGCAGCGCCTGTTCTACTCCATCCTCGGGATCATGCTCTCGCTGGGCACCTGGCTCACGTCCAACATCGGCGGGTTCATCGTGGGCCTGCTGCTGGGGGCCGTGGGCAGCGTTCTCGCCTTCGGCTGGCTGCCGGATCAGGAGCCTCGGCCGAAACGCTCCGCTCGGCGGCGGGAGAAGCACGCCGTAGAGCTCGGGTAGTGCGGTTCATCGGCGTGGGCGGGTAGTTCGTGGTTGTTCGCGCAGTTCCCCGCGCCCCTTTTCGGGCGCGGGGGCAGCGGTCACAGGGCGGCCGTGACCCCTGCCGCCGCGAGAGCCACGCGCAGGCGTTCCGTGTCGGTCCAGTAGCTGTCGTGGGAGAGCGGGACGCGCCAGTAGAGGCCCGGGCCCGAGGTGCGGCGCAGGGGCGGGACCGCCACATGGCTGCCGCGGCCGAGGACCTGGACGTCGGGCAGACGCCACGCGGACGCGTCGCCCGGCGGTATCAGCCAGTACATGATGCCGCCGTAGCCGTCCTTGATGACGGCGCCCGTCTCGTCCCCGAGGGACTTGAGAGCGAGGGCGCCGAGAGCGACCGGCACCCGTACGGCGTTCCACCAGCGCCCGGCCGGCACGGTACGGACTTCGGGGCTGTAGGAGCACATCCAGCGTGGGGCCCTGCTGACAGTCATGGCACTCACCGGCATTTCATGGGGGGGTGAGCCCGATCCTAGGAGTCGGTTCGGAGCCCGACTTGCGAGTACGCGCAGGGAAGTTGCCGTCGTACGCAGCACGCGCCACGTAATCTCGCCCGGCGACGCTACCGGGTCGTAGCGTGACCGGGCCTACACGTTGTGCAGTTGGACTGCTTTCGACCGCAGGAGGGCCCGATGGGCAACCCCACCCCCATGCCGATTGACGCGACCGGCCGTGACGTCCACGGTGAGGCCGCACGGATCCGCGAGACGGGCCCGGCGACCCGGATCCTGCTTCCTGGGCCGCCCGATGTCGAGGCCTGGGCCGTCAGCAGCCCCGAACTGCTCAAGCGGCTGCTCACCGATCCCCGGGTCTCGAAGGACGCGCGACAGCACTGGCCGAGGTTCGCCGCCGGGGAGATCACCCCGGAGTGGCCGCTGTTCACCTGGGTCGCCGTGCAGAACATGTTCACCGCGTACGGCGGTGACCACAAACGGCTGCGCACCCTGGTCGCCAAGGCGTTCACCGCGCGCCGTACGAACGCCCTCCGGCCGCGTATCGAGGAGATCACCGAGGGACTGCTCGACCGGGTCGAGGAGGGCCTGAGGCGCGGGGAGGCGGTCGATCTGCGGGAGGAGCTCTGCTATCCGCTGCCGATCCAGGTGATCACCGACCTCTTCGGGCTGCCCGAGGAACGCGGCCTGGTGCTGCGGGAGTTGGTGGACAAGATCTTCGACACGTCCGCCGACCCCGGTGAGATGACCGCCGCGTACGGGCGGTTGCAGGGAGTGCTGGCCGAACTCGTCGCCACCAAGCGGGAGTCGCCCGGCGACGACCTCGCCTCCGGGCTGATCTCCGCCCGCGACGAGGACGACACCCGGCTCAGCGAGCAGGAGCTGATCGACACGCTGGTGCTGATGATCAGCGCCGGGCACGAGACCACCGTCAACCTCCTCGACCAGGCCATCCACGCCCTGCTGACCCACCCCGAGCAGCTCGCCCATGTCCGGGAGGGGCGCGCGAGCTGGGACGACGTGATCGAGGAGACGCTGCGGGTGGAGGCACCGGTGGCGAGCCTGCCGCTGCGCTACGCCGTGGAGGACCTCGACCTCGCCGAGTTCGGCGGCCCCGAAGGCGTGGTGATCGGCAAGGGCGACCCGATCCTGGCCGCGTACGCCGCCGCCGGGCGGGACCCCGAGCGGCACGGGAAGGACGCCGACGTCTTCGACGTCACCCGCGCCGACAAGGAGCACCTGGCCTTCGGTCACGGCGTCCACTACTGCCTGGGCGCCCCGCTCGGCCGGATGGAGGCCCGGATCGCACTCCCGGCCCTCTTCGAGCGGTTCCCGTCACTCGAACTGGGCGCCACGGGCGCGGAGTTGGGCTCGGTGGAGTCATTCATCTCCAACGGCCACCGCCGCCTCCCCGTCCGCGTGACCGGACGGACGACCGAGGTCTGACGATCGGCCGGGCCCGACGGACGGCCGGGGGCCGACGAATGACCAGGGCCGATGAATGACCGGGGGCATGACGGACGACCGGGGCCCGACGATCGGCCGAGGCCCCACGGGCGGCAGGGGCCCACGGACGGCCGAAGCCTGACGGACGGCCGAAGCCCCACGGACAGCGAGGCCCGACGACCAGCCGATGCCCCCGCTTCGGTCGAGGCCCCCCGATCGGTCGAGGCGCCACGATCGATCGGGGTCTGCCTCACCCGCGCGGTTACTCGCCGCGCCACCAGGACAGCAGCCGGGCCCAGCCGCTCCTCGGGCGGGTGGGGTCCGGTGGTGGGGCGGCGGCGGTGCTGCCGTACGGTCCCTGCGGGCGGCGCGTGAGCGCCTGGGCCGTCGCGCCGACCACGGGTGCCTGCGGGAACGTCACCGGCAGCGCGGCGAGCGCCCGGTGGAAGGGGCCCGGGCGCCACTCCAACGCGCCCACGGGCACGGCGAGTTCGACGTCCGGGAGGCGGTCGAGGAGCTTCTCCACGGCCACCGACGCGATCAGCCGGGCCTCGCTCTGCGCGGGGCAGTTGTGCGGGCCCGCGCTCCACGCCAAGTGGGCGCGGTTGCCCGCCCGCTGATCGTTCGTCAGGGCCGGATCGGTGTTGGCGGCGGCCAGCGAGACGACGAGCGGGTCGCCGGCCTTCAGCAGCGCGCCCTCGTACGTCACGTCCCGCTTCGGGTAGTGCACGGCGTAGTTGGCCATCGGCGGGTCGGTCCACAGCACCTCGTCGAGGGCGTCCTCGACGGGGAGGCTGCCGCCGGACAGGTCGCCGGCGAAGCGGTCGTCGGAGAGCAGCAGCCGCAGCCCGTTGGCGATGAGGTTCTGCTGCGGTTCGGTGCCCGCGCCCATCAGGACGACGAGGGTGTGGATCATCTCCTCGTCGGTGAGCCCGGCCGGGTGCAGGGTGAGCCAGGACGTCACGTCAGGCCCGGGCCGCTCGCGCTTCAGGGTGACCAGTTCCAGGAGCGTGGTGGTGAGCAGGGCGTTGGCCCGCTCGGCGTCCACCCCGTCGAAGATGCCGGACATGCCCTCGACCAGCCTCAGCCCCAGCTCGGCCGGGCAGCCGAAGAGGTGGTTGAAGACGAGCAGCGGCAGGACCTGCGCGTACTCGCCGAGGAGGTCCGCCTCGCCGGTGGGGGCGAACCGGTCGATGAGGGTGTCGGCGCTGCGCTCGACATAGCCGCGCAGGGTGTTGGGCTCGACCCGGGCCAGGCTGTCGGTGATGGCGCCGCGCAGCCGCTTGTGCTCCTCGCCGTCGGAGAACAGGGCGTTGGGCCGGTACATCATCATCGGGACGACGGGGCTGTCCGGGGGGACGGTGCCGTCGTTGAGGTCGTTCCAGCGGCGCGGGTCCTTGGCGAACGTCTCCGTGCTCCGCAGTACGTGCAGGGCGGCCTCGTAGGAGGTGACGAGGGTGGCCCGTACGCCGGGGGCGAGTTCGACGGGTGTGGTCGGGCCGGTCGCGCGCGCCCTCCGGTAGAACGCGGCCGGGTCGGCGGCGAACTCCGGCCCGTACATGGGCTGGTGGGCCGGGCAGCCCGGGGGCGGCCCGGACGGCGATACGGGACTCACGCGTGCTCCGGTTCGGTGTCGTCCTGGCGGCTGAGCAGATATTCGACGAGGGAGATCAGGGCGCGGGTGGAGGAGTCCGGGTCGCGGGCGTCGCAGCGCACCAGCGGGGTCTCGTCCAGCAGGTCGAGGGCCTCGCGCACCTCGTCCAGATCGTGCACCGGGGCGCCGTCGAAGTCGTTGACGGCGACGGCGTACGGCAGGTCCAGCTCCTCCAGCAGGCCCATCACGTCGAAGGAGTGGGACAGCCGCCGGGTGTCGGCGAGGACCAGCGCGCCGAGGGCGCCGCGCGTCATGTCCTGCCAGAGCTTGGTGAAGCGCTGCTGTCCGGGGGCGCCGAACAGGTACAGCACCAGGGAGTCGTCGAGGGTGAGGCGGCCGAAGTCCATGGCGACCGTGGTGGTGGTCTTGTCCCGGGTGCCGGCGAGGTCGTCGACGAGGGCGCCGGCCTCGGTCATGACCTCCTCGGTGCGCAGCGGCCGGATCTCGGAGAGCGTGCCGACGAACGTGGTCTTGCCGACCGCGAAGTGACCGACGACGAGCAGCTTGGCCGCCGTCCGCACCGTCGGCCGCAGATAGACGTTGTCAGAGGCGGGCGCGGAGCCCATCGAGGACCTCCTGGAGGATGCCGGCGTCGGACGGCCGGGCGGCCGGTATGGGGGCGCGGGTGACGATGTGGCCGCTGTCCATGAGGTCGGCGACCAGCACCTTGGTCACGCTGACCGGCAGTTGCAGATGGCCGGCCACCTCGGCGAGGGAGAGCGAGCCGGGCCGGCACAGCTCCATCACCCGGCGCTTCTCCGGGCTGAGGCCGGCCAGCGGCATGTCCTCGGCGGCGATCAGCAGCGTGACCAGGTCCAGGGTGTTGCGGGTCGGGTGGGCGCGGCCCTCGGTGACGACGTACGACCGCACCAGCCGCCCTCGCGGCCGGGGGCGGGGCGTCATGTCCTGCTGCCCGTGTCCAGCCGTGCCGGGCTGGTCAGTTCCTTGCCGAGCCGGTCGACGAGCTTGTGCATGCGGTAGGTCACCGACTCCATGTCGACCTCGTCGCCGGTGGACACCGCGAGGTAGGCGCCCTCGCCGGCCGCGACGAGGAAGACGAAGCCGTGGCCGAACTCGATCAGGGTCTGCCGCCACGGGCGGTCCGCCGGGCCGCAGAACTCGGAGGTGCTGCGGCTGATCGACTGCAGGCCCGAGAGCCCGGCAGCCAGGCGCTCGGCGTCGTCGCGGTCGATGTCGGCGGAGTGGGCGCGGAGCATGCCGTCGGCGGAGAGCAGGATGGCGTGGCGGGCCTCGGGCACCTTCAGCACGTCGTCGAGCATCCAGCCCAGCTCGTTGGTCGTGGGCTCGATCATGCGTGGGGGGTCCCTTCGTTCTCTTGGGGGGCGGGCCGTCCGGAGTCGGCGGCACGGTCGGATTCGGCGGCACGGTCGGATTCGGCGGCGCGGTCCGGCTCGGGGACGTACTCGTCCTCGTCGAGGATGCGTCCCGCCGCCCGGCCGAAGCGGGTACCGCGGGCGAAGGCGCCCATGATGCGGGCGTTCTCCTCGGGCGACCGGCCGGGGATCTCGTCGGCCTCGACGGGCTCCGGCTCGGGTGCGGCCGTGCGCTTGGGGGTGCGCCGGCGGCGCTTGGGCAGTCCGCCCTCGGTGGTGTCGGCGGGGGTGTGCTCGGCGGATGCCCGGCGGGGGGCGGGGACGGAAGCGGTGTCGGTCACGGGTGTCGGGTCGGCCGGCGGCTCCGGGGTCACAGAGGTCGGGGCGGTCCGCGGCTCCGGAATCACGGGGGCCGGGCGGGTCCGCGGCTGCGGGGCGGCGGGCTCCAGGTGGGTGAGCAGCGCCGAGGGCAGGAACGCGACGGCGCGGACACCGCCGTACGGCGAGCGGGTGTCCACGGAGACGGAGAACCCGTAGCGCCGGGCGAGCATCCCGATGACGGCGAAGCCGAACTGGGGCGGATCGTCGAGGCGGGTGACGTCCACCTCGCCGCGTCCGCCGAGGAGCTTCGTGGCGCGTTCCACGGCGTGCGCGTCCATGCCGACGCCCGCGTCGTCGATGACGACGCACGCGCCGTTGTGCACATGCTGGACGTCGACCTCGACCGTGGTGTTGGGCTGGGAGTGGCGGGCGGCGTTGTCGAGCAGTTCGGCGACGGCGAGGACGACCGGTTCGACGGCGCGGCTCTCCACCGCGATGTCGACCTGGCCGTGGACGCGGACGCGCCGGTAGTCACGGATGCGCGAGGTGGCGCCCCGGACGACCTCGACGATCGGGGAGGTGGCGCGCTGCCGGCCCGGCCAGGAACCGCAGAGTACGGCGATGGCCTGGGCGCGGCGGCCGAACTGGGCGTTGGTGTGGTCGATCTCCAGGAGGTCGCGCAGCACGTCGGGGTCGTCGTGCCGGTCCTGCATCTCGGAGATGGACATCTGCTGCTCGTTGGCGAGGGCCTGGATCGAGCGCATGGAGGCCTTGAGGGCGGCCTTGGCGGACTGGTCGGCGCGGGTCTGCGCGTGTTCCACGGCGCCGGTGAAGCGGGCCAGCACCTCGTCGAGGCCCTTGCCGAACTCGGTCTCGGCGAGCCGGGCGTCGAGCGGTCCGACGGCCGGGAAGTCCTGGCCGGGGTGGTCGGCGAGGGCCGGCAGCCGGACCGTGACCAGGTGGCGCAGTTCCTCCTCCCGGACCCGCACACCGTCGGCCAGGACGGCGTTCCCTCTGCGCTGCCGCCTGGTGATCCCGTGCTGGCGCAGCAGGAGTACGGCGGTCGCGAACAGGGCCGCTGCCAGAGCCCAGGTCACCGCCTGCGGTATCGGTTCGGTCATGAAGTACAAGTCCTTACGTCCTCACGTCCCCAGGCATCGGCGGTTCCGGGACACCGGGCGGGAGTTGACGGAGCGCCCGACGCTAGCGGTGCGACCTCGCGGGTACTTTCCGTGACGCGCAGGGAAGTTGTCACAGGGCGCATGAGTGGCGCAAGAGGCGTGAGTGAGTGGGTGAGGATTCCCCCGGCATATTCGGCCACGGGAGGCCGGGCGGCATGGCAACCGCTTGCCACGCTAGGGTGCCCTCCGAGTTCGACCGGGCGGTAACTGTCTTTGATCAAGCAGCGGTTGAAGTTTTTCCCGTCGGGGGCCGTAAGAGACCACAAGGACGTCGTCGGGGGCCCGGCACCAGGGAGGAGCAGCGTTGCCCGCGGGAAGTTACAGCGTCGAGGCGCTGACCACCGAGGAGTTGACTCCACGCGAGCGTGCCGACTTCTGGACCGAGCGGATCGGCTCGTACCAGTCCCGGATGGGTTTCAGATACGCCCAGTCGGAGAACTTCCGCGGCGAGACCGTCCGTCAGCGCACCGACACGTATCAACTGGTGAAGTACCGGTCCGACGAGATCGAGTACACCCGCACGATGCGCCAGGTGCGCCAGGACCCGGACGAGGACTACCGGCTGCTGCTGCCGATGAGCGGTGAGATCCTCCTGCGCCAGGACGGCGAGGAGGCCCGGCTGACCGCGGGCACGGCGGCGCTGGTCACCTTCGCGTCGCCCTTCCAGTGCCTCCAGAGCGACGCCATCGACGCGTTCATCTTCACCATCCCGGCCCGCGAGGTGGACGGGCGGCTCAACACCAGATCACCGGTCGCCAGCGGTCTGGACCTCACCACCGGGCTCGGCCGTATCGTCGGCTCGATGCTGACCGGACTGCACGAGGAGCGCGAGCACCTCACCGACCCGGAGTTCAACGCCGTCTCCGACCGGGTCGTGGAGCTGGTGTGCATGCTCACCGTCGGCGACGACCGCCCCGACGCCCCCGGACAGCTGGGCGAGGTGGAGGCGATGGTCCGCCGCTATGTGCGCGACCACGTGGCCGACCCGAACCTCACGGGTACGGCCGTGGCGCGCGCCCTCGGCTGGTCGCTGCGCCAGATCCAACTGGCCCTGCAGAAGGCGGGGACCACGCCCCGCGAGCTGATCCGCGAGGAGCGGCTGCGGCTGGTCCGGGACCGCTTACTGTGCGCGGAGTGCGAGCACATGACGATCACGGATCTCGCCTACTCCGCCGGCTTCTCCTCCGCGAGCGCCCTCAGTACGGCCTTCCGACGGCGCTACGGCGTCAGCCCCCGGGAGACGCGTCAGAGCACACGCTGACCCGACTCCGCAGGAGAACAAGAGGGCTTGGCCGAAACCGTACGGTGGAGGCCGCCCGGCAAACAGATTCTCACACCCGCTCGCCGCGCTGATCGCTTGAAGTCTAAAGCTTAGTCAAAGCATCACCCGGCGTCGAACTCGGCCCCGTTCCGGCCCTCCCGGTGTGAATGTTCCTGGGGTGCGTCGTGCGCGGTATGTGCGAACGCATTACCTTCGCACCCAACTCCCGCTACTGCAAGCCGAGTTGACACGAGGCACTATCACGGCCGAATGGCGTGAACCTTGCGCCCTCATGACGGGGGACGAGAATCGGTGCGGGGGAACCCGCAGGTGGCCGCCGCCCGGCGACCCCTCTTTCACAGGCGGCGCGACGCCCCGGCCGAGGTGTGAAGAACTGTTCCGGCGCCGCCTCGTGAAGAGACGGTAGAAAGGCGTCGCAGACCCTTGCCGCCACTGACGGCACCTCAGGTGACAGACCTCCCCTGAGCGTCTAGGACCGCTGGTCAGATAGTTGACGTTCTTCGCTACTCTGTCGCGTACTGGCTGATCGAGAGGACTCCGATGCCTGAACCCCCACCCTTCGCAACGACCCCGGAACACGGTCGGCCGAACACGACGACTCCCCCGACTCGTCATCGGCACGGGAAAAGCGGGGCCTCGGATTCCGCGCACTCCTCCGCCCCCCAGCCCCGGCTGACGCGGCTCGCCGTGCTCCCCGCGGCGTTCATGGCCGGAATATCCACCGCCGTCACGGGCACGGTGCTGCGCCTGCAGGAGGGCACGGCCGACGCCGCCACCTGGGGTGTGCTGGCGGGCGGCGCGGTCCTCGGCTGCGGCTGCATCGCCGGGGCCGTGATGGCGGCCAGGAAGCGCGCCAGGTCCGACGCGAAGCGCGCCGAGTCGCTGCGGCAGGCCATCACGACCGGCAACTGGGCGCTCGACGAGGACCTGACCCGCCTCAAGCGGGGCGAACAGCTGCTCTCCCGCGGCTTCGCCTACCAGGCCTCACGCGCCGAAGACCCGTACCAGAAGCTGGAGTACGAGGTCACCGAGGCGCAGCACCGGGCCCGGGAGGCCCTCGTCTGGGCCGCGAGCTACTTCCAGTCGGCGTCCGACGACAACAGCGACAAGGTCGAGGTCTTCGTCAACCTGGCCCGCCGGCTGCAGTCGCTCGTCCACCGCACCATCCGTGAACTGGACGATCTGGAGAACCAGGTCGAGGACCCGGACCTGCTCCGGCGCATCTTCGGCATCGACCACCTGGCCACCCGAATACGCCGGCACGCGGAGAACCTCGCGGTCCTCGGCGGCGCGGTCTCCCGTCGCCAGTGGACCAATCCCGTGACACTGACCGAGGTGCTGCGGTCCTCCATCGCCGAGGTCGAGCAGTACTCCCGCGTCAAGCTGGTGCCGCCCATCGAGGGCACCCTGCGCGGCCACGCGGTCGCCGACGTCATCCACCTGCTGGCCGAACTGGTCGAGAACGCCACCATGTTCTCCCACCCGGACACCCAGATCCTGCTGCGCTCCCGCCGGGTGACCGCCGGCATCGCCATCGAGGTGGAGGACCGCGGCCTGGGCATCCCCCAGGAGGACCTGGACCGGATCAACACCCTGCTCTCCGACCCGGCCCGCATCGACGTCGCCAAGCTGCTCGCCGACGGCCGGATCGGTCTGTTCGTGGTCTCCTCCCTGGCCCGCAGGCACGGCATCGCGGTCCAGCTGCAGGGCAACATCTACGGCGGCGTCCAGGCCATCCTGGTGCTCCCGCAGGGGCTGCTGGGCGAGGAGGAGGGGACGGGCCCGGTCCGGGCACCGGTCCAGGTCAGGCCGGCCGCGCCCCACCCGGGGCAGGCGTCCGGGCCCGCGTGGGAGAGCCAGTCCCCCGCGGCACCGCCGGTCGCCGCACCGCCCCCCGTGCACCCGGGCCCCCCGGTCTCGCGCCCCTCCCGGCCCGGTCCCCCGACCGGTCTGCCCCAGCGGTCGGCCGCCCCCGCGCCGCCCCCCGCGGCCCCCCGGCACGAGCGGGCGCAGCCCGTCTCCGAGCTGCGCTCCGAGTACCGTCCCTCGGGCTACGACCGCCCGACGGGCGCCCCGCACGGGTCCGACGGGCCCGCCCGGCCGGTCCTGCCGAAGCGCCGGGCGATGGAGCACCTGGCCCCCGAGCTGCGCAACGGCCCCGCCCCGCGCCCCGAGACCCATGAGCAGGACCTGAACTTCAGCCCCGGCCTCCTGGCCGGAATCAATCGAGGCTTCGGTCTCGCCGGCGCGACCTCCGACGTGATCCCCGTCGACGACGCGCGCTGGGCCCCGCACCGACCGCAAGGAGAAGAACCCCACCATGGTGAGCGATAGCCACCCCACCGGACAGAACATCGACTGGCTGCTGGAGAACCTCAAGAAGACCGTGCCCGGCACCCGCCAGGTCCTGTTGCTCTCGTCCGACGGCTTGAGCAAGGCACACGTGGATCTGAGCGCCGACGACGCCGACCGGCTGGCGGCCATATCCTCCGGCCTCAACTCCCTGGGCCGGTCCTTCGGCCACGACAGGGTGCTGGGCAACGGCGGCACCGTCCGTCAGGTCATCGTGGAACTGCACAACGGCATCCTCATCGTGGCCTCCGCGGGCCACGGCGCCGTCCTGGCGGTCACCGCGGACGCGTCGACGCACACCGAGACGCTCGGCTACGAGATGGGCATGCTGATCCGGGCCGTACAGCCGTTCCTCGCCACGCCGGCCCGCCGCCCGAACGCACCCGCGGGGATGTGACGGCGATGACGGACGAGTTGTTCCTGGACGAGGAGGCCGGACGCTTAGTCCGGCCGTTCACCGTCAGCAACGGGCGCACTCGGCCCTCCACATCGTTCGACCTGCTCACCCTGGTGATGGCCACCGGTGTCCGGCCGGTCCCCGACCTCGGCCCCGACCACGACCTGGCGCTCGCAATGTGCGTCAGGCCGGTGCCGGTGGTCGAGGTCGCCGCGCGGATGAACCTCCCGGTCGCCGTCACCAAAGTCCTGTTGTCCGACCTGGTGCAGCACGAGGCGCTCACCGCACGGGCTCCCCGTGCCGTCGAGGCGGCCTCCGCCGCCAACCGAGATGTTTTGGAGGCGGTGCTCGATGGCCTACGCGCACGGCTCTGACCCCTTCCCGACCGCCCTGAAGATCCTGGTGGCGGGAGGGTTCGGGGTGGGCAAGACGACCTTCGTGGGGGCGGTCAGCGAGATCGCGCCGCTGAGCACCGAGGAAGTCATCACCACGGCCAGTGCCCGCACCGACAGCCTCGACGGGGTGGAGGACAAGTACACGACCACCGTGGCCATGGACTTCGGCCGGATCACCCTCGACTCGGACCATGTGCTGTATCTGTTCGGCACACCCGGGCAGGAACGATTCTGGTTCATGTGGGACGAGCTGTCCGACGGGGCGCTGGGCGCGGTGGTGCTCGCCGACACCCGCCGGCTCGACGCGTGCTTCCCCGCGGTGGACTTCTTCGAGGTGCGCGGCATCCCGTTCGTCGTGGGCGTGAACGAGTTCGACGGCGCCTACCAGTACTCCGTCGAGGAGGTCCGCGACGCCATCGGTCTGAAGTCCAACGCGCCGATCGTGTTCTGCGACGCCCGGCACTGCAGCTCCGGTACGGGTGTGCTCGTCGAACTCGTGCAGCATCTGCTCGGTATGACACCCGGTGTGGCGACGCACCAGCCACCCGTGCTCCGTTGACCTCTACTCAGCTCAGCCGACCTCGAACGGAGTTCCGATGAACAGCCCCTATTCCTCCTATGAGCCGCCGCTCGACCGTCTGCTCCTCACCCCCGAGGACCCGGTCGGCCCGCAACGCGCCGCCAGGCTCGCTCAGCTGGGGCTCGCCGACACGCCCCGGGCCGAGTTCGACGCGTTCGCGCGCCGGCTGGCCCTGGAGCTGGACGCGCCGTACGCGATGGTCAACTTCGTCGACGACAGGCGGCAGTTCTTCGCCGGGCTCTACACGCCGGACGCCGGACCCGTGAACATCTCGACGGGGCAGCTGGCCGAGACCTCGATGAGCCGGGAGATGCGCCTGGACCACGGTTTCTGCCCGCACACCGTCAAGCGGACCGCGGCGCTGGTGCTCGACGACGTCTGCGACTACCCCCGGTTCGCGGGCAACCCGGTCGTGGACGAGATCGGCATCCGCTCCTACATGGGCGCGCCGCTGGTCGACGCGCTGGCGGGGATCAACCTCGGCACGATCTGTGTCGTCGACACCGACTCCCGTACCTGGGGGCGGCAGCGGCTGGACATCATCAAGCGCATGGCGCAGGAGATGTCCGACCAGATCCAGGCCATCGCCTCCTCCGGCCGCTGAGACCGGGCCGGGCGCCGCCGCCGGTCCGCTGGGTCGAGGGGAGACGGACCGCCGGGCATCCGGCCCCACAAGGGCACACGAAAGCCGCGGACACGACGTCGTGTCCGCGGTTCTCTGCTGTCCGAGGACCGGTGATGTGCGGGGCTCCCCCGTGCCCCGACGGCGCGTACGACCGGCTCTCGACCGGGTTGCGTACGACCGGCTCCGGACCGGCCCTGGACCGTCTCTCCGGCCGGCCTCAGACCAGTTCGCCGACCGGGACCGGTTCCGTCTCCCGCTGCTCGACCTGCGGGGTGCGGACCAGATCGGCCAGACGCTCGGACCACTGGCCCTTGTTCTCGCCGAGCGCGAACTCGCCCAGCCTGAGCCCCTGGATCTCGGAGGTGCCGGCGGGCGCGTAGATGTGGAAGGCGTCACGCAGATAGCGCTCGACCGGGCGGTCGGTGAACAGACCGCAGGCCGCGTGCATCTTGACGGACGCCTGTGCCGACTCGATGGACGACTCGACGTTGAAGAGTTTCGCGGACAGCAGCTCGATGTCGCAGGGCCGCCCCTGGTCCAGCAGATGCGCGGCGAGATAGGCGCTCTGCCGTGCGAGGGTGAGGCGTTGCAGCATCCGACCCAGCTCGATCTTGATGTTGGGCAGATGCCCCAGCGGCTTTCCGTAGCGCTGGGTCTCACCGCAGTACCGGGCGGTCTCCTCGAACACCGCCTGGTGGATGCCCAGGGAGACCGCCGTCAGGTTGAGGCGGCCGTAGAGCACCGACGAGGAGTAGGCGACGGCCAGCCCCTCGCCCTCCTCGCCGAGCCGGTTGGCGGCCGGGACCCGGCAGTTGTCGAAGATCAGCTCACCGAAGCTGAAGCCGTGCAGGCCCATGGAGGGCACCTGCTCTGCGAGGGAGAAGCCGGGCCGGTCGGACTCGACCAGGAAGGCCGTCATGCCCCGGGAGCCGGGGCCGGTGCGGACCACGACGCCGTGCACATCGCCCACATGACTGTTGCCGACGAAGACCTTGCGGCCGTTGAGGACGTAGTCGTCGCCGTCCCTCACCGCGCTGCTCTCCATGCCGGCCACATGGCCCCCCGACCCCGGCTCGGTGACTGCGATGGTCGGCAGTACCTCTCCCCGGGCGATCCTCGGCAGCCAGTACCTCTTCTGGCGGTCGTCGCCGAAGTGGATGATCTTGGCGACACCGAGCTGGGAGGCCTGGACCATGGCTCCCATCGCGCCGCTCACCCGGGACAGTTCCTCGATGATGATGGTCTTGGCCAGATGGCCCGCGCCCATGCCGCCATGGGCCGGGTCGATCGTGGCCCCGATCCAGCCCTGCTCGGCGATCAGTCGGGAGAGCCCCACCAGTGCGGTACGGGAGGCCTCCATCTCGGGTATCAGCGGACGCACCACGCGCTCGGCGAACTCGCGTACGCGCTGCCGTAGATCCTCATGGTCCTGGGTTGTGAAGACGTGTTCCACGCCAAGCCCTTCTAGGCGTCTCCCCGCGCCCGGGGGAGACGCGGTGGCTGTGCGTCGGATCGGGGTTCCGCTTGGGGAAATCCGACCGACCTGCAACATGGTCTACAAATCAACCTCTTACGCCAAGATCGTTAAGGGGGTTTGGCCGAAACATGGGCAATTGAAATCCGAGCCTGACTGTGAGACAGGAGGGGGGCGATGTCCACATTTTGATACTTTCCAAGCCTAACTTGTACGGTTGCACGCGACATGGGATCAGACACCCACCGACCGAGCCACCAGGCACACCCCCGCGCCCGTACGCCTCCCCCGGCGCCGCACGGCCCCAAATACCAAACTGTCGCGCTGCCTGTGCATGTTTGATCAGGCGTCAGCTTATTTCAAGCCACACCCCCGGGAAGCACATGTGGCCGGAGAGTGCCGATTCCGAGGCCCTGCCGTGTCGACAAGTAGTCATTCCGCAAAGCCCCCGGAAGCACTGGCTCCGTCGCACGGTCCCCGACCCGCCGGAACGGCTCCGGAACCGTCGTCAATTCCTGCCGTCCGGCGACGAGTTGCGGACGGGCGGGTGCTGACGACGGGGCTCGGGTCCTGATACCGTTCCGTCCGCCCGCTGACATTCGCCGACGGTGTGTCAAGCCGGAGCACAGGGGTTGCCGGACGGCTCGCGGCACCCCCATCGCCATCGGATGTTCACTGTCGTACGAGGAATCAGATGCCAGGCACCCTCCCCCGCATCGGCCCCACGCGCGATACGACACGGTGGCCCCGATGAGCGGTGACACACCCCGCGCCGAGGCCGACGCCCCGCACCTCCCCGAGGGCCTGCCGCGGCGGCCCCGAAGCACACCGGCCGCGCCACGGCCCCCCGAGGACGCGGCCGGGCTCCCCGGCGCGGACGACGACGCGGAGGACACGCTGTGCCCCGACGCCCTCGCCCGCGCCGTGGTGGCGATCCGGCGGGGCTCGACGCGGGCCCGGCTCGGCGGCCCGGACGACACCGACGGCACCGACGGCCGGCCGGCACCACGGCCCGGCCCCGGCGCCGCCTGACGGGCGCCGCCCCCCGGGCGCCCCGACGACCCGGCGCCGCCCCTGGCGCCGACCGACCGTGAGGAACACGCACGACATGACAGAGCAGGAACGCCCCGGTCCCCAACTGGACTGGCTGCTGGACGGGCTGGTGGAACGCATACCCGAGATCCACTGCGCCATCGTGCTGTCCGGGGACGGTCTCCTCATCGGCAAGTCGAAGGACATCCGGTTCGACGACGCGGAGCATCTGTCCGCGGTCGGCTCGGGCATGCACAGCCTGGCGCGGGGCGTGGCCCGTCACTTCCAGGGCGGCGAGGTCCAGCAGACGGTCATCCAGATGGAACGGGCGTTCCTGTTCGTCACCGCCGCCGGCCGGGGCGCCCGGCTCGCCGCGATCGCCTCCGAGGAGGTGGACGTCGGCATGATGGCGTTCGAGATGGGGACCTTGGTCAAGCAGGTCGGCAAGTACCTGAGCGCGGCGCCCCGTTCGGAAACCCCGTCCGGTTACGTGCAGGACGCGTGAGCCGCTACGGCGGCCGGGCCTGGAACTCGTCGAAAGGGTGATGGATGGTGTCCGTCAGCTCCGAGCCTCTCGTACCCACCGCCCTGAAGATCCTCATAGCGGGGGGCTTCGGCGTCGGCAAGACCACCCTGGTGGGCGCGGTGAGCGAGGTGACCCCGCTGGCGACCGAGGAGCACATCACCGCGGCGGGCCGGCGTGTGGACGATCTGCGGGGGGTCGAGAAGAAGGTCTCGACGACCGTGGCCCTGGACTTCGGCCGGATCACCTTCTCCCCCGAGCTGGTGCTCTATCTCTTCGGTACGCCGGGCCAGGACCGCTTCTGGTTCATGTGGGACGACCTGTGCAGCGGTGCCCTCGGGGCCGTCGTCCTCGCCGACACCCGCAAGCTCGACGCCTGCTTCCCCGCGGTCGACTTCTTCGAGTCCCGCGACATCCCGTTCGCGGTCGGCGTCAACTGCTTCAACGGCTACCGCGACGTCGACGCCGAGCAGGTCCGCCAGGCGCTCGACCTGGGGCCCGCCGTGCCGGTCCTCCTCTGTGACGTACGGCAGCGGCAGTCGGGCAAGGAACTCCTGGTGGCGGTGCTCGGCGCGGCCCGCCGGAGGATGGAGGCCCGGCTGGTGGCGGCGGGCCTCCGGCCGGGCTGAGGCCCAGGGGCCGCCTCCGCCGCCTCGGCGGGGGCTCAGCGGGCCCCGTGGCTCCGGCCGGGACTCAGGAGGCCGGTTCGCCGGTGAGCCGGCCGAAGAGACAGCCCGCCGCGAAGGGGTCCTCGGCGCCGTTGGAGGCCACGACCGGCGTCGGCGGGGCCACCGGCGGGATGTGGCTCGGTGTTCCGTCGACCAGGTTGACCGCGCGCCGGGTGCCGCCGGGCAGGGGCACGTCCCGGTCGCGGTGCGGCGCGCGGTCGGACTCGGTGCGCAACGTGTCTCCAGCGAAGACGCCTTCGCCCGCGCCCCAAAAGGGCGCGGGACAGTGCCCATGTGCGGCTCCGCCGCGCGGGCGCGAACAACCACGACGGCGCGGCGGACGAACAGCGAGGCAGTGCGGCTTTCTCGGCGGAACGCCTACGTCCAGGACGGATCGGTCAGATCGGTCAGAGGTAGCCCTTGGTCCTCGTGCGGGGCCGTCGGAGGGGCGGGCTCGGCGGTTTCCCGGCCCTCCGACGGCAGTTCTGCCCAGACGACACGACCGGACCGTTGTGGGGTGTCGCGCACCCCCCAGTCGCTGCTGAGCATGCCGACCAGCATGAGCCCTCGCCCGTTCTGGTCGTCGGGGCCCGGACGACGCCGGGCAGGCTGTGCGTGACCGTTGTTCTGGTCCTCCACCTCGATACGGAGTCGTCGGCCGGTGAAGTGCAGCCGGCACACGATCCACTCGCTGTCCGTATGGGTCAACGCGTTGGTGACCAGCTCGGACGTGATCAGGAGGGCGTCCTCACGGGTCTCCGGACGCACCCCCCACTCGCCGAGCAACTCGCGTACGGTCCTGCGCGCCTCGCCGGCCGACGCGGGCACCGCGGGCAGTCCGAACACACCCGCTCTGTGGGGTTCGTAGGCCTCTGTTCCAAGGGGTGGGTACATGGCCGGGGCTAACCGGTCCGTGGAGGGAGGGAGGGTGGGCGGAGCCATCGCCATATGCCTTTCGTCGGCCCTTCGCACCGCAGCCGTGCCGGTGCCACAACCGCCTCGCCGTTCGACGCGATCATTGGCAACTCGCGTCGAACAGCGCTGAGTTGCGGCCACATCTCCCCCAACCTGGCCGCGCGGCCTCAGCGTTCACCGAAGCCGTGACGGTACGTCCACTGTGGCATCCGCGAACAACACCTCGCAACCAGCAAGTTGAAATTTGCAATTTGTGGGTCTCATGCCGTCCCCGTTCGAGCCAAGATCGTGTCAGACTGCGCACTCGAAGCGACTCGCACAACAACGCGCAACCCTTGAAGGAAAGTGCGCAACACACGTTGAGCAGTTCGACATGACCTCTGGGCTCGGTGTGAGGGGGTGGTGGGCTTGACCGCGGAAACGGACTGGGGCGGCGCCCCCTCCGTCCTGCGCATGATCCTGGGCAGACAGCTGGAGGAATTGCGCACCCGTGCCGGTCTGACGTTCGAGCAGGCGGGCGAGGCGATCGGTGTCAGCCATTCCACGATCCGCCGGCTGGAGGCCGCCAAAGTCGCCAGGCTCCGCCTCCCCGATGTCGAGAAACTGCTCCAGATCTACGGCGTACGGGACCAGCAGGAGATCGAGACCTTCCTGAAGTCGGTCCGCGAGGCCAACAAGCGCGGCTGGTGGCACACCTACCGTGACGTCCTGCCCGACTGGTTCGCCGCCTACCTCAGCCTGGAACAGGCGGCGCTCCAGATCCGCGCGTACGAGGCGCAGTTCGTGCACGGTCTGCTCCAGACCGAGGAGTACGCCCGTGCCCTGCTCGGCGCCGGCAATCCGCACGCGGCGACGGAGGACACCGAGCGGCGGGTGGCGCTGCGGATGCGGCGCCAGGAACTCCTCACCCGTGAGCAGCCGCCGCGGCTGTGGGTGGTGATGGACGAGACGGTGCTCAGATGGCCGGTCGGCGGGCCGGACGTGATGCGCGCCCAGATCGACCATCTGATCGAGCTGAACCGGCTGCCGCATGTGACGGTCCAGCTCATGCCGTTCCACAACGGTCCGCATCCCGCGATGCGGGCCGGTGCGTTCCATCTCTTCCGGTTCAGGGCCCCCGAGTTGCCGGACATCGTCTACCTCAGCGGTCTGGTCGGCGCCGTCTACCTCGACAAGGGGGAGGACGTCGTCGTCTACCGCGAGGCCCTGGACCGGCTGGGCGCGCAGTCGGCGCCCGCCCGCAAGACCGAGGTCCTCCTCGGTGCGATACGCAAGGAGCTCTGACGTGCACCACCACATACCCGACGGAGTACACAACGGCGTCCGCAACGGCATGCCCGCCCGCGACCTCGGCAAGCAGGACTGGCACCGGCCGTGGAGCGACGACGCGGGCGGTGCCTGCGTCGAGGTGAAGAAGCTCGCCGACGGCCGCGTCGCCGTACGCCAGTCGACCGACCCGGACGGCCCCGCACTGCTCTTCACCCCCCGCGAGATGACCAGTTTCCTGGCCGGCGTGAAGGCGGGCGAGGCCGACTTCCTGCTGTGAACCCGCTTGCTGCCACGCCTCGTTGACGCACCACCTGTTTGAGAACCGACGCACCATCACTTGAGGACCGGGGTTCCTCGCTCGCCGAACCCCCGGCTCTGCCCGACCGTGCACCTGTACGACACGACCTGATGGGAGGGACGGCGTTGCCCGACAACGGATGGCCGGCCGACCGGATCGACACCGATCACGCGCACTCCGCGCGTATCTACGACTACATCCTCGGCGGCAAGGACTACTACCCGGCCGACAAGGAGGCCGGTGACGCGATGGCGCACGAGTGGCCGGCCCTGCCGGTCCATATGCGCGCCAACCGCGACTGGATGAACCGCGCGGTGCGCTGGCTCGCCGAGACGGCGGGCATGCGCCAGTTCCTCGACATCGGAACCGGCATCCCCACCTCCCCCAACCTCCACGAGATAGCCCAGTCGGTGGCCCCCGAGTCCCGGGTCGTCTACGTGGACAACGACCCGATCGTCCTCACCCTGTCCCAGGGGCTCCTGGCCAGCACCCCCGAGGGCAGGACCGCGTACATCGAGGCCGACTTCCAGGACCCGGAGACCGTCCTCGGTTCCGCCGAGTTCGCGGAGACCCTCGACCTGAGCAAGCCGGTCGCGCTCACCGTGATCGCGATCGTCCACTTCGTCCTCGACGAGGACGACGCGGTCGGTATCGTCCGCCGTCTCCTCGAACCCCTCCCCTCGGGCAGCTATCTGGCGATGACCATCGGCACCGCCGAGTTCGCCCCCGAGGAGGTGGGCCGGGTCGCCCGCGAGTACGCGGCCCGCGACATGCCGATGCGGCTGCGCACCATCGACGAGGCCCACGAGTTCTTCGACGGCCTCGACCTCGTCGAGCCCGGCATCGTCCAGGTCCACAAGTGGCTCCCGGACGGCACGGGCGAGCAGAACATCCGCGACGAGGACATCGCGATGTACGGAGCGATAGCAAGGAAGCCGTGACCTAGGGGGCGCCTCCCTTTGGGGGCGCCCCCAAAGGGGCGCGGGGAACTGCGCGACCAGCCCCCACGAACCCGCAGCCGCCCGAAAACCCCTCCCGGCACCCCCCTGGGCGACCTACCCCACCACCCCCGTACTGTCCCGAACAATCAGCTCGACAGGAACAACCGGCCCCTCCACCACCGCGCCCCCCGCCGACTCCGACCCGTCCAACTGCCACAACAGCAAGCGCAGCGCCATCGTGCCGATCAACGAGAAGTCCGTACGGATCGTCGTCAGCGGCGGCAACAGATGCGCCGCCTCCGGGATGTCGTCGTACCCGACCACACTCACCTCGTCCGGAACCCGGCGGCCCGCCTCGTGCAGAGCCCGCAGCAGGCCCAGCGCCATCTGATCGTTGGAGACGAACACGGCGGTGACATCCGGGTCGTCCGCGAGCCGCCGGCCCAGCGCGTAGCCGGAGTCGGCACTCCAGTCCCCGACGAGCGGCTCGTGGACGCGTGCGCCGGCGCTCGTCAGGGTCGCCCGCCAGCTCGCGGCGCGCCGGTCGGCGGATGTCCAGCCGGTCGGGCCCGCGATGTGCCGGACCGTGGGGTGGCCGAGGCCCAGCAGGTGTTCGGTCGCCAGCCGGGCGCCCGCCGTGAAGTCCGAGGAGACGACGGGGGTGCCGTCGCCGAGGCCGTTGTCCAGCATCACCAGCGGGGTGTCCGGGCGGGCCCGCGCGAGTGCGGTGGCGACCGGGCGCTGCGGGGCGATGGCGATGATCCCGTCCGCGCCCTCGGCCGACAGCCGGTCGACCGCCTGGACGACGGTGTCCCGGTCCGCCGTGTCGAGGGCGATGGAGCTGACGAGGTAACCCGCTTCCTGGGCCGCCGTGTTGATCGCGGTCAGCGTGGAGGCGGGGCCGTATCGCGCCGCGTCGAACGAGATCACCCCGAGCATCCGGGTCCGGCCGCTGGCCAGCGAACGCGCGCTCCGGCTCGGCCGGTACCCGAGCGTCCGCATCGCCTCCAGCACGGCCTCACGGGTCTCCGGCCGGACCGCCGGGTTGTCGTTGAGGACCCGGGAGACGGTCTGCTTGGAGACGCCGGCGAGGTGCGCCACGTCGGCCATCACCGGGCGGGAACCGGCGAAGTTGCGGCGGCTGCGGGTGCGGGCGGGGCCGCCGGCGGGGTCGTCGGCCGCGGTGCCGTCCGTGGTGCTTCGGGACATGCGGCTGGTTCCTTTGCGACGGGGTTCGGGTGGGTCGGGTTCGGGTGGGTCGGGTTCGGGTGGGTCGGGTTCCGGGGGGGGGCCGGGTTCTGGCCGGGGCCACAGAATAGGTCTGGCGACTTCTCGCCCCCGCGAGGGAGTCGAGGGTCAGCCGGGGCGGAGGGGCCAGGGGCGGGTGGTGGTGTACTCCGCTCGGGTGATCGCCGCCGGGATCTCGGAGTCACCCGCGCGGCCGGGCACGTACACCGGCGCCCCGGCGGGCAACGGCAGCACCCGGAACCGCAGCACCCCCGCACGCACCCGATCGAGGCCGATGTCCCAGGTCGTACGCCCCGAGTAGAACTGGTCGGCGACCAGCCGGTCCCCCGCGTACGCCCGCGCCACATCCCCGGTCCAGTGGACATGGAGTACCGCGCCGGGCGGCGGATCGTCCGGCAGCGCCACCACGTACTCGGCCGCCACGGTGTCGAACCACATGTCGGCCGGCGCACTCGCCCGCCCCAGGACCCCCGTCGTCACCGGAGGCGCCACCCCCGCGGGCCGGACCAGGCGGACCGGAAGCACCCCGCTCCCACCGCCGACTCCCCGTCCCCCGTCGTCCTCCGCCACCAGCGTGTAGCGGACGAACACCCCGTCCGTCGCCTCCTTGACCACGGCCCCGGCCACCACAGGAGCCCGTTCGGGAGCGGGCAGGACGGCGAACGACGGTTCCGGGGCGGAGCTGTGGACACGCACCTCGTCCGCGTGGCCGTCGAAGACGACACCGCCACCGGACTCGGCGAGGACGAGCCGTTCGGCACCCCAGGCCGGCCCCCGGTAGGCGGTACGGGCCGTCGCCGCGTCCAGGACCAGGAGACCGACCCGGCTGCCGTCGGCGGCGTCTACCTCGACCAGCGCGTCCGTACCGGGCCGCAGCCCGGTCACCAGGATGCGGTCGCCCGAGGTGGTGACCTCGCCCGAGGGCGCGGAGAGAGTTGTCACCGTGCCGATGTCCAGGGCGAGTTCGGGGGCGATGCCGTCGGTCGCGGCCAGGACCAGGACCGTACGGCCACGGCCGTCGTCGACCGTGCAGACGGGCTGCGCGGTGGCCCAGTCGAGCCGCAGTCCGGCGATCTCCAGCCGCAACGGCCAGCAGAGATAGGCCCCTTGGGGGATGGTGACGGGAGCGCTCGGCAGCGACAGAGCCGTACCGGTGTCCGGGAACTCCACCTCGAACGACGTGTCCGGATGGTCCGGCAGCGGTTCGTGCGGCTGGTGGTTGTTGACGAAGAGGAAGCCCGACCGGCCGTCGCCGCGAACCGCCCACCTCAGCGTCTCCCGGTCGTCCTGCCCCGTCGGCCGCCGCTCGGGCAGGACCGGGTCCATCGGCGCGATCAGCCGGCCGAAGTCGGCCAACAGCAGGTGCTGGAGGCGGAGTTCGTCGTAGGAGGGGCGGTACTGGCCGTATTCGCCGAGGGGGGCCTGGAAGTCGTAGGTGAGGACGGGGAGGTCGTTGGGGTAGCCGGTGGCGTGGGACTCCTGGAGGGGGGTGAGGTCGCCCGGCGGGTTGGTGCCGCCGTGGAACATGTAGTAGCCCTGCCAGACCGAGCCGCACCCGATCTTGGTGAGGCCGAGGGCGCCGATGTCGGCGGCCTCGACGCGCGGCCGGCGGTGGTAGGCCACCGCCATACCGCCGCCCAACTCGCAGGTCGCCCAGGGGAATCGGGCCGCGAGACCGGCCTGGTCCGCCGGGTCGCCGCCGCGCACCGTCGTGGGACGGAGATCCGCGCCGATGCCCTCGTCGTCGCGCTGGTGGGTGAAGAAGAAGTGCTTGCGGCAGGTGTCGGGCCAGCCGCCGTCCGCCTCGGTCCAGAAGGCCTCGGGGTAGCCGCCGTAGAGGGGCAGGAGTTCGTCGGGTGGCAGCTGGACTCCGCCCCAGGCGGTCGACGTCCACAAGGGGGCCGACAGCCCCGCATCCTGGGCCATCCGCTTCAGCGACAGCAGATGCCCCGGCTGGTCGTACAGCTCGTTCTCGATCTGGATCGCGACGATCGGACCGCCGTCCGCCCGCCCCAGCCCGTGGAGTTGTCCGGCCACGGCCGTGAACCAGGCGCGTACGGGGGCGAGATAGGCCGGGTCGTCGGTGCGCGGCGCGTCCGTGCGGGCCAGCACCCAGTCCGGCAGGCCGCCGTTACGGACCTCGGCGTGGACCCAGGGGCCGATGCGGGGGACGAAGTCCAGGCCGTGGCGGGCGCAGAGTTCGGCGAAGCGGCGCAGATCGCGGTCGCCGTCGAAGCGGATACGCCCCTCGGTCTCCTCGTGGTGGATCCAGATGACGTACGCGGCGACGACCGTCACCCCGCCCGCCTTCATCTTCAGCAGCTCCTCCTCCCACTCCCCCGCCGGATACCGGCTGTAGTGGAACTCGCCGGAGACGGGAAACCACGGCCGGCCGCCCCGCGTCAGCAGACGGCTGGTGACCTCGATGGGGTCGGGCACGCCCGGCGCGTCGGCGAAGGGGAGGTGGCCGCGCAACGGCGGCACCCGCCCGGCCGGGAGCCGCAGCCGGTGCGGCTGCGGCAGCGGCTGCGGCGGTGTCATCAGGGCTTCACCGGGCCCAGGTCGGGCGTGTCGGTGAACTCGGCGCGGGAGCTGGTCGTGGCGTTGAGTTCCAGCAGGACCAGGTCGTTGGCGCCGGGGCGCAGGACGGGCCCGGGGACGTACAGGGTGCGCTGGGGGCCCCGGTTCCAGTAGCGGCCGAGGTGGAAGCCGTTGATCCAGGCCTGGCCCTTGGTCCAGCCGGGCAGCGAGAGGAAGGTGTCGGCGGGGGTGCCGACCTCGAAGGTGCCGTGGTGGAAGGCGGGGACGGTGACCGGGGCCGCCTCGGCGGACGCGGGGACGAAGGGGACCGTGGACAGGTCGGCCAGCGGGAGCCGGTGAATGTCCCAGCCGAGCAGGGCGGTGCCGTTGAAGGTGACCGGGCCGAGGAGTCCCTTGGCGGCGCCGATACGGGGACCGTAGTTGACGCCGCCCATGTTCTCGACCAGGACGTCGAGCGTGGCACCGGGGTGCGGGACGCGCAGGGGCAGGGTCTCGTCGTGGCGTTCGCGCTCCAGGACGCCGACGGGGGCGCCGTCCACGAAGACCTGGGCGCGGTCGCCGACCCCGCCGGCGAAGTGGAGCAGACCGTCGCCCGCCTCGGGGAGGGTCGTGCGGTAGAGGGCGTAGCCGGAGCGCTGCCCCAACTCCTCCATGGTGAGCGGGTGTTCGGTGCGCTCCACGGCCGCGCCGAGAGAGGTCGCGTACGGCAGCAGGGGAGCCCTGCGGTCCAACTCCACGGTGATACCGCCGAGTTTGGGCGAGGGGGCAGGGGCCGGCTCGTCCGGGACCGGCGCGTGACGGGCGATCACTTCCCGGAACGCGTGGTACTTGGGGCCGGGGTCGCCGGACTCGGTGAGCGCGGCGTCGTAGTCGTAGGAGGTGACGATCGGGGCGTAGCACTGGTCGTGGTTGGCGCCATTGGTGAAGCCGAAGTTGGTGCCGCCGTGGAACATGTAGATGTTGACGGAGGCACCGGCGGCCAGCAGCTTGTCGAGGTCGGCGGCGGCGCTCGCCGCGTCCCGGACGTGGTGCTCCTCACCCCAGTGGTCGAACCAGCCGATCCAGAACTCCGAGCACATCAGCGGTCCTTCGGGCATGTGGGCCCGCAGGGCTTCGAGGGACTCCTCGATCCTTCCGCCGAAGGTGGCCGTGGACAGGACGCCGGGCAGGCTCCCTGCGGCCAGGTGGTGGCCGGAGCCCGCCTGGTCGCAGGTGAAGAGCAGCTCCTCCACGCCCCGGGAACGCAGCGCCTGGTGTACGTGCTTGAGGTACGCGGTGTCGTCGCCGTACGCCCCGTACTCGTTCTCCACCTGGACGGCGATCACGGGGCCGTCGTTCGCGGCCATGTACGGCAGCAGCGGGGGCAGCAGGATGTCGAGGTAGCGGTCGAGGGCGTCCGTGAAGCGGGGGTCGCTGGAGCGCAGCCGGATGTCGGGGTCCGAGGTGAGCCAGGAGGGCAGGCCGCCGCCGTCCCACTCGGCGCAGATGTACGGGCCGGGGCGCAGCAGGACGTGCAGGCCCTCGGCGCGGGCGAGGCGCAGATAGCGGGGCAGGTCGAGCAGTCCGTCGAGGACGAGCGGGCTGTCCGGGTCGGGCTGGTGGAGGTTCCAGGGGACGTACGTCTCCACGGTGTTGAGGCCCATCAGCCGGGCCTTGCGCAGCCGGTCCGCCCACAGATCGGGGTGGATGCGGAAGTAGTGCATCGCGCCGGAGATGATCCGGAACGGCTCACCGTGGAGGAGGAAACCGTCGGACGACGTGGTCAGAGCGGGCGTGCGCAAGGCTGTTTCCCTTCAGCGGGGGGTGCGGGGGGCTCAACGGGGTCATTGGGAAGGCGAGTTGGAGCGCGGGGGCTCAACCCGGTCGCGGGTACAGCGAGTTGAAGTGGGAGGCTCGACTGGATCATGAGGAGGGCGAGTTGGAGCGGGTGGCGCGGATCAGCCACAGCGTGGCCAGCAGGCAGACGGCCGACACCGCGCAGAGCAGCAGCGGGACCGCGCGGACGCCGGACCACTCGATGGCCTTGCCGAGCGCCGGGCCCGCCACCACTCCCCCGATCATGGAGGCTGCGATGACCAGCGCTCCGGCACGGCGGGCCCGGGGCGCGGCCGCGTTCAGCCAGGGCAGGCCGGTGGGGAAGATCGGCGCGATGAACAGGCCGACTCCGGCATAGGCGTACGGGGCGAGCCAGGGCACCGAGGCCAGCAGCAGGCAGACGGTCATGCCGGCGCAGGAGACGGTGATGATCGTCTGCGGTGAGTGGCGCAGGGCGACGGGGGCGACCAGGAAGCGGCCGACCGTCATCATCAGCCAGTACACGGAGGTGGCGGTCGCGGCGGCCCCGGCGCCGTATCCGACCGTCTCCAGGTGGGTGGGTTCCCAGCCGCCGACGCCGGCCTCGATGCCGACGTGCAGGACGTAGAGGGTGACGAACACCGCGAGCACCGAGCCCAGGCTGCGGCCGAGCACCGAGCCGCCGGCCTCCGCGCCGGTCGCACCTGCCGGACGAGTCGCGCCGCTCACACCTCCCGTGCCGCTCGCGCCCGTGGCGGGCTGGGGCGCGTGGTCGCGTACGCCCCGCAGGCAGAGCAGCAGCGGCAGGTTGGCGGCGGCGAAGGCGAGGAAGAGCGCCGAGTAGTGCTCGGCGCCGACGGCGGCGATCAGGGCGGGGCCGAGGATCGCGCCGATACCGAAGTGGGCGTTGAGGATGTTCAGCATGGCGGTCGAGCGGTGGCCGAAGCCGACGGCGAAGAGCTGGTTGAGGCCGTAGTCGATGCCGCCGAAGCCCAGTCCGGCGAGCAGCGCGGCGGCGAGGGCCACGGGCCAGTTCGGCGCGAGCGCGAAGCCCGCCGCGCCGAGGGCCATCAGCAGATACGAGGCGCCCAGGATCCGCCGGTTGCCGAGCCGCCCGTACAGCCGGTCGAAGAGCAGGACGCCGACGACCCCGCCGATGAAGTGGGCGCTCAGCCCGAGCCCGGCGGCCGACGGCGACAGTCCGAACTCGTCGCGGAAGGCCGGGATGGCGGGGCCGTAGAGCGCCTGGAGCACGCCGATGAGGACGAAGCCGACACAGGACGCGACCACGGCGGCCGGGCTGAACACCGTGGGTGCCGAGTCCGGTCGGATGTGCTTCGCCTCTTGCGCGGTCGGTGTGTCGGGCACGCGGGGCTCCGCCTCTCCGTGACTGGGACCCTCGCAGTGTTACCGGTAACATCACCGCCGTCAAGATCCCCGGCAGGCCTGCCGGGGCCGGTCGGAAAAGTCGGTGGTCGGCGCTCTCGGGCGTGTGTTTCCATGCCGCGATGAAGAGCGAGAGCGTGTCCGGCGGAAGCGGAACCCATGACGTCCGACAGCGAACCGATCACGACCTCGGGGACTGCGTCCGGGCCCTCGCGGAGGTCCATGAACGCGACGGCTATCCCGTCAACTGGCCCGAGCGGCCCGGCGATTGGCTGACACCTCCCTCGCTCCTCGCCGCCTGGGTGGTGGAGCTCGACGGCCGGATCGCCGGGCACATCGGCCTCTCGCGGAGCGACGCGGGGGACGCGGCGCCCGGGCTGTGGAGCGACCGTACGGGGGTGGCCGTCGACGGGACCGCCGTGATCAGCCGCCTGTTCGTCGCCCCGGCGGCCCGCGGCCGGGGTTTCGGCGCGCTGCTCATGTCCCACGCGGTCGCCGAGGCACGCGGGCGCGGCCTGCACCCGGTCCTGGATGTCGTCGCCTCCGACACCGCCGCGGCGGCCCTGTACGAACGCCTCGGCTGGCGACTGCTGGCCACGGTCGAGCAGCGGTGGGGGCCGGGGCAGACGGTGGCCGTTCGGTGTTATGCGGCGGGGGATTAGTCGGGGCGGTGAGGCGGTGGGGGCGCGCCCGGGAGCGGGTTCCGGGCGCGCCCGTCGGGGGGGGCGGGTCAGCAGACGTTCGACGTGCTGTTGACCAGGCGGTTGTTGCGGAAGGTGGTGTTCTCGCCGCAGGGGCTCTCCCTGAGGGACGAGTTGGTGACCGTCAGGTTCTGGACGGTGATGTCACGGTTGTTGGCGAACTCCGAACGCGCCGCGAGCCGGATCTCGCCACCACCGGAGACCGTGCCGCTCTGCGCCGCGAGGTTCACGTTGTAGCAGTTCTCGATCAGGATCGCGTTGTTGCCGGTGTTGGTGAGGTTGACGCGGTCGATGACCGCGCCACCGCTCTCGGACACACAGAAGACGCCGCGTCCGCCGCCCCGCGCGACCACCTCGCCGACCCGGATGTTGGTCGGGTACGAACTGCCCACCCGCCCATTGCGGTTGGCCATCCGGAAGGCCGCGTAACCGGTGCCGGCGCCCGCGCCGTCCGCGTCGACCTTGGTGACCGTGGCGTTGACCGTCTGGTTGAGGAGCAGCCCGGACTCGCCGACGTTGCGGGCGGTCACCGTGCCGACGGTGAGCCCGTCGACGCCGTACGTCTCGACCGCGTGACTGCTCGCGCCGGACACGTACACGTTGTCGATCCGCACGTTCCGCGTCCACTGGCTGGTGTCGCCCCGGTTGTCGATCCGGACGCCGAGACCGCGCGAGAGGCGCATGTCGAGCTGGCCGAGGACGACGTTCTGGACGTTGCGCAGGAAGATCCCGTACAGCGGGGTGCCGGTGAGGTTGAGGTGCTGGACCTCGATGTCCCGGGTGCCGCGCGAGTAGACAGGCGCCTGGTCGCCGGAGCCCGTGCCGGTGACATCGATCGTGCCGCACACGTCGAGCACGGTGTAGCTGGGCAGCGAGACCCGGGAGCCGGCCCCGATGGACCCCGAGCCGCGTACGACGACCCGCTCCTTCGAAGTCCGGCCGGAGGTCAGGCTGTTGACGGCGGCCTGCATCGCCGCGCGCATGTCGGTACCGGTGTACGTGACGCTGCCGCCGCGCCGGGCGGTCCAGGTACCGCCGCTGAGCACGGCCTCCGCCTGGTACGAGCCCTCACCGCACGCCGCCGCGACCCCGGCGGCGACCGGGGCGGCGACCGGGGTCGGGGCCAGCTCCGGAGCCGGGCTCGCGGGAGCGGTCAGCAAGGCGGCCCCGGTGAGCAGGACGGTGGTGCACGCCGCGGTGACGAGGGCTCGTGTGCGGCGGGCGACCGGATCAACTCCGGGCAGCGAGCCCATATTTGATGTCACGTCAGTTGCACCGGGCGTGGCGGTGGTCGTGATGTCGGTGTGCTGGGCTGCGGCTCTGCGTCCCATCTCGGCTTCTCCTGTGGGGGGATCGGCGCGCCTGCCGTGCGTCGAGCGCCCGTCGAACCCGATTCGACCGAGTCGTGCGCGGTTCGAGGGGCTCGACGGGCCGATGACCTGGAGTGGCGCGGCTTCGTACGGCACCGGGCCGTACTGCGGTGTCGTGGCAGGCGTTCCCTGTGGCGGGCCGCGAGTGTGGCAAGCGCTTTCCACGAGAGTCAAGTGCCGGACGGTACCGTCCTCCGTACCCTCACGTCGCCCACATCGCTCACGTCGCTCACGCGGGGCGATGACATGCGAGTAACTCTGGGTAAGGCCAGGATTCACGTATGGTCATGGGGCGGGGGAAAGATACGAGATACGAGATACCAGGAGGGTCAGTTGGCGCTGGAGCCGGTGCGGTTCGCGGTTCTGGGGTCGGTCCGGGTGGAGCGGACGGGGGCGGAGTCGCCGTGGGGACGGCCGCAGGAGAAGGCGCTGCTGGCGCTGTTGCTGGTGCGGGCGGGGCAGCCGGTGGCGGTGAGCGAGATCGTCGACGTGCTGTGGGGGAGACAGCCGCCGGCCAGCGCGGTGAATGTGATCCGCCGCCATGTGGGCTCGCTGCGGCGTCTGTTGGAGCCCGGCCTGCCCAACCGTGCCGTCGGCCGGTGGCTGATACGGGACGCGGGCGGGTACCGGCTCCTGGTCGACGCCGACTCCTTGGATCTGCTGCGGTTCCGTCGGTTGCGGGACGAGGCGCGTCGGGCCGGCGGTGGCGCCCAGGGGTCGCCCGCGCGGGCCGTGGAGCTTCTCACCGAGGCGCTGGGGCTCTGGCGGGGTCCGGTCGGGGCGGGGCTGCCCGCCGAGGTGCGGGAGCGCGCCGGTTTCGGGGCGGTCGACCGTGAACGGCCGGCGGCCCTGCGCGAGGCGGCCGACGCGGCGCTGCGCGCCGGCACCCCCGCCGCCGTCCTACCCCTGCTCCAGGAGGCGGCGGCCGACGACCCGCTGGACGAACCCCTGCTGGCCCGGCTCGTCCTCACCCTGGCCGCCACCGGGCGCGAGTCCGAGGCACTGAGCACCTACCGGGCCGCCCGCACGCGGCTCGCCGACGAACTGGGCATCGACCCGGGGCCGGAGCTGCGCGACGCGTATGAGGCCGTGGTGCGGGGTGCCGGAGCGGGTGCGCCTGCTGTGTCGGGGGCGGAGGCCCGGGCTGGGGCCGGGGCGGGAGCCAGGGCTGGGGCTGGGGCTGGGGCTGGGGCTACGGCCGGGACGGGAGCCGGCGCGGGAGCCGGGGCCCGGACGGGAGCCGGGGCAGGTGCCGGGGCCGGGCCGGAAGCCGGGGTCCAAGCGGAAGCTGGGAGCGGGGCCGGGGCCGCCACTGGATCCGCCGTCCCGGCGCCCCCGCGTCCTCCGGCCGCCGCCGTCCCCGCCCAACTCCCCCACGACCTACCGACGTTCACCGGCCGCCGCGCCGAGCTGGAGCGCGTACTGGCGCTCCTCGCCGACCACGGCGGAGCCGGCTCCGGCGGTGGGGACCACGGCTGGAGGGACGACGCCGGGCGTGGGGACGGCGTCGACCGTGGCGACGACAGCGGGCGCAGCGACGACGGCGGGCGTGATGACAGCGGCGACCCTGGCCACAGTGCCAGCCATCGCCACAGCGGCAGCGGCAGCGGCAGCGGCAGCGGCAGCGGCAGCGGCAGCGGCAGCGGCGACAACCACACCAGCCACAGCCACAGCCACACCATCCGTCCCGCCGGCACCGTCGTGATCAGCGCCATCGGCGGTATGGCGGGCATCGGCAAGACCACGCTCGCCGTGCACTGGGCCCATCGGGTCGCGGACCAGTTCCCGGACGGGCAGCTCTACGTCAATCTGCGGGGCTTCGCGCCGTCCGGTGCGGTGATGGAGGCAGGGGAAGCGGTGCGCGTCTTCCTGGACGCGCTGGGCGTACCGCCGGAGCGGGTCCCGCACGGAGTGGACGCCCAAGCGGCGTTGTACCGCAGCCTGTTGGCGGGACGGCGCTTCCTCGTACTGCTGGACAACGCGCGGGACACCGAGCAGGTACGGCCGCTGCTGCCGGGCACGCCCGGCTGTCTCACCATCGTCACCAGCCGCAACCAGCTGTCGGGCCTGGTCTCCGCGCACGGCGCGCACACGCTGGCCCTGCGCCCGCTGGACACCGTACAGGCGCGGGCGTTCCTCGAACGGCGGCTGGGGCCCGGGCGGCTCGCCGGTGAGGAGCGGGCCGTGGCGGAGATCGCGGCGCTGTGCGGCGGGCTCCCGCTGGCGCTGGCCTGTGTCGCGGCGCGGGCCGCCGCGCACCCGGGCTTCCCGTTGTCGGCGATCGCGGCGGAGCTGCGCGCGGCGCACGGCAGCCTGGACGCGTTCAGCCGGGCGGACGCCACCGCGAACGTCGGGGCGGTGTTCTCCTGGTCGCTGGGTGCCGTGTCGCCCGAGGCGGCACGTCTGTTCCCGCTGCTCGCGCTGCATCCGGGCCCGGACTTCTCCGTGTCCGCGACGGCCGCGCTGGCCGCTCTCCCCGGACGCCGGGCGCGGGCGCTGCTGACCGAGCTGGCCGACGTCCACCTCGTGGGCGAGCCCGCCCCCGGCCGGTACGCCCTGCACGACCTGCTGCGCGCCCACGCCGCCGAACTCCTGGAGGACCAGCACCCGGAGGGCGAGCGCGAGACGGCCACCGAGCGGCTGTACGGGTACTACGTGCACACCGCGCACGCGACCGAGCCGCTCCTCGCCCCGTACGCGGACCCGATGCCGCCGGGGCCGCCCCCGGCCGGCGTCCGGGCCGAACCTCTCGTCGGTCATGAGCAGGCGCTCGCGTGGCTGACCGCCGAGTATCCGGTGCTGCTCGCCGTGGTCGGGGCGGCGGCCCGGTCCGGGCGCGACCGGGTGGCGTGTCTGCTCGCCTGGGCGTTGGAGCCGTTCTTCGACCGGCGGGGGCACTGGCACGACTGGGCGACCGTCCAGCGGATCGCGCTCGACGCGGCCCTGCGGCCGGCCGGTCGCGCGGCGGACCCCGTGTGGGAGGCCAGGGGTCTGCGCGCGCTGGCCCGGGCGGAGAGCCGGCTCGGTCTGCACGGGTCGGCGCGCCCCCGCCTCGACCGTGCGCTGCGGCTCTTCACCGAGCTGGGCGACGACATCGGGCGGGCCGACACCCATCGCAGCCTCGGCTGGACCCATGACCAGGAGGGCGATCTGCCCGGCGCGCTCCGCCACAACCGGCTGGCCATGGAGCTGTTCCGGGCGGGCGGCCGGCGCGCCGCGTACGCCAGTGTCCTCAACTCCGTCGGCTGGTATCACGCGCTGCTCGGCGAGTACCGGGAGGCCCTGAGCCACTGCCACGAGGCGCTGACCCTGCTCCAGGAACTCGGCGACCGCTACGGCCAGGCCGCCACCTGGCACACCCTCGCCTACGCCCACCACCACCTCGGCCGCCACCCGAACGCCCTCCTCGGCTACGGCCACGCCCTCGGTCTCTACCGGGAGTTGGGCGTGCCGTATCTGGAGGCCTGCACTCTCGTCCACATCGGCGACACCCACGCCGCGATGAACGACCACGCGACCGCCCATGAGGTCCGGCAGCAGGCCCTCACCCTCCTCATCACCCTCGGCCACCCCGACGCCGACCAGGTCCGGGCCCAGATCGCCGCGAGCGAGCGATGTGTGTGAGCGGGGCGTATGAGCAGTGCGCGTGGGTGGGGCACGTGAGCGGGGCGGGGAACTGATGCGGTTGGACGTGCTGGGCCCGTTGCGGGTGTGCCGGGGCGGGGAGGAACTCGATCTCGGGTTCCCCCAACAGCGAGCTTTGTTGGGGCTGTTGGTGGTGCGGGCCGGGCGGCCGGTGCCGGTGGGCGAGATCGTCGACGTGCTCTGGCCGGGGCGGGCGCCGGCCAGCGCGCGGAACGTGGTGCGTCGGTACGCCGGTTCGCTGCGGCGGCTGCTCGAACCCGGGCTGCCGCCCCGGGCCCCCGGGCGGCGGTTGCTGCGCCGCGCCGGGGGTTATCTGCTGGAGGCGGGCGAGGACGAGGTCGATCTGCTGCGGTTCCGTGCCCTCACGAAACGGGGCAAGCGGGCGGCGGCCACCGGGCGGTCCGAGGCGGCGGCGCGGCACTTCACTGCGGCACTGGACGAGTGGCGCGGCCCGGTGGCCATGGGGATCCCCGCCGCCGTACGGGAGCATGTCGTCTTCGCCGAAGTGGAACGCGAGTTGGTCCGCACGACCCGGATGGCCGCCGCCGCGGCGCTGCTGTCCGGCAACAGCGAGCAGGTGCTGCCCCGCCTGCGGCAGGCCCTCGAACTCGACCCCCTCGACGAGTCGTTGCACGCCGCCCTCGTCATGGCCCTCGCGGCGACCGGCCTCCAGGCGGAGGCGCTGACCGCGTACGAGCGCGTACGCCGGCTGCTGGCCACGGAGTTGGGCGTCGCCCCCGGCACGGAACTGGCCACCGCCCACACCAGGGTGCTCCGCCAGGAATGGGGCCCCACCGGCCCGCACACGGCACGGGGCTCAGCGGATGCCCACTCGGTGGGACGGCCGGGGGCCCGTACGAGCGTGGCGGCACCCGAGGCGGCTTCCGGCACGGACGCGGGCGCGGCGCCCGGCACGGACGCGGCGCCCGGCACGAACGCGGCGGTGCCCGGCGCCGACGCGGGGCGCGGCACGGACGCGGACACCGCCATGCACGCGGGGGCCGACACCGGCACAGGTACCGCGACCCACGCGGATGCGCGCACGGGTACGAATGCCGCCACGGGCACGGGTGCGGCCACGGGCACGGGTGCCGATACGGACGCGGGTGCCGATACGAACGGGGATGCGCGCCCTGCTACGGACGCCGACCTCGGCCAACCCCCGTCCGGTCCACCGGTGTTGGTCGGCAGGCGGGCTGAACTCGGCCGTCTGGCGGAGCTCACGGACGCGGCCGTCACCTCCCCGGAGACACCCACCACCGTACTGATCAGCGGCATGCCCGGTATCGGGAAGACCGCCCTCGCGGTGCACTGGGCCCACCAGGTCGCCCCACGCTTCCCCGACGGTCAACTGCACGTAACACTAAGGGAGTTCGGCCCCGCCCAGGCGCCCTTGGACCCGGCGGCGGCGCTCCGCGAACTGCTCACCGCGCTCGGGGTGCCGCCCGCGCGCATGCCGGACCGCACGGACTCCCTCGCCGGGCTGTACCGGAGTCTGCTGGCCGGCCGGCGGCTGCTGGTCGTCCTGGACGACGCGGCCGACACCGAGCAGGTACGGCCGCTGCTGCCCGCGTCGCCCGGCTGCCTGACCCTGGTCACCAGTCGCCACGGCCTGCCCGGTCTGATCGCTTCGGGCACCCATCCACTACGCCTGGACCTCCCGTCGGCGGCGGACGCAAGGGCGACACTGGCGGCCCACATCGGCCACGCCCTGGCGGCAGCCGAGCCCGAAGCGGCCGACGAGATCGTCACCCACTGCGCCCGACTGCCCCTGGCCCTGACCATCGCCGCCACCCGCACAGCCGACCACCCGAACCACCCCCTCAAGACCGTCGCGGCCGAGCTGCGCCACTCCCGGGGCACCCTCGACGCGTTCACCGCCGACACCGGCGACACCCCCGATCTCCGCGCCGCCTTCGCCCACTCCTACCGGCGCCTGTCACCCGAACAAGCCCGGCTGTTCCGTCTGCTGTCCCTGCACCCCGGCCCGGCCTCGGCCCCGGACACGCACCCCAGCCCGAACCGAGACCACACCCCGCACCCACACCCGATCCCGCACCCGCACCCGCACCCGCACCCGCACCTAACCCCAGACACGGCCGCAGCCCTGGCCGGTCTCCCGCCCCGGCAGGCGCGGCTGTTGCTCGACGGGCTCGCCGACGCGCATCTCGTCACCGAGTACGCGCCGGGCCGCTACGCCCTGCACGAGTTGCTGCGCGTCTTCGCCGCCGAGTCGGCCGAGACGTACGACTCGCCCGAGGACCGCCGCGCCGCACGCCGACGGCTGTTCGACCACGAGGCCCGCCCGGGCACCCCGTAGCCGTCGGAGCGCACGGGCACCCCGTAGCCGTCGGCGCTGCCACCGTCACTTCGCGGTCACACTTTTTTCACATCTTCCTTCCTACGCTCCGGGTGCAGTGATTGACGGGGGGCTCGAACGGCCGTGGAGGAAGCGACAGATGACCAGGTCCGACACCGGCACCATCGGGACGGCGGGTCTCCGCATCTCCGTCCTCGACCTCCGCCTCGGCCTCGACGGGGCGGCCGTGGAACTGCCCGGGGACGGGCGGCCCGCAGCCGACGCGTACCGGCTGACCGCGCGGACGGGCGGCGCGGCGTACCTGTTCGTCGGCGTGCGCGGGACCGGAGTCCCGCCGGCCGAACGGATACCGGATGTCTCCCTCCAGCCGGGGGACATCTGCTTCTACGACGCGAACCACCCCCCGTCCCTGGACCTCCCCGAGCGCTGCCTGCTGAAGGTCTTTCTCGTCCCGCGCGAGGAACTGGGGCTGGCGGACGGCGATCTGCGGCGTGTCGTGGCGACCCCGGTCGCCGGGTCCTCCCGGCTGGGGACGCTGCTGTCGCCGTTCCTGTCCGAGCTGGCCGACACGGCGGTCTCCGCCGAGCCCGTGGTCGGCGAGATGCTCACCCGGAACGCGGTGAACCTGCTGGCCACCCTCGCCACGGAGCAGTTGGGGCAGCCGGGCCGGTCCGGGCAGCCGGGGCAGCCGGGGCAGCCGGGGCCGACCGCGTCGGCCGGCGCACCCGGCGGCCACCGGTCGCCCCTGGTCGCACGGGTCCTGCGGTTCATCGACGACCACCTGGCCGACGCGGATCTCTCACCGGAGGTCATCGCGAGCGCGCACCACATCTCGGTGCGCTATCTGCACAAACTCTTCCAGGACGAGGGCACGAGCGTGGGCCGCTGGATCCAGCGCCGCCGTCTGGAGGAGTGCCGGCGCGACCTCGTGCTCGGCGTCCGCAACCGCCGCACCATCGCCTCGGTGGCCGGCCGCTGGGGCTTCCTGAGCGCGACCCACTTCAGCCGGGTGTTCCGGGCGGCGTACGGCATGTCACCGAGCGAGTGGCGGGACTCGGCGGGACAGGTCCCGCGCCTCAGCCCGCCGCGTGCTCCCCGATGACGGCCTGCGCGTAGACGATCCCGAGTCCGTAGGCGCCACCGTGCTCCTTGACCACCTCGGTGGTGGGACCGTACGTCTCCGTACGCGCCCAGTCGCGCTGGAACTCCAGGAGCACCTGCACCCAGGTGACCGGTACGGCACCGGCCTGGATCATCCGCTGTACGGCGTGCTCGTGGGCCTGCGGGCTGACCCCGCCGGACGCGTCGGTGACGACGTAGACCTCGTAGCCCTGGGCGAGCGCGGACAGGGCGGGCAGCACGACACAGACCTCGGTCCACAGGCCGGCGATGACGAGCTTCTCGCGGCCGGTGGCCTTCACCGCCTCGACGAAGGCGACGTCCTCCCAGGCGTTCATGGTCGTACGGTCGACGGTCTTCCGTCCGGGGAAGACGTCCGCGAGCTGCGGCAGGAGCGGGCCGGAGAAGGACTCGGCGGCCACCGTGCTGAGGACCACCGGCACATCGAAGACCTTGGCGGCCTTGGCCAGGCCCACGGTCGCGTTGATGATCGCGGTGCGGTCGCCGCTGCCGGTGCCGAAGAACATCTGCGGCTGGTGGTCCACGAACAGGACCGCGCAGTTGTCGGGGGTGAGCAGATCGGGGCCGGGGGTCGCGGTGACCTCGTTGATGTCGACCATGGTGATGCCTTTCCGAGGGGGGTTTCACATGCGGAATCGCTTTCGAAGCTAGGCGGGACGACCCCTCGCCCCTGGTCCGGCGGCGCACCGCATTCGTCCTCACAGCGCACGGGAAGCGGACGCGGAATCGACGCGACACAGGTCGTGCGCTCCCGGACCGGCCTCGGTGCGCTGGTGGGCAACTCCCCGTGGTTCTCCGGCTCTAGCGTGCTCGCCGAAGAGCACCGGCCGCACACCGGCGCACCGCACCACCCCGCCACAGAGCACGGCAACACACCGCACCACATCGGGAGAACCACATGTCCGACACCTCCGGCACCTCCGAGCCGATCCGCCCGGTCCTGGAACCGGCGGCCGCCGCGTTCGCGGAAGCCACCGCCAACCCGCCCTTCCTCTTCGAACTGCCGCCCGCGGAGGGGCGCAAGGCGGTCGACGAGGTGCAGTCGGGCGAGATCGAGAAGCCGGCGGTCGACGAGGAGTGGATCACCGTCTCGGGCGGTCCGACGGGCAGTGTCCGGGCGCGGATCGTGAAGCCGGCCGGCGCCGAGGGCGTCCTGCCGGTGATCCTCTACATCCACGGCGCGGGCTGGGTGTTCGGCAACGCGCACACCCATGACCGGCTGGTGCGCGAACTGGCCGTCGGCGCGAACGCCGCCGTGGTCTTCCCCGAGTACGACCTCTCCCCCGAGGCCCGTTACCCGGTCGCCATCGAGCAGAACTACGCCGTCGCGAAGTGGGTCGTCGAGCAGGGCGCGTCCAAGGAGCTGGACGGTGCCCGGCTGGCCGTCGCCGGTGACTCGGTGGGCGGCAACATGACCGCCGCGCTGACCCTGATGGCCAAGCAGCGCGGTGACGTCCCGCTGGTCCAGCAGGTGCTGTTCTACCCGGTGACGGACGCGGGCTTCGACACCGGCTCGTACCACCAGTTCGCCACCGGCTACTTCCTGCGCCGCGACGGCATGCAATGGTTCTGGGACCAGTACACGGCCGACGAGTCCGAGCGCGCCCAGATCACCGCCTCCCCGCTGCGGGCGAGCGTCGAACAGCTCAAGGACCTGCCCCCGGCCCTGGTCATCACCGGCGAGGCCGACGTCCTGCGCGACGAGGGCGAGGCGTACGCCAACAAGCTGCGCGAGGCGGGCGTACCGGTCACCGCCGTGCGCTTCCAGGGCATCATCCACGACTTCGTCATGCTCAACGCCCTGCGGGAGACGCACGCCGCCGAGGCCGCGATCACCCTGGCCACCGGCACCCTGCGCACCGCCCTCCACGGCAACTGACCGGCCCGGCCCCGCACAGCGGCCGACCCACCCAGCCCCCGCACGGCGGCCGGCCCACCCGGCCCCCGCGAGACCCAGGCCGCCCGCCTGACGCACCCGGCGGCCGAGAAGGAGCACTCCACCATGTCCCCCACCCCGACCCCGACCGTCCTCCTCGTGCACGGCGCCTTCGCCGACGCGTCCAGCTGGGCCGGCGTCATAGAGGAACTGCGCGGCCGGGACATCCCCGTCCGTGCGCTGCCGAACCCCCTGCGCGGTCTGGCCTCCGACGCCGCGTACGTCGCCTCGGCGGCGGCCCAGGTCGACGGTCCCGTCGTCCTCGTCGGCCACTCCTACGGCGGCGCGATCATCACCGTGGCCGGCGCCGCCGAGAACGTCGTCGGCCTGGTCTACGTGGCCGCGTACGTCCCCGAACAGGGCGAGAGCCTGGGCGAGTTGCAGGGCCGCTTCCCGCTCTCCCCGCTCGTCGCCAACCTCGACGAGTGGACGTACCCCGTCGAGGGCGCCGACCCCGCCGTCGAGGTCACGATCAAGCCGGACGCCTTCCCGGACATCTTCGCCGCCGACGTCCCGGCCGAGGCCACCAGGATCCTCGCCGTCTCCCAACGCCCCCTGTCCGCATCGGTGTTCACCGAGCCGACCGCGACGGCCGCCTGGCAGACCAAGCCCTCCTGGGCCGTCGTCGCGGACGCCGACCAGGCGATCAACCCCGACGTCCAGCGCTTCGGCGCCAAGCGCGCGGGCGCCACCGTCACCGAGATCGAGGGCGCCTCCCACGCCGTGGCGGTCTCCCGCCCCGACGAGGTGGCGGCAGTGATCCAGGACGCGGTACGAGCGACAAGCTGACAGGCTGACGAACTGACGAGTCGGCAGAAGAATGGCCCCGCCGGATGCGCCACCCCCGGTCGGGGCCGCCCCGCGCCCCTTCAGGGGCGCGGGGAACTGCGCGACCAGCCACAACCAACCCGCAGCCGCCCCACATCCCCGCCACCCCCTACGGCGGCCCCGCGCCACACCCCCCTCGCCCTCCCTCCCTCTCCCCCCCCGACACCCTGATCCTCTATGGCGATCAGGCGCCCGAATGTACGGTGAGGCTTCACCGAGCCCAGGGGGATCCATGCCGCACACCGCGGTCGTCATCGGCGCGAGCATGGCCGGCGTGCTGGCCGCCGCCGCACTGGCCAGGTCCGTGGACGAAGTGATCGTTCTGGAGCGCGACGAGCTTCCGGACGAACCCCGGTCGCGCAAGGGCCTCCCCCAGGGCCGCCACGCCCACATCCTCCTGCCCAGCGGGCGCGACGCCATCGACGAACTCGTGCCCGGCGGCGGGGTGCGCAAGCGGCTGCTGGCGGCCGGTGCCCGGGAACGCGGCCTCACCTCGGGCCTGGTGACGCTGGGCCCGCAGGGCTGGTACCGCCGCTCACGCCACCACGGCACGTATCCCTTGCTCATCGGCAGCCGCGACCTGATGGACTGGACCGTACGGGACGCCGTCCTCGCGAGCACCCCCCGCATCAAGATCCGCCGCGCCACGGTCACGGGCCTCCTGGGCACCGCCGAGCGGGTCACCGGCGTCCGGGTAACCGTGGGCGGGAGCGAGGCCGAGGAGAGTCTGCGCGCGGAGTTGGTGGTCGACGCCGGCGGTCGCGGCACCCGGATCGAGCACTGGCTCGCGGACCTCGGCATCACCGGTATCCGCAAGGACGTGGTCGACGCCGGGTTCGTCTACGCGACCCGCCTCTACCGCACTCCCGAGGGAGCGGAGACCTTCCCGCCGACACAGATCACGGCGGACCCGGCGGGCGGCCGGCCCGGACGCGCCGGGCTTCTCCTCCCGATCGAGGGCGACCGCTGGCTGGTCAGTCTCAGCGGCAGCCGGGGCAGCGAACCCACCGCCGCCCCCGACGACTTCGTCACCTTCGCCCGCGGCCTGCGCCACCCCCTCCTCAGCCAACTGATCGCCGACGCCGAGCCGTTGACCGATGTGCTCCTCAGCCGCAGCACCCGCAACGAACGCCGCTACTTCGAGAAGTCCGAGAAGTGGCCCGAAGGCCTGGTGGCCCTCGGGGACGCCGTCGCCACCTACAACCCGGTCTACGGGCAGGGCATGTCGGTGGCCGCCCTCGGCGCACGCGCGCTCGGCCGGGAGCTGGACCGGACCGGCATCGCCGCGCCCGGCCTGGCACGGCGGGCCCAGCGGGCGGCCGCGAAGGTGGTGAACGCGGCGTGGGCCATGTCCGTCGGCCAGGACCAGTGGTTCCCCGAGGTACGCGGCAAGTCCCCCACACCCGCCGACCGCCTGCTGTCCGCCTACACCGGCCGCATGACCCGCGTGGCCACCGGCTCCTACCGCGTCTCGGCCGCCATGTGCAAGGTGACCACCCTCCAGGCGAACGCCCTCCACCTGCTCCACCCCGCCCTGCTCCTGGCCACAGCCCTGGGCCCGGTCCTCCCACCGCTGTCGGGCCCCCCGCTCACACCACAAGAGCGGGAAATCCTGAGAAACCTGCACACCACCGCCCCGTAAGGGGGGCGGGGAACCGCGCGACAAGCCCCCACTGAGCCGTAGACAGCACGAGACCTGTCAGCCTTCAGCCCGCTCCGCCCGCACAGTCCCCTCCACAACACCACCCCGCACCACCCGGGACATCCGAATCAACGCCGCCTGCCCGGTGTCCAACCTCAGTCCCCCGGCTTCGGTCCCCACCTCAGACCCCACCTCGGTCCCCACCACCCCACCCCCGATCCCCGCGAGGGCATCAAGGGCAACACTGTCCAGAACGGCCGGATCCAGCACCCCCGACCCCATCTCCCCGGAACGACCCCCCGTGCCGGCCCTCACCTCCACAGCCACAGCCACCATCGCCGCGTCCCCGATCGCCTCGGCCTCCTCCACCCCGAGCCCAAGAGTCCGCGCCCGCCGACGGGCCCGCTCCCGCACACCCTCGTCGAAGTGGACGGACACCTCCCTGAGGCCGTCCCGGATGGCCGTCGTACGGCGGGTCAGCCGAAGCTCGACGTCACCGAGGGAGCGCCAGGACCGCAGAACGTTCCGCCGGCTCCGGCCACCGGTCCCGGCCTCGACGAGCCGGAGGAGCGGCCCGAGCCGCAGGAAGGCGAGAAGGCTGTCGATACGCGGCCCGAGCAGCGGCAGGACATAGCCGGCCGAGGTGAGGGCTGCGCCGAAGGTGACCAGCATCGGGGCCAGCCGGGTGCTCAGCGGATCCCAGTGGTGCCCGCTCCAGCGGCCGGCGACGGCGACCATCTTCACCACGCCGTACGCGCTGGTGCACAGCCACCCGACGGCGAGCACGGCCAGCGCCCACCGTGTCCAGCCGCTGATCCGGAGGGTCCAGCGCCAGCACAGGATCGTGGTGGTGAAGGCGGCCGCCATGTGGGCGACGAGATAGAGGACGATCATCTCGCGGATGAACGGGGTGCCGGCGTAGTAGGTGTCGAAGTCCGTGCGCCGCTCGACGGGCGCGTCCCCGGCGGCGAACAGCGCGGTCTGCCCCGCGATGACCAGGGCGTAGGCGAGCAGCCAGGCGCGGGAGACCCGCCGCAGCTGGGCGGGGTCGTCGGCGCCGCGCCAGTGGACGATGAGGACGAGGGACGCGGCGGAGAAGGCGTTGACGGCCCCGTAGGTGACGCACGCGGCGGCGTTGGGCACGCCGACGGCGTGGTTGATGAAACCGACGGTGGGCGGGGCGCCGAGGGCGAAGCAGAACCCGGCGAGGAAGATCACGGCGCAGAACGCGCACTTCAGCGGATCGCGCCAGTCGCGCCACAGGCCGGGCAGTTGGGCCGCGAAGCCGGTCCACAGGGCGGCGGCCGCCATGAAGTAGACCAGTCCGTTCACGTCAGGCCCCCGGGCACGGTCCGAGAGACCTCTCGCGTCAACACCCTTCACACAGTAGTCACGTAGTCAACCCCGGCAACGGGCGTACGAGCGACCACAGGTGAGAGGGCGTCAACGGCGACCGGCCCAGTGCGAGCCCTCGTCCGTGACCGGCGTCAGCCCTCGTCCGCGGCGAGCCTCAGCGAGATGCTGTTGATGCAGTACCGCTGGTCGGTGGGCGTGGCGTACCCCTCGCCCTCGAAGACGTGCCCGAGGTGCGAGCCGCACCGGGCGCACCGCACCTCCGTGCGGACCATGCCGTGCGACCGGTCGGAGAGCAGCTCCACCGCGTCGCTGTCCTTCGGGTCGTAGAAGGACGGCCAGCCGCAGTGCGACTCGAACTTCGTGTCGGAGGTGAAGAGTTCGGCACCGCAGGCGCGACAGGAGTAGACGCCCTTGGTCTTGGTGTCGGTGTACTCACCGACGAACGCGGGCTCCGTGCCGGCCTGCCGCAGCACGGCGTACTCGGCCGGGGTCAGCTCCGCCCGCCACTGCTCGTCCGGCTTCTCGACGTCGTACGACATGAGCCTCAGCCCCTCAACTCAACTCAGCTGGAAAGACGGTCCAGGATCTTCGGGCCCAGGTCCGTCACATCACCCGCGCCCATGGTGAGAACGAGATCACCCGGCTTCGCCATTCCCGCGATCACGTCGGGCACCTCGGCCTTGTCGTGCAGGGCCGTGACGTCGGCGCCCGCACGTCGGGCCGCGTCGATGATCAGCTCACTGGTCACACCCGGGATCGGGTCCTCGCGGGCCGGGTAGATGTCGAGGACGACGGACGCGTCCGCCAGCGCCAGGGACTGCCCCATCTCGGTGCCCAGCTCCTGGGTGCGGGAGAACAGGTGCGGCTGGAAGACGACGAGGATCCGCGCGTTCCCGGCCGCGGAGCGCATGGCCTCCAGGTCGGCGGTCATCTCGGTCGGGTGGTGCGCGTAGGAGTCGATCACCTGGACGCCCCCGGCCTCGCCCTTCAGCTGGAGCCGCCGCTTCACCCCGGTGTACGCCGCCAGCGCGGGCGCCAGCCCGTCCGCCGGCACGCCGAGCGCGACACCGGCCGCGAGCGCGGCGACGGCGTTGTGGGCGTAGTGCCGCCCGGGCACGGAGACCGTGAAGACGATCTCCTGCCCGTCGAGCACCACCGTGACCTCGCTCTTCAGCCCCTGCGCCACGACCGACAGCACCCGCACATCGGCGTCCTCGCGCTCGCCGTACGTCACGACGCGCACCCCGGACAGCCGGGAGGTCAGCTCCCGGGCGCCCTCGTGGTCGGCGGAGATCACCAGCGTGCCACCGGGCACGATCTTCCCCGCGAACGTCTCGAAGGACTCGTAGATCTCGTCCATGGAGGCGTAGTTGGCGTGGTGGTCCAGCTCCACGTTGAGGACGATCGCGACCTCGGGCGCGTACTTGTGGAAGCTGCGGTCGCTTTCGTCCGCCTCGGCGACGAAGATCTCCCCGTCCCCGTGCACCGCGTTCGACCCGGGTACGTCGAGGTCGCCGCCGATCGCGTACGACGGCCTCAGCCCCAGCTCCGCCAACGACACCGCCAGCATGGACGTGGTCGTGGTCTTGCCGTGCGTCCCGGCCACCGCGATCGGCCGCAGCCCGTCCATCAGCCGGGCGAGCGCGTCCGACCGGTGGACGACGGGAATCCCCAGCTCGGCGGCGCGGGCCAGCTCGGGGTTGTCGGCCCGGATCGCCGAGGAGACGACCACGCAGGTCGCGTCGTCCGCGAGATGCTCGGCCGCGTGCCCGATGTGCACCGTGGCCCCCAGCGCCCGCAGCGCCTCGGCCGTCTCCGACTCCTTGGCATCACTGCCGGCGACCTTGGCGCCCCGCTGCGCGAGGATCTTCGCGATCCCCGACATCCCGGCCCCACCGATCCCGATGAAGTGCGGCCGATCCATGGCGGTAGGCAGTCCGGGTGCCATGCGTGTTCTCCAAGCGACGGTACGAAGACGATCCACGCCCCACAGCAGGCGCGCCCCCACCCTATTGCGTAGCTACAAAGCCGGTCACTTTCGTAGCTATGGCCAGGGGCCGCGCCCTGCCCGGCGGCGGCGCAGCCGCCGTTCGGGGGCGCGGGGAACTGCGCGATCAGCCACGACGAACCCGCACCCGACGAACCACAGGCACCCCCAACGGCGCCCCTCCCTCAAGCCCGACTGTGCGAGAACAACTTCAACACCGGCACCCCCACCTTGTGCCGAGCCCGCGACGCCCAGTCCCGATGGAAGAACTCCTCCACGTAATGCGGATCGGTCAGCACCAGCACCTCATCGGCGGAAACCTCCTCCACCAACGACTTCAGCGCATCCAGCGGATGATCCTCGATCAGCCGCCCCTCCGCCGAACTCCCCGCCACCCGCAACGCCTGCAACGACACCTCCAGCGCCCGCTCCCCCGCGTCCAGCGCCAGCTCCCCCTCCGGTGTCTCCCCCTCCCGCGCCGCCTCGTCCAGCTCACCGAGGGCGAGGTCGTCGATGGCCCGCAGCAGCCGGTCGGCCTGATTGCCCCGCGGCTGGAGCAGCACATGGAAGGAGGCCCGCTCGTCGCCGTGCAGGGTCGTGACGAACTCCACGTCCGCGGACGTCAGAGCCTTCTCGATCATCAATACGCTCGTGAACGACACCACAGGCGCCCTTCTCCTCGGAGGGCCCCACGGGCCCTCACTCCTCAGGGTTCTAGTGTGCCCGGCGAAAGCTAAACGGAACGGTAGATTCCGCCCGCATTCACGTACGACGGTAACGACCGAACAGGTACCCGGCCTCCTCCAGCAGCGACGTCAGCGCGAAGCGCTTGGGCACCGGCACGGAGGGGCCCCCGGCGATCCGCTGGGCGTCCCCGGCCGTCAGCGTCGGCGACACGGTCAGACACAGTTCGTCCAGGACGTCGGCGGCGATCAGCTGGCCCAGGAGCCGGGGGCCGCCCTCGCTGAGCAGCCGTTTCAGCCCCAGGTCGGCGAGAGCCCGTACGGCCCGGGCAGGGTCGACGCCCATGCCGTCCCCGGCGACCACGACCCGGACACCGGCCTTCTCGGCGGTGGCCACCCGGTCGGGGGCCGCGGCGGCGCCGGTGAGCAGGATCGTCGGCGTGAGTGGCGAGGTGAACAGCGGCAGCGAGAAGTCCAGATCCAGACTCGCGCTCACCACGGCGACGGCCGGCGCGGGCGTCTGCCCGGCCGCCCGACGCGTCTGCGCGAACGCCTCACGCGCGCGTGCCGGACGGTACCCCTCCTGGCGTACCGTTTCCGCGCCGACGATCACCACATCCGCGAGCCCCCGCAGCGTGCCGAAGATCCGCATGTCGGCGTCGCTGGAGATCGGCTGCGAACGTCCGCCGTGCTGGGCGGCCCCGTCGAGCGTGGACACCATGTTGGCGCGCAGCCACGGCTCGCGCCCGCCCGGCGCGGGTTCGGGATAGGCGTACGCCACCGCCAGCTCATCGAGACTCCACTCATCAGGTGTCCGGTCTTCCGATGGCCGGTCTTCCGATGTCGGTTCTTCCGATGTCCGGGCCGCTGTCTCTTCGGTCACAGGGAACAGGCGTCGCATGTCGTGCAGTGTGGCACGACCCTTAGACTCGGTAACCGTGTCGTCGTCCTCTGCCACCGTGTCCGGAATCGGTCCGATACCCGAAGCGGCCCCCTCGTCCCTGTGTGCCCGCGAGCCCCATGTCCCCGCGGACCGGCTCGTGGCCGAGATGGTCCCGCCGCCCCGGTTCGACTCGGTCCGCTTCGCCACTTACATCCCGGACCCGAACCAGCCGAGCCAGACCGAGGCCGTCCACGTGCTGAGCGGCTTCGCTGCGGGCCTCGGCGGTGCGCACGCGACCGGTGCCGGCAAGCGCGGCTTCCTCGGCTCCCTGGGCTTCGGCAGGGCGAAGGCCTCCGGCGTCCCCGCCGGCCCTCGAGGTGTCTACCTGGACGGCGGCTACGGCGTCGGCAAGACCCACCTCCTCGCCTCCCTCTGGCACGCCACCCCGGCCGAGCCCGCCCTCAAGGCCTTCGGCACCTTCGTGGAGCTGACGAACCTGGTCGGTGCCCTCGGCTTCCAGAAGACGGTCCAGACCCTCTCCGGCCACCGTCTGCTGTGCATCGACGAGTTCGAGCTGGACGACCCGGGCGACACCGTCCTGGTGTCGACCCTGCTCGGCAAGCTGGTCGACGCGGGTGTGGCACTGGCCGCCACCTCGAACACCCTGCCTGGCAAGCTCGGTGAGGGCCGGTTCGCGTCGGTCGACTTCCTGCGGGAGATCCAGGGCCTGTCGGCCCATTTCCGCTCCCTGCGCATCGACGGCGAGGACTACCGCCACCGCGGTCTGCCCGAGGCCCCGGCGCCGTACTCCGACGAGCAGGTCACCAAGGCGGCGTACGCCACCTCGGGCGCCTCGCTCGACGACTTCCCGCATCTGCTGGACCACCTCGCGCGGGTCCACCCCAGCCGGTACGGCGCCCTCACGGACGACCTGACGGCGGTCTGCCTGACCGACGTCCAGCCGATCCCGGACCAGTCCACGGCGCTGCGGCTCGTGGTGCTCGCCGATCGGCTGTACGACCGCGAGGTGCCCGTGCTCGCCTCGGGGCTGCCGTTCGATCAGCTGTTCAGCGAGGAGATGCTGAAGGGCGGGTACCGCAAGAAGTACTTCCGGGCCATCTCCCGCCTCACCGCCCTCGCGCGCGACGCCAAGCGACTCGTGGAGCACTGACCCCACCACCACCGGACGTACACCGACCCACGACAACTTCCCCAGGTCAAGGGTCGATTCCGGCCAACCCGCCCTCGCTTTTCAGGCTCTCTTCAGCTCGCAACGTTAAGTTAACCCTGCAAACAACTTTGCAGGGTTAACGTGTTTCTTGACCAGCGGTTGACCATCGGTTGACCAAGTCGAGCAACTGTCGACGCGTGGGAGACACCCGGAACTGCCAGTGGGGAGGCTCATATTGCGAGGTACGACGACCCGGACCGTCCTTTCGGCCCTAGCCGCCGTCCTGCTCGCCCTCATGTCCTTCGCTCCCACGGCGTCCTTCGCAGCAGCGCACACGCTTGGTCATGTGAAGGCCAAAGCCAAGCCCGGAAACAGCCTCACCGCGAAGCCGGTGCGTGACAAAGCCGTCACCCACCGCGTGTGCACACCCTCACAGGACCCGACCGGTCCTCTCCGCACGCGCGACCGGCATCGTGCGACCACCCACACCGTGCCCGGGGCGCCCGCGCGTCCGCCGCTGGGGGAGAACCCGGCGGCCGCGAGCGAACCCGAACGGCCCTCGACCCGGTACCACCGGGCGTCGAGATCCTTCACGGCCCACACCCCGGCCGTTCTCCAGGTCTTCCGCTGCTGAGCCGCGGAAGCGCCTGTCCCCCCACATCTGTCGTGCAAGCCCGACGCGCCGGCGAGGCGCGCCAGGAGGAGTCACCACATCATGCAGCCCCTCATCGACAACGCCCGTACGTTCGGACAGCGCCCTGAGGAGTTCGCCAGGCTGGCCGAAGGCCAGTCCCCCGAGGTCCTGTTCATCACCTGCTCCGACTCGCGGGTCGTCCCGGCCCTGATCACGGGCGCCCGCCCCGGCGAGCTCTTCGAGCTGCGCACCGCCGGCAACATCGTCCCCCCGTACACCTCCGACCGCCCCACCGGCGAGACGGCCACCATCGAGTACGCCGTGGAGGTCCTCGGCGTCACCGACATCGTGGTCTGCGGACATTCGCACTGCGGCGCCGTGGGCGCCCTGGTGCGCGGCGACGACCTGGACGCCGTACCGGCCGTACGCGACTGGCTGACCAACGCGACACCGCGCCCCCAGGGCGCGGTCGAGGATCCGACCGTCGCGGACGGCGTGCAGAACCACGTCCTCAGCCAGCTTCTGCGCCTGCGCTCCTACCCGTGCGTGGAGAAGCGCCTCGCGGACGGCAGCCTCCGGCTGCGGGGCTGGTACTACGAGGTCCACACCGGTGCCGTGCGCGAACACCGCGCGGACACCGACAAGTTCGAGACCCTGTGACCGGCGGCCAGGTGTCTGCGATGACTTCCAAGACCTCCAAGTCCCCTGTCCCCTCCAAGTTCCCCCATCTGCGGCAGGACTTCGGCGCCTCGCTCGTCGTGTTCCTGGTCGCCCTCCCCCTCTGTGTCGGCGTGGCCGTCGCCTCCGGGGTACCGGCCGAACTCGGCCTGGTCACCGGCATCGTGGGCGGCCTCGTCGCCGGTCTGATGCCCGGCAGCAGTCTGCAGGTCTCCGGCCCGGCGGCCGGTCTGACCGTGCTGGTCTTCGAGGCGGTGCGCCAGTTCGGGCTGCCCGCCCTCGGGGTGATCGTGCTCGCCGCCGGTCTGCTTCAACTCGCCATGGGCGCGCTGAAGCTGGGCCGCTGGTTCCGTGCGATATCCGTCTCCGTCGTCGAGGGCATGCTCGCCGGCATCGGCCTCGTGATCATCGCGGGCCAGCTCTACGCGGCGGCCGGTCTGAAGGCCCCCGCCTCCGGCATCGACAAGATCGCGGGTCTGCCCGGCGCCTTCGTCGACGCCCTCGGCAGCACCGCCGCACTCGCCTCGCTGGCGATCGGCGCGGGCACTGTCGCGGTGATGGTGCTGTGGAAGCGTCTGCCGAAGAAGGCCCAGCTGGTCCCCGGCGCCCTCGCCGCGGTCCTGCTGGCCACGCTCGCCACCCTGGCCTTCAGCCTCCCGGTGGCGAACGTCGAGGTGAAGGGCCTGCTGGACTCGATCCAGCCCCCGGGTCTGGACGCCTTCGGCGAGCTGGCGGACGTGGCGATCATCGGCACGATCCTCGCCTTCACGCTCATCGCCTCCGCCGAGAGCCTGTTCAGCGCGGCGGCGGTGGACCGTATGCACGACGGTCCGCGCACCGAGTACGACAAGGAGCTGATGGCCCAGGGCGCCGGTAACACGGTGTGCGGGCTGCTGGGCGCGCTGCCGATGACCGCGGTGATCGTCCGCAGCTCGGCCAACCTCCAGGCCGGTGCGAAGACGAAGGCGTCCCGGGTGATGCACGGCGTCTGGCTGCTGCTCTTCGCGGCCCTGCTGCCGGGCGCCCTCGCCCTGATCCCGCTCCCCGCCCTGGCCGGCATCCTCGTCCACGCGGGCTGGAAGCTGATCCCGTTCCGCGAGATCGTCTCCCTGTGGCGCACCCACCGGGGCGAGGCGCTGATCCTGGTGGCCACGGCCGTCGCGATCGTCGCGGTGAACATGTTCGAGGGCGTACTGATCGGTCTGGCGCTCTCCGTGGCCAAGACCGCGTGGGAGGCCTCGCACATCAAGCTGGAGGTCATAGACAAGGGCGCCGGCCCCGTCCAGGCCTACCTCTCGGGCAACGCGACCTTCCTCCGCCTCCCGAAGATCCTCGACAACCTGGAGGCCCTCCCCCAGGACCGCCCCATAGAGCTCCACCTCACGGGCCTCCACCACCTCGACCACGCCTGCCGCACCGCCCTGGAGAACTGGGCCTCCCGCCACAGCGCGACAGGCACGGAACCGGTGAGGATGACGGTCCCGGAACCGGAAAAGGTCCCCTCGGCAACACCCTGACCCACCACGCTGCCACCCGTGCCGCCCCGGCCGCCCCGCCCTTTCTGCGGGCAATCGTGCCGCTGGGGCGGCACGGGTGGGCGCAGGCGGCACCCTGTAAGCGCCGGCAAGCGCCTCCCACCCCCGCCCAGCCCCAGCCCAGGGCACCCACCCACCCCGCTCAGCCCCGGCCAAGCCCGACCCCGGACGACATTCGCCTGCGCCCCCACCCTCGACATATCGTGGTAATCCCACGCACACGGGACGACTCAACAAGGGGGTCGTCATGCTGGAGTCCCTGCTCATAGCCGCCGCAGCGGTCGCCTCCGCCTCCGCCGTCTACATCGCGGCCGCCGCCCGAGTCGTCAAACAGTACGAACGAGGCGTGGTCTTCCGCCTGGGCCGCCTCCGCGGCGCCCCCAGAACCCCCGGCTTCACGATGGTCGTCCCCGGCATCGACCGCATCCACAAGGTCAACATGCAGATCGTGACGATGCCCGTCCCGGCCCAGGAGGGCATCACCCGCGACAACGTCACGGTCCGCGTCGACGCGGTCGTCTACTTCAAGGTCGTGGACGCGGCCAACGCGGTGATCCAGGTCCAGGACTACCGCTTCGCCGTCTCCCAGATGGCCCAGACCTCCCTGCGCTCGATCATCGGCAAGAGCGACCTCGACGACCTCCTCTCCAACCGCGAGAAGCTCAACCAGGGCCTGGAGCTGATGATCGACAGCCCCGCCGTGGAGTGGGGCGTCACCATCGACCGCGTCGAGATCAAGGACGTGTCCCTCCCCGACACCATGAAGCGCTCGATGGCCCGCCAGGCCGAGGCCGACCGCGAACGCCGCGCCCGGATCATCAACGCGGACGCGGAGCTCCAGGCGTCGAGAAAGCTCTCGGAGGCGGCGAAGGAGATGGCCGACACCCCCTCCGCCCTCCAACTCCGCCTGCTGCAGACGGTGGTGGCGGTGGCCGCCGAGAAGAACTCCACCCTCGTCCTCCCCTTCCCGGTGGAACTGCTCCGCTTCCTGGAACGAGCCCAGGCGGGCCCCCCACCGGACACCCCACCCCCGCCCCCACCTCCCGTATCACCGCCCGTCCCGCCCCCTCCGACCGAGTGACACCGGGACGACTCCTCGCCCGTCCCTCTACGCGCGTGGTTCACGTGACGTTCACCGCGTGATACACACAGGCGGGTCACATCCTGTCCGCCAACAGGAAGGTTTCCCCGTGTCAGTGACCCGCCGTCAGGCCATCGTCCGCTCGGGCGCCGGCATCGCAGGCATCACGTTCACCGGAGCCCTGTCCGAACTCTTCGCGGGCACGTCGTCCGCGCAGAACGCCCTCGGCCACTCCGCCGGCTACGGCCCCCTCGTCCCCGACCCGAACGGCCTGCTCGACCTGCCGAAAGGTTTCCGCTACCGAGTCCTCTCCCGCGAGGGCGACCCCCTCCGCTCCGGTGAGGGCCAGGTCCCCAGCAACCACGACGGAATGTCCGCCCTCCCCGGCAGACACGGCGGCGCCCGCGTCGTCCACCTCGTCCGCAACCACGAGAACCGCCACAACGCCCGCATCCCGGTCCCCAGGATCGAGGGCCTCACCTACGACCCGGCGGGCAAGGGCGGTTGTACGTCCCTCACCCTGGACGCACGCGGCAGGGTCCTCTCCGAACGCGTCGCCATCGCCGGTACCGCCGTCAACTGCGCGGGCGGGCCCACCCCTTGGGGCACCTGGCTGACCTGCGAGGAGACCGAGGACAAGGCCGGCACCAACGGCTACACCAAGGACCACGGCTTCATCTTCGAGGTGGACCCGGCCGACCCCCACCGCTCGGGAGCCGTCCCCCTCACCGCGATGGGCCGCTTCCAGCACGAGGCGGTCGCGGTGGACCCGCGCCGAGGAGTCGTCTACGAGACCGAGGACGCCTTCGAGAAACCCTTCGGCCTCTTCTACCGCTTCCTCCCCAACAGGCCCAAGGGCGGCCCGGGTTCACTCCGCGCGGGCGGCCGGCTCCAGGCGATGCGCGTCCCGGGTGTCCCCGACCTCTCCCCCATCCAAGAGCCGGGAGCCTGCTTCGAGGGCATCGAATGGGTCGACGTCCCCGATCCCCTCGCCGGCCAAACCCCTATCCGCCACCAGGACTTCGGCCCCGGCGGCATCACCCACGCGCAGAAACTCGAAGGCTGCTACTGGGGCGGCCGCCGCGTCTACTTCGTCTCGTCCTTCGCCCGCAGCGCGGACGGCTCGGCCGCCGACCACTACGGCCAGATCTGGCGCTACGACCCCGACCACCGCACCCTCACCCTGGTGATCGCCTTCGGTCCCGACACCGACCTCCAACTCCCCGGCGAATCCCCCGACAACATCTGCCTCGCCCCCAGCGGCGGCCTCATGGTCAGCGAGGACGGCAACGGCGCCCAGCACGTCTACGGCGTCACCCGCCGGGGCCACGTCTACGCGATGGCCCGCAACGCCCATAACATCGGCACGCCGAGCGACCCCGAATGGGGCGAGTTCGCCGGCGTCACCTTCTCTCCCGACGGCGACACGATGTACGTCAACTGCTACACCCCGGGCACGACTTTCGCGGTGACTGGGCCGTGGCGCCGCACCTGAACACGATCTGAAACGAAGAAGGGTGGACGCCTGGCCGCAGGCGTCCACCCTTCCGTTGTGCAGCGGTGGCGTGCGCTCTCCCGGCGGCGCATCATGGGAGAAGGTGCCGCCGCATTCGGCCTTGACACACAAATGGACCCACCCCGAGGGGCACCATGTCTGTCAAACTCTCACTCTTCTCGAATAACTTCCCGGATTTCTTCATCGTCGACCAGGACGGTTCTGTCGACATCGCCGAGATCGATTCGGACGAAGACCGCAGGGACGCCACGTTCGAGTGGACCGGTCCCCAGATGAGTTTCGGTGAGACCGGACAACTGCTGCGAGCCAAGGAGCCGCTGGGATTCTGCCTGCGCATCATGTCGTTCGACGAATTCCGCATAGACAGCAAGTTCTTCACCGGGATCATCGACCCCGACGTGGCGGCCGAGGTCCGCGCGGACTCGACCTTCACTCTCGTACCGGCGGAGATCGACCCTGCCCAGTTCTCCTTCCGCTCCGTGAGATTCCCCGACCGTTTCCTCCGGCACCGGGACTTCCATCTCTTCGCCGAGCGGGTGAACACCCCCGCGGAACTCCAGTCCGCATGCTTCAGGAGAAACGCTCCCCTCGCGTCCCCGTAAACCGTTCGAGATCATCCGGAGGATTTCCATGTCGGTTCTCGCCAAGCTTCTGGAGCTGACCGCGGCCACGGCCCAGGACAGCGACGGGCAGGACGAAATAGTCATGAGCCGGGTCGGCGGCGTCCAGTTCTTCCCCACGAGCGGCACCGTGTCCATGTCCGAGGGCACCACGGAGGAGCTGAACATCTTCATCCCCATTTTCGACAGCGACGCAAAACTCGCACTGCACGAAGTGGACGCGGGTTCCGGCATGCCGGCCAGCCTCGTGGGAACCGTCTCCCTCAAGGCCAACGAGGCCGGCAACGGCAAGATCCGCAAGCGGTTCGAGGGCGCGGGCGCGCTGTACGAACTGACCTACGTGGTCAACTGAGCCCTCTCGCGGGGCCCACCACATGTACGGCTCCAGGCCGTACATGTGTGTTCGATGGACAGTACGCGTAACCGTTGGTGACTCTGGGTGAGTTGGTGGTGGGGAGATCCGACTCATCTGGAGGTGGCCGAGCGTGAGTGTGGACTGGGAGCCGGACCCGTCCGACAGTCTGAAGACCTTCGGGGCGTTCGTACAGGCGCTGCGGGAGCATCACGGGTACACGAGGGAGCAGTTCGCGCCGCTGATGGCGTTCAGTGTGCATACGGTCGCCTCGATCGAGCTGGGGAGGCGGATGGCGGACGAGGTGTTCGTGGAGCGGGCGGATCGGGTGTTGGGGGACATGGGGGCGCTGCTCAAGGCGGCCAAACACCTGTCGCGACAGCCTGGGTTGGCGTCATGGTTCCGGAAGTGGGCGCGGCTGGAGAGCCAAGCGGTCAGTCTGAGTACGTACGAGTGCCGGTTGGTGCCGGGGCTGCTGCAGTCGGAGCCGTACGTGCGGGCGGTGTTCGGGGAGAGCATTCCGCCTCTGGCCGACGAGCAACTCGAAGCCCAGGTGAAGGCTCGCACGGATCGACAGCGGCTCCTCCGGGAGCGGCCCAACACCTCGTTCAGCTTCATCATCGAGGAGGCCGTCATCCGGCGGGAGTTGGGCGGGCCGGAGGTCACGCGCGCGATGCTCGACCACCTGCTGGAGCACATGCAGCTGCGGAACGTCGTGGTTCAGATCATGCCACTGAGCAGCAAGCACCACGCCTGTCTCGACGGCCCCGTACAACTCGTCGAACTGCCGGACGGTCGCCGACTCGCATACTCCGAAGGGCAACAAAGCGGACGGCTGATCTCCGACGGGAAAGAGGCCCGCCTGCTCAACCAGCGGTATGCGACACTGCGCTCGCAGGCCCTCTCACCCGCCGATTCCGAGGGGCTGTTGGAGCGATTGCGAGGAGCGTAATGAGCAGGCCCGAACTCGCCTGGTTCAAGAGCAGCTACAGCGGCACCCAAGGCGACAGCTGCGTCGAGATCGCGCTCGTCTGGCGAAAGTCGACGTACAGCGGCACCGAGGGCGACGACTGCGTAGAAGTCGCCACCCACCCCTCCACCATCCACGTCCGCGACTCCAAGCTCCCCGCCAGCCCGGAGCTGGCCCTCTCCCCCTCTGCCTGGGCCCCCTTCATCGCCCAGGTGGGTGACTTCGTGCCGGACTCCTTGTAATCCGGCAGCCAATCCGACTGTCCGCTGACCCCATCGCCGTACTTTCGTACGGTGATCAGCCCTGTACGAAGAATCACCGCGCTCTGCGCACTCGGCGCGCTCGGCGCCGCCCTCACCGCCTGTGGCGCGCCGCACGCCTCGACGCGCATCGTCAACGCCACCGCGAGCCCCACGGCCGTGTCGTCGTCCCGGCCGCCCACGCTCGCGCCGGGCCCGGCGGGGCTGACCCCGGTGTTCGAGCACGGGCTGCGGAGCCGTAGGGACAAGACCGTCGCGCTCACCTTCGACGCGGACATGACCGCGAACCAGGGCGCGCGGGCCGCCGAGGGGGAACGGTTCGACAATCCGGAGCTGATCGCCGCGCTGCGGCAGCTGAAGGTTCCGGCCACGGTGTTCATGACGGGGCGGTGGGTCGAGGAGTACCCGATCCAGGCGCGGTCCATCGGCCGGGACCCCCTGTTCGAGGTGGCGAACCACTCGTACAGCCATCACGCCTTCACCGAGGACTGCCACGGCCTGCCGACCATGGCACCGGGGCGGATGCGGGCGGACCTGGAGCGGGCCTACCGGGTGTTCCGGGAGGCGGGGGTCCGCGATCCCATGCCGTACTTCCGGTTCCCCGGCGGCTGCTACGACCGTCGCGCGCTGCGGAACCTGAGCGCGTCCGGGGTGACGGCCGTGCAGTGGGACGTGGTGAGCGGGGACGCGTTCGCGACGGACGCGGACGACGTGGTGCGGGAGGTGCTGGGCGGGGTGCGGCCGGGATCCATCGTGGTCATGCACTGCACCCGGAGTGCCGCGCCGGTCACGGAGAAGGCCGTACGGAAGATCGTGCCGGCGCTTCGGGAGCGCGGGTTCCGGTTCGTGAAGGTGTCGGAGCTGGTCGGGAGCACGGCGGCGACGGCGGCCAGGGCGGCGAGACCGGCGAAAGCACCCTGAGCCGGCCTCCACCCGCTCGCCCTACGCTGGACATATGAGCGACTACTGCGGCACCGAGCACCCGACTGCGGCTGAGGCGTCCGCCCAGGGCGCGCCCGCCGGCCCGCCCTTCGCCGAGTGCGTCCTGTGCCAGAAGCCCACCGAGTACGCGGAGTCCCACAAGGGGATCACCCTGTGCCCGGTGTGCGAGTGGCGGGAGGCCGAGCGGACCGCCTGTTCAGGCTGAGCGGCGGGTGGTCAGGGCGCAGGCCACGGCGGTGGCGGCGGCCGTGAGGAGCCCGGCGGCGAGCAGCGGCAGGACGGGCACCGGGATCGTCGCGCGCTGCGAGCCGTCGACCAGCGCGGTGACCGCCGCCCGGGCCGGGGAACCGGCCACCACCAGGGCCAGCAGCGCGCCGAGCAGGAGCGCGGGGACGGCCCTGCCCGGCGAGCGCAGCAGCGGCCAGTTGGTGAGCGCGCCGACGGCCGTGCCGAGGAGGGCGCAGACGAGGGCGGCCAGGAGGCCCGCGCCGCCCGCCGGGAGCGCCTCGACACGGGTCTGGTGATCCGTGCTCGTGGGGGCGCTGATGAGCGTGACGAGGACCGTGGCCGCCGTCCCGAGCAGCGCCGCCGCCCCGAACGCGACCAGGACACAGGCCAGGTGCGCCCGGCCAGGTCCGGCCGCCGCACCCGTACAACTGCGGGCGGCGGGCGGCTCGTTGGTGACACAGATCCGCATCAGCCAGGCGGACACGGGCAGCAGCGCGGCGGCCGTGTAGCCGAGCGAGTCGAGCACCGGCTGCCCGCGCTGCACACCGACGGCGAGGAACGCCGCGTACAGGATGACGGGCGGCAGCCAGCGCTGGGAGCGGACGAGAAGGGCAGCCTGGTAGCGGAGGAGGGCGTTCATCAGGAGTTCTCCACTTCCAGTTCCCTTTCCGACTCCGGTTCCCTTTCCGACTCAGGTTCCCTGTCCGACTCCGGTTCCTTTTCCGGTTCCGGTTCGCGCGAAGCCGCAGGTGCAGGTGCAGGGATCACACTCACCACGTGCCATGGTGGTCGGGCACCCAGCAACGCCCTGAGCAGTTCGTCGGAATCCGCCCGCGGAACGGTGAACCGGTGTGCGCCGGAGGCCATTTCCTCCACGGCATCCGCCAACTTGCTTATGCGGTCCGGTACTTGAGCACCGGGTCCCGGACCGCGTCCCTCGACGACGACAGAGGCCGGGAAGTCCGAGAAGTCGCCCTCCCCCGAACTCCCCTTCCCCGCACGGAGTTCCAGCGCACCGCCGACCACCGCGTACGTCGCGTCCGGCGCCCCCGCCAGGCGGCGCGGGTCATGGTCGACGAACACCACGGCGGCCCCGGCGGCGGTCCGCTCGACCACCACGCGCTCCAACTCCTCGCGGGCTTCGGCGTCCAGGCCGGTCCACGCCTCGTCGAGGATCAGCAACTCCGGATCGGCGAGCAGGGCCTGGGCGACGGCGACCTTCTGGCTGCTGCCCTTGGAGAGCTCCCCCATGGGCGTACGGGCGTACTCGCCGGCCCCGAAGCGCTCCAGCCACTCGGCGGCGGCGCGGGCGGCGGCCGGGCGGTCCAGGCCGTGGACGGCGCCGAGGTGGGTGAGGTACTCGGCGGCGGTGAACGGCAGCGCGGCGGGGAAGCGTTCGGGAACGTACGCCGTGCGGGGGCGCCCCGTCGCCCGGCCCTCCGTGGGCGCGTCGAGCCCGGCGAGGACCCGGAGCAGCGTCGACTTGCCGGTGCCGTTGGCGCCCTCGACCCGGATCAGCGCGCCGGGGGCGATCTCCAGGTCGACACCGCGCAGCACCCACGCGCCACGGAAGCCGTAACGGCGGCCGACTCCCTCCAGCCTCAGCAGTAACTCACGTTCCATGTCCCCCATCCTCGTACAAGCGGGCGAGTACGTGTCCGGGGAACGTTTCTTCCGCCTGGCAGACTGGGCGGGTGACCACGAGCGACCCGATCCCCGACCCCACGCGCATCCCCCCGCACACCCCCGCGCCCGCCCCCGCCTCCGCGCCCGCCCAGGACAGCCCCTTCCGGGACGAGCGGACCGCGCGCGACGAGGCGCCGCAGTTCGTGCTGCCCCTGGTCGCACGCATCGAGCGGGGCGCGCCCCCGGCGCGCACGGACGCGCTGGAGACGGCGGCGCGGGCGGTGCTGGTGATGCTGAGCGACGCGCGGTCCCTGGGTGACGGGGAGTGGGCCGAGGCGATGCGGAGCTGGCAGGACGCCCGGATCCGGAAGGTGGTCCGCCGGGCGCGCGGCGCGGAGTGGCGGCGGGCCGAGGCGCTGCCGGGGATCACCGTCGCGGGCAAGGCGGCCGAGGTGCGGGTCTTCCCACCGGTCCCCCTCGACGGCTGGCCCAAGGATCTGGCCCGACTCCAGGTCTCCGGCACGGATCTCGACGACCCGGAACCGCCGGCCGGCCCCGACCCCGCCGCGCCGGTCCTCTGGCTGAACCCCGAGGTCGGCATGTCGGCGGGCAAGGCGATGGCCCAGGCCGGTCACGGCGCCCAGCTCGCCTGGTGGGACCTCGACGACCCGGCCCGCGCCGCCTGGCGGGACGCGGGCTTCCCGCTCGCCGTGCGCACCGCCGCCCCCGACCGCTGGCAGGCCCTCACCACCGCCGGTCTCCCCGTCGTCCGCGACGCGGGCTTCACGGAGGTCGCCCCGGGCTCCTGCACGGTGGTCGCGGACCACCGGGCGCTGCGCGGCTGAGCCACCGGCCGACCAAAGACCTGCCGAGCGGCGCCGCCCCGGCAACCGTCGCCCGCCCGAGGCCCGTTCACCGCCCGCCGCCTCGCCCGGCCCGGCCCTCCGTGACCGGCGTCCGCCCGCGCCGCGCTGAATCGTGTCCGCCTGAACCGACCGCACTCAGCCGATTCAAAGCCCGTTGAACAACTCCGCCGCCCCGCGCGTACTTCCCGGTACTGGCCAAGCAATTTGCCCCAACGACCAGTTGGCATCATCCGGGAGGATCACTTTGCCTCGTCTCAACGGCTCGGTCTACGCCAGCCTGGCTCTCGTCGTCACCGTCGGCGCGCTGGCGTTCCCCGTATGGTCCTACGCCGACCGTTCGGGCACCGCCCAGGCCAATATGGCCGCCAGCACGGTGAGCACCCAGTGGGGGCCGCTGACGGCCTCCGACCGGGACCTGATCATCCGTGTCCGGCTGGCCGGGCTGTGGGAACTGCCCGCCGCCGAGAAGGCGATGGCGCGGTCGAAGAGCCCTGAGGTCAAGGAGGCGGCGGACCATCTGATTGTGGGCCACAAGGACCTCGACGAGCGGGTGCGGGCCGTGGCGTCCCAGATGGGTGTCGAGCTGCCCAACGTGCCGAACGAGCAGCAGCAGGGCTTCCTCCAGCAGATGGACAACGCCACGGACGAGCAGTTCGACCGGGTGTGGGCCAACCTGCTGCGCTCCGCGCACGGCAAGATCTTCCCGACCGTCGGGCAGATCCGGAACCAGACCGAGAACACCCTGGTGCGCCAGCTGGCCTCGGACACCAACCAGACCGTGCTCGACCACATCACGATGCTGGAGAAGACCGGCCAGGTCGACTTCGACGCGATCGCCAACGGCACGATCTGACGCGGCCCGGCCTCGGCCTCGGCTCGGGTCCCGAGCCGCGCCCAGGACCGGTCGCACCCAGCGGTCACCCTCCGCACCCCAGCACAGTTCCGTCCCCAACGCTCAGTTGGTTTCCTCCGGGAGGCTCATTTGCGACGCTCCAAGGGCTCTGTCCTCGTCGCCCTGGCGATCGCCGGCACACTCACCGCGGTCGCCTACCCGATCTTCTACTCGTACCCCAACCGCAACGCCACGGCCGCGGCGGCGCTCACCGGTGACACGGTGACCACGCAGTGGGGGCCGCTCACCCCCGGCGACCGCGACCTGCTCATCCGGGTGCGGCTGGCCGGTCTGTGGGAGCTGCCCGCCGGGCAGCAGGCCCTGGAGCGCAGCGGAAGCGCGTCCGTCAGGGAGGCCGCCAACCACCTGATCGTGGGCCACACCGACCTCGACAAGCGGTCGCGGGTCATCGCGGCGAAGCTGGGTGTCGAGCTGCCGAACCAGCCGACGGCGGAACAGCAGGGCTGGCTGGACCAGATGACCGCCTCGAAGACCGAGGCCGAGTACAACAAGACCTGGGCCAACCTGCTGCGGGCCGCCCACGGCAAGATCTTCCCCGCGATCGCGTCCGTGCGGAACACCACCCGCAACACGCTGATCCGGCAGCTGGCCTCCGACGCCAACCAGACCGTGCTGGACCACATCACGATCCTGGAGGGCACCGGCGCGGTCGACTTCGCGACCATCGCCAGCAACTCGGTCAGCGGTACCGCCAGCCCGACCGGCCCGCCGCCGCCCGTCCCGGGTGCGGTGCCGCCCGCCGCGCCCCCCGCCGTGCCGTCCACCAACCCGGACGTGAAGTCGACGCCGTCGCCCTTCCAGTCCAACCAGGTCCCCACCGGCCGGCCGGACCCGGAGGAGATCAACAAGGACCAGGGCACGGTGCAGGTCCAGTAGCGCGGTCCAGCGGCGGGTGCCGCAGCGGGTGCCCGGAAAGCTCAAATGTTGCTCTGAAGGTCCCCTCCACGGGGTTCGGCCCCGGCTGTCGGGGCCATGACTCCGTCACGCCGGAACACACGTCCGTCGTAAGGAGACACACAGGGTCCTGGTGAGGCCGTGGCCGACGTGACCGAGGAGGGGACGGGGACGATGGAGCAGATCGCACAGACGGGGACGTTGGGGACGGGGATCGGCTGGCGGCCGGAGATCGCCGACGCCGTCGAGCGCATGGCCGGGACGGCGGGCGGTGTCGACTGGGTCGAGGTCGTCGCCGAGAACGTCTGCCCCGGCCACATCGACGAGTCGCTGCTGCGGCTGCGCGAGCGCGGCGTCACGGTGGTGCCGCACGGTGTCTCCCTCGGTCTCGGCGGCGCCGACCGCCCCGACGAGCAGCGTCTGCGCTCCCTCGCGGAGCGCGCGGAGGCACTGGGCGCCCCCCTCGTCACGGAACACATCGCGTTCGTACGGGCGGGGGGCGCCCTCACCGCGTCGCCCCGGCTGGAGGCGGGGCATCTGCTGCCGGTGCCGCGCACCCGGGACGCCCTGGACGTGCTGTGCGAGAACGTCCGCATCGCCCAGGACGCGCTGCCCGTGCCGCTCGCCCTGGAGAACATCGCGGCCCTCATCAACTGGCCGGGCGAGGAGATGACCGAGGGGCAGTTCCTCTACGACCTCGTCGACCGCACCGGCGTCCGGCTCCTCATCGACGTGGCGAACCTGCACACCAACCACGTCAACCGGGGCGAGGACCCCGCGAAGGCGCTCGACGAGCTGCCGGTCGAGGCCATCGCGTACGTCCATGTCGCGGGCGGCTTCGAGCGGGACGGCGTGTGGCACGACAGCCACGCCCACCCCGTCCCCCGGCAGGTCCTGGACGTCCTCGCCGACCTCGCCTCCCGGGTGACCCCGCCGGGTGTCCTCCTGGAGCGCGACGACAACTTCCCCGAGCCGGGCGAGCTGGAGGGGGAGCTGACGGCGATCCGGGGAGTGCTGGAGAAGGCCGAGGTGCGGAGCCCCGAGAAGAAGGCGCCCGTCACCGAGCCGGCCTCCGCCGAGGTCGAGGAGGCGGAGCCCGTGGCCCGGCAGCGGCTCGGGCTCGGACAGGCCGCGCTGCTGTCCGCGCTGGTCGCGGGGACGCCGGTGCCCGAGGGGTTCGACCGGGTGCGGCTCGGCGTCCAGTCGCGGTCCCTCGCGGCCAAGCGGGCGGACGTCGTGGCGAAGGTGGCACCGGAGCTTCCGGAGATCCTCGGCTCGTCGTACCGGCCGACGTTCGTCGCGTACGCGCAGGGCCACCCGATGACCGACGGCTACCGGCGTGACGCCCTCTCCTTCGCCGAGCACGTACTGCTCACGGGCCGCCCCGACGACGCGGACATCCTCCGCGAGGTGCGCCGGTGGTGGCTGGAGCGCTCGGGTCCCGCCCCGCTCTCCCAGCGCCCGACGGCCCGGCTCGCCCGCGCGACCCGCCGGGTGCTGCTACGCCGCTGAGCCGGGGCGTCCACCCCAGATGTGCTGCGATTAACAAACCCGTGCCCCCCACACGGGTTTGCCGTCGTTTATGAGGCGTTCTGTCGCGTTTCGCCCGCCACTTCGCCTACCCATTCCGACGCGCTTTGTCCCCTCCTCAACCGTTCCTCCTCATACGGCGGTTGGCGTAGACCGGGCAGTAACATGCCGGTCCGTAGGCCGATCAGCACCCGTTGCGCATTAGCGTGCGGTGCCGCGAGCAGGAGGCACCATGCGAACCACCAACGGCAGAGGGGGACTCTTCAGTGGCACAGGACTCATCGTCGCCGGACTGACGGCGACGCTCATCGCGCTGATCTTCCCGGTCTGGTCGTACGCGGACCGCTCCGGCACCGGCGTCAGCGTGCTCAACGCGACCACCGTGACGACACAGTACGGCCCGCTGTCCGCGCTGGACCGGGACTTCATCACCAAGGTCAGGCTGGCGGGGCTGTGGGAACTGCCCGCCGGGCAGCAGGCCGAGACGAAGGGCACCACCGAGGCCGTACGGACCGCCGGCGAGCATCTCATCGAGGGGCACACCTTCCTCGACGCCCGCGTCCGCAATGTCGCCGCCCGCCTCAGCATGCCCCTGCCCAACCAGCCCAGCGACCAGCAGAAAGGGTGGCTGGACACCCTGACGGCGGCGCGGGGCGAGGAGTACGACCGCGAGTTCGCCAACATCCTGCGCCTGGCGCACGGCAAGGTCTTCTCCGTCGTCGCCCAGGTCCGCGCCACCACCCGCAACTCGCTGGTCCGCGATCTCGCCGACGACGCCAACACCACCGTCCTGGACCACATCAAGGTCCTGGAGGCCACCGGGCTCGTCGACTACGACGCCATCGCCCGCGACACCGTCGCCACGAACGCCCCGCCCCTCACCAACTCCCCCACCCCACCGGTCCCGTTGGCCGACCCGGGCTCCCCGGTCCCGGTGACCCCGTCACCTTCGCCACCGGTCCCGACCCCGCCCCCGTCGGATGCGTCGCCGCGCTACACCCTGCCACCGGCCGCCAACGGACCGGCGGAGGACGACGGCTAGGAACAGTCCGGAGGCACACCGGCCGGCAGTGCGTCGGCCGGTGACGCGTCGGCCGGCAGTGCGTCGGCTAGTAGTGCATCGCCACCACGGCGTACGCGAGCGCCACGACGACGACCGCACAGACGACGACGGCGGCGGCCAGCGCGCAGCCGAGCGCCCCCAGCGTGCCGCCGATCGCCGCCCAGCCGAACCGTGTCGCCCGCTCGGCCCGCCGCACCGCGTCGTGGTACCCGCCGTCGTCGTCCCAGCCTCGCTCCGACATGATCACCCCTTGGCCGGACCCTACAACTCGGCCCTCCCACCCCTCACGGAGCCTGGCAATTGCGGGCCGCAACGGCGACCAAACGGAAGAGACCGGGAACCTTCCCTCCGGATTACGGACATCGCGCGCCCCCGCCCCGGGCCGCCGCATAGAAACACGCCATGCTCTGGGTCCTCTTCCTCCTCCTGGCCTGGGCCGCCGCCGGCGTGTCCTGTGCCCGACTGTGCCTGACCTCGCTGCGGGCGGCGGCGGCCGACACCGACGCCCACGCGGACCGGGTCCACCACTGCCACCGGCTCACGCTGTACGAGGCGGCGTTCCTGTCCGGCGGTCCGGCACGTGTCGCCGACCTCACCCTCGTCTCCATGGCCCGTCAGCGCCGGCTCCTCCTCGCCCACACCGGCTGGGCCACCGTCGTGGACCCGGACGGACGGGACGAGATGGAACGGTCCGTCATAGGCGCGATAGGCCCCGGCGGACAGTCCCGGATCGCGCCCGTACGACGGACCGCCGCGGCCGCCGAGTCCGTACGCCGGCTCTCCGACCGGCTCGTCGCGGCGGGGCTGGCCGTGCCCGACGCCGCGCGCACGGGTGTGGCCGACGCGGTCACCCAGGTACGGGGCGCCGCACTGGGCGTGTGCGGGTTGGGGGCGCTGGCGCTGATGCTGCCCTCGCAGGGCTTCGAGGAGCAGCGCCTGCTGATCGCGCTGTGGTTCGCACTGCCGCTGGTGCTGACGCTCAGCTGTCTGGTCGTCGCACGCGTCGAGGGGCCCTGGGGCACGCGGTGGGCGTCGGCGGAGGGGATGCGGGTGCTGGGGGCCGTGGTGGGTCGGGGCGGCAGTGACGTGGCGGACCTCGTCTCCGTGGCCGTCTGGGGAGTGGGGGCGGTGGAGTCTCCCGAGCTGCGGGCCGCGTTCGATCATCGGTAGAAGCGGCGACACTGCCGGACAGTGCTTTACATTCACCCGATTTCACGCCAAACATCCCTTTGTCGCTGTCGGGCTTCGGAGGGATGCGCCATGCGGGCTGCCGTTCTGTACGGGACTGTCGGGGCGGTGCTGCTGAGCGGCCTCGCCGCCGCCCCGGCCACCGAGGAGGGCATTCGGTTCGGGAAGTGCCCGGTGGTGGAGGGGCTGCCGGACGGGGTGGAGTGCGGGAAGGTCGAGGTGCCGCTCGACTACGCGCGGCCCGACGGCCGGCGGATCTCGCTGACCGTCAGCCGGATCAGGGCCAAGGGGAAGAACGCCCAGGGCAGGAAGGTCGCCCGGCAGGGGGCGCTCGTGTTCAATCCGGGCGGGCCCGGCGCCTCCGGCATGTTCTTCCCGCTCATCGGCCACCTCCCGGAGTGGAAGCGGATCGGCGCCGCGTACGACCTCGTCGGCTACGCCCCGCGCGGGGTCGGGCGGTCGGCGCCGCTGTCCTGCCAGGACCCGAAGCGACTGCACCGGGGGCCCTCACCGGCGCCGACGCACCCTTCGGAGGCGTACAAGAAGAAGCGGATCGCACAGGCCAAGGCGTACGCGCGCGGGTGCGCGGAGCGGGGCGGCAGCGCGCTGCGGCACTACCACTCCCTCAACAACGCCCGTGACCTGGACGTCCTGCGCGCCGCGCTCGGCGAGCCCCGGCTGACGTTCATGGGGGCGTCGTACGGCACGTACTTCGGCGCGCTGTACGCCTCGCTGTTCCCCTCGCACGTACGCCGGATGGTCCTCGACTCGGCGGTGAACCCGGACCCCGAGCAGATCTGGTACCGCAACAACCTCGACCAGTCGGCCGCGTTCGAGGGACGCTGGGCGGACTTCCGGACCTGGGCCGCCAAGCACCACCGGGTGTACGGGCTGGGCGACACCCCCGAGAAGGTGCTGCGGAGCTATCGGCGGGCGGCGGCGCGGCTGGCCGCGAAACCCGCCGGTGGCAAGGTGGGGCCGGGGCAGTTGCAGGGCGCGTTCCTGCAGGCCGCGTACTACGACGACTACTGGCCGCAGCGCGCGCTGGCGCTCTCCGCGTATCTGAAGGGCGACCCGAAGCCGCTGGTGCAGATCGCCGGTCCGTACCCGGAGGCGGCCGTCGAGCAGGAGAACGCCAAGGCCGTCTACACGGCCGTCGAGTGCAACGACGGGCCCTGGCCGACGCGGTGGCGGGACTGGGACCGCGACAACACGCGGCTCGCGCGGACCGCGCCCTTCGAGACGTGGGACAACGTGTGGACGAACCTGCCGTGCGCGTACTGGGACGGGCCGCGTCAGCGACCACTGGACGTGCGGACCGGGCCGGGTGAGCTGCCGCCGACGCTGATCCTCGCGGCCGAACGGGATGCGGCGGCGCCGTACGACGGGGCGATCGAACTGCACCGGCGGCTGTGGGGGTCGGTGCTGGTGACCGAGCGGGACGCCGGGAACCACGGGGTCTCGGGCGGGCCCAACAAATGCGTCAACGGGTATGTGGAGGCGTACCTGTTGGAAGGGCGGGTGCCGGACCGGAGAGCCGCGTGCGCCCCACGGCCGGAACAGCAGCCGGGCGCCGCGCGGGTCGGGGCCGCGGGGACACTGCGGGTCGGTCGTGGCTGATCGCGCCCGCGCGGCGGAGCCGCCTGTGTGACGGCCCCGCGCCCCTCATGGGGCCTACGCCAGGCCCGCGACCAGTTCCGCCACCGACTTCCTGCGGCCCGTGTAGAACGGCACCTCCTCGCGGACGTGCATACGGGCCTCCGAGGCGCGGAGGTGACGCATGAGGTCGACGATGCGGTACAGCTCGTCGGCCTCGAAGGCGAGGAGCCACTCGTAGTCGCCGAGCGAGAACGAGGCGACCGTGTTGGCGCGGACGTCCGGGAAGCCGCGGGCCATCTTGCCGTGGTCGGCGAGCATACGGCGGCGGTCCTCGTCGGGCAGCAGGTACCAGTCGTAGGAGCGCACGAAGGGGTAGACGCTGACGTAGTCACGGGGCGTCTCGTCGGCGAGGAACGCCGGGATGTGCGAGCGGTTGAACTCGGCGGGGCGGTGCAGCGCCATGTTCGACCACACCGGGGTGAGCGCGCGGCCCAGCCTGGTGCGGCGGAAGAGGTTGTACGCCTCCTGGAGCTGGTCGGCGGTCTCGGCGTGCCACCAGATCATCAGGTCGGCGTCGGCGCGCAGGCCCGACACGTCGTACGTGCCGCGGACGGTCACGTCCTTCGCGGCGAGCTGGTCGAACAGCTCCTGGACCTCGTCGGCGTAACCGGTGCGGTCCTCCGGCAGCACGTCCTTCAGCCGGAAGACGGACCACAGGGTGTAGCGGATGACCTCGTTGAGGTCCTTGGCCAGCTTGCCCTTGTTCGGGATACGGCCGGGCTCGGTGGTGGGGGCGACGTCGCTCATGGTGCCTATTCTCCCGCTCCGCCGTGCGGGCTCCGCACCGGGTGGGCGGTGAGGTCCCGCACCGTGCGCAGGTCGCCGTGGATCTGGTCGACGGCGGCCGCGGCGCTCGCGACGCAGGCGGGGATGCCGACGCCGTCGTAGGCCGCGCCGCAGACCGCGAGGCCCGGCAGCTTGCCGATGTGCTCGCGGACCCGGGCCACGCGCGCGTGGTGGCCCACCGGGTACTGGGGCAGGCCGCCGTCCCAGCGGGTGACGCGGGTGTCGAGGGGAGTGGCGGTCAGGCCGGTGGCCTCGCGCAGGTCGGTTCGCGACACGTCCACGAGGTGGGTGTCGTCGTGGTCCAGGATCGCCGTCTCGCCGTACCGGCCGACCGAGGTGCGCAGGACCAGCAGGTCCGGGTTCTCGTCGGCGACCCAGCCCCACTTCTGGGAGGAGAAGGTGGACGCCTTGATCGTGCGGCCGTCGACCGGCGGGACCAGGAAGCCGCTGCCCTCGGGGAGGGCCACGTCGGCACGGCGGTAGGCGAGGGTGACCAGGGCCATCGAGGCGTACTCGACGCCGGACAGTTCGGCGGCGGCCTCGGGCGCCTCGGCGCGGAGGAGACCGGCGGCGACCGGTGCGGGGACGGCCACGACCACGGCGTCCACGTGCAGCACACGCTCCCCGGTGCCCCCAGCGCCGTCGGTGTCTCCGGTGACGACGCGCCAGCCGCCGGAGGCCTCGCGGCGCAGCTCCGTGACGGGCGTCCGGGTACGGATCTCGGCGCCGCGCGCCCGCACCGACTCGGCGACCGCGAGGGGCAGTTGCCCGATGCCGCCCTCGATGCCCATGAACACCGGCCCGGTCTGCTGAGCGGCGGCGGCACGCTCCTGGATGCCCCGGACGGCCTCGGTGAGGGAGGTGTGGGTCAGGGCGGCCTGGTAGAGCTGCGGGACGGCCGAGCGCATCGAGATACGGTACGCGTCGCCGGCGTAGACCCCGCCGAGCAGGGGTTCCACCAGGCGGTCGACGACCTCCCGGCCGAGGCGGGCCGCCACGTACTCCCCCACCGCCACGTCGTCGCCGACCTCGGTGCGCGGGAGGTCGGCGTCGCGCTCGATACGGGTCAGGCCCTCGTCGGACAGGACCCCGGCGAGGGCGGACGCGGTGCCGGGAACACCCATGACGTGCCCCTTGGGCATGGGCCGCAGGGCGCCCCGGGTCCAGAGGGAGGCGGAGGCGGAGGCGGGCGGCTGGAGCCGGTCGGCGAGGCCCACCTCGCGCGCGAGGGCGACCGCCTCGGGGCGGCGGGCCAGCATCGACTCGGCGCCGAGGTCGACGCGGGCGCCCGCGATCTCGCCGGGCAGCAGCTTGCCGCCGACCCGGTCCGAGGCCTCCAGGACGGTCACTCTCGCGCCACGGTCCAGCAGCTTGTGCGCGGCGGCCAGCCCCGCGATCCCGGCCCCGATGACGACGACATGCCCGGCGTCGCGCCCGACGTCCGTACGTGATCCGCTCATGTCTCCACCCTCTCAGATGTCACTGACAGTCATGCCGCCGGTCCGCCGCCGGCCCACGAGGGGTGCGTGGCCGCACCGAGTCCCGACCGTGACCGCTTCGGGACCGCTTCCGTCCAACGTTCCGGGCCCCTCCGGCGTCGAAGGAGCATCAGCAAGGCGGGTGAGCCCCGCCTGTCACGACCTTCGGGGGGTACGCCGCAATGGCCGAAACACACGTACGACGTTCCCGGCGGCCCGCAGGGGCCCTGGCGGCCCTGTTCCTCGCCGCCGCCCTGGCACTCACCGGCTGCAGCGCCGACAGCGGGGCCGACACCATGAGCGGCGGGGCGGACGACGCCGCGAAGAGCAAGGTCGACGAGAACGCGGCCCAGCAGGAGGGCGCGCCCGGCAGCGCGAGCGCCGGCGGCGGTTACACGGACAACGGCAAGGCCGCCGACGCGCCGCCCCAGATCGCCCCGAACCACATCATCCGCACCGCCACCCTGACCGTACGGGTCAAGAACGTGCCGAAGGCCCTGGACGAGGCCCGTACCACCGTGGAGAACGCGGGCGGGTTCATCGGCAACGAGTCCACGACCCGTGACGGCAAGGACCGCGAACGCACCCGGGTCGTCCTGCGCGTGCCCACCGAGAAGTACGACGAGGTCCTCACCGAACTGGAGGGCACCGGCACGCTGATCGAGCGCAAGACGAAGGCCGAGGACGTCACCGACCAGGTCGTCGACGTGGAGAGCCGGATCAAGACGCAGCAGGCGAGTGTGGCCCGTATCCGCGAGCTGATGGACCGGGCGACCAAGCTCAGCGACGTGGTCACCCTGGAAGGCGAGTTGAGCAGTCGTCAGGCCGACCTGGAGTCACTGCTCGCCCAGCAGAAGTCCCTCAAGGACCGCACGAGCCTCGCCACCATCACGCTGTCCCTGTCCGAGACCGCGGTGAAGAAGGCCGCCAAGGACGACGACCCCGGCTTCCTGGACGCGCTGGCGGGCGGCTGGAACGCGTTCGTCGCCGTGTTCCGCTGGCTGGGCATGGCCCTCGCCGCGGTGCTTCCCTTCGCGGTCGCGGCCGCGATCGTCCTACTGCTGTGGTTCCGCTTCGCCCGCTCCCGCCGCCCCGCCCCGGCGACGGCCACGGCGGGTACCGCGGGTTCGCTCCCGGCCGCCGCGCCGGTCAAGGAGGATCAGGAGTGAGGCGGACCTGAAATGCCGGGCCCCCGTAGCGTGTTCCCATGAACATGAGCCGCGCTGAAGAACGTTCGAGGGAACGCCTGGTGGTCGTCGGAGGCGACGCGGCGGGTATGTCCGCCGCGTCGCAGGCGCGCAGGCTGCGGGGGCCCGACGAGCTGGAGATCGTGGCGTTCGAGCGGGGCCACTTCACCTCCTACTCCGCGTGCGGCATCCCCTACTGGGTGGGCGGCGACGTCCCCGAACGCGACCGGCTCATCGCCCGCTCGCCCGAGGAGCACCGGGCCCGCGACATCGATCTGCGGATGCGTACGGAGGTCGTGGAGATCGACGCCGAGGGCTCCCGCGTCCGCGCGCGGGACCTCGATTCCGGCACCGAGTCCTGGACCGCGTACGACAAACTCGTCATCGCGACCGGCGCCCGCCCGATCCGCCCCGACCTGCCCGGCGTCGACGCCCCCGGGGTGCACGGCGTGCAGACCCTGGACGACGGCCAGGCCCTCCTGGACACCCTCACCGCCACCGAGGGCCGCCGCGCGGTGGTCGTCGGCGCGGGCTACATCGGCGTGGAGATGGCCGAGGCGCTCATCAACCGGGGGTACGAGGTCACGGTCGTCAACCGCGGCAAGGAGCCCATGTCCACGCTGGACCCGGACATGGGCCGACTGGTGCACAAGGCCATGGAGGGCCTGGGCATCACGATGGTCGACGACGCCGAGGTCACCGCCCTGCGCACCGGCGCCGACGGCCGGGTCCGCGCGGTCGTCACGGAGGACGCCGAGTACCCGGCGGACGTGGTCGTCCTCGGCATCGGCGTACGCCCCGAGACGGGCCTCGCGAAGGCGGCGGGCCTGCCCCTGGGCGACCACGGCGGCCTGTTGACCGACCTCTCGCTCCGCGTCCGGGGCCACGAGAACATCTGGGCCGGCGGCGACTGCGTCGAGGTCCTCGACCTGGTCTCCGGCCGGCAGCGCCACATCCCGCTCGGCACCCACGCCAACAAGCACGGCCAGATCATCGGCGCCAACGTCGGAGGCGGCTACGCCACCTTCCCCGGTGTCGTCGGAACCGCCGTCAGCAAGGTCTGCGACCTGGAGATCGCCCGCACCGGCCTCCGCGAGAAGGACGCCGACCGCGCCGGCCTCCAGTACGTCACCGTCACCATCGAGTCCACCAGCCGCGCCGGCTACTACCCGGGCGCCGCCCTCATGACGGTCAAGATGCTCGCCGAACGCCGCACCGGCCGCCTCCTCGGCGTCCAGATCGTCGGCCGGGAGGGCGCGGGCAAGCGCGTCGACATCGCCGCCGTAGCCCTCACGGCAGGCATGACGGTGGAACAGATGACCGCCCTGGACCTCGGCTACGCCCCACCCTTCTCCCCGGTCTGGGACCCGATCCTGGTCGCGGCGAGAAAGGCGACGGCGGCGGTAAGGGCGGGCGCCTCGTAATCAGGGGGCCACGCCCGCGCCCTGAAGGGGCGCGGGGAACTGCGCGACCGGCCACGACGCACCCGCAGCCGGCAACGCACAGGCACCCCTGCGGCGCCCCCGTCACACAGCCGACGTACCGGTGATCCGATCGATGGCCTGCCGAGCCTGCTCCGCCGGCGGCCGAGCCGGCAACGACGACACCGACGCGGCCGAGGTCACGGCGGCAGGCGCCGCAGGCGCGGTCGCCGGCTTCGCATGCGCCGCCGCCGGCCGGGCCGACCGCAACCGATGGCTCACGGCCTCGTCCAGCGTCACCGGCCGCTGCATCCGCGCGGCCAACCGCCCGGCCTCCTGGCCGAGCGCGGCGACGTCCTCCCAGGGCAGCCGCACCACCAGCGAGATCTCGGCCTCTCCATCGGGGGTGGCGTGCATCGCCGGGGCAACTCGGTCGTTCATCGCCTGTTTCCTCACGTAGATACGTAGATCCGGGGTTGAGAAGTCATACGCACCACCCGCCCCACACGTTCACCGACCTCGGCACCGAGGCCCGCACCGGCACTGGCCTCGCTGATTCCGGCCCCGTTTCCAGGGCACAAGTCCGGTGTGGTCATCCCCGTCCATGACGTGAACCCCGTGGGCCGCACGCCCTACGTGACATACGCACTCATCGCCGCGAGCGTCTTCGTCTTCGTCTTCATGCCGGGTCTCGCCGGTTCCGTGCCGGGGGACAGCGAGCTGGCCCGGCTGTGCCACACCCAGGCGTTCCTGGAGCGGTACGCGGCGGTGCCGCAGGAGTTGATCCGTCATCAGCTGCCGCAGCTGGTGCCCACCGGCGAACTCGCGCGCTCGGGCGGCTGCGCGCTGGGCCCGCCGGGCTACGACAAGTCGCCCGGGCTGTCCGTCCTCACCGCGCTGTTCCTGCACGGCGGCTGGCTGCACCTGCTCGGCAACATGCTGTTCCTGCTGATCTTCGGCACCACCATCGAGGACCGGCTCGGCCACGTACGGTTCGCGCTCTTCTACGTCGCCTGCGGCTACGCGGCCTCGTACGGCTACGCGTTCCTCAACGCCGACTCCGGCGACCCCCTGATCGGCGCGTCCGGGGCCATCGCCGGGGTCCTCGGCGCGTATCTCGTCCTCTATCCGAAGGCCAGGGTCTGGGTGCTCGTCCCGTTCCTGGTCTTCCTGCCGCTGAGACTGCCCGCCTGGCTGGTGCTGGGCTCCTGGTTCGTGCTCCAGGCCGTCTACTCCTCCGGCGAGGGCGTCTCCGACATCGGCTCGGTGGCGTACGCGGCCCACCTCGTCGGCTTCGTCGCCGGCATGCTCCTCGCCTGGCCCCTGCGCCCCGGCACCCCGCCACCGCCCGAGCCACGCGGCCTGCTGTTCGGCAGACGGGCGCGGCCCGGCTGGTGACCCGGGAGCGTCTACCGAGCGGTCTGCGTGTGGACGTACTCCACGAGCCGGGTCAGGGCGTCCGGGTCGGTGCTGGGCATGACGCCGTGGCCGAGGTTGAAGATGTGGCCCTCCAGTCCGGCGGCCGAGTCGAGGACCTCGCGGGTCTTGGTCTCGACGGCCTCGGTGCCGGCGAACAGGACCGTCGGGTCCAGGTTCCCCTGGAGCGCCTTGCCGGGGCCGACGCGGCGGGCGGCCTCGTCGAGCGGGACACGCCAGTCGACGCCGACGACGTCCGCCCCGGCCTCGCCCATCAGGCCGAGGAGCTCGCCGGTGCCGACACCGAAGTGGATGCGCGGGACGCCGTACGACTCGACGGCCTTGAAGACCTTCGCGGAGGCGGGGAGCACCGAGCGGCGGTAGTCGGCGGGGGCGAGGGCTCCGGCCCAGGAGTCGAAGAGCTGGACGGCTGAGGCGCCGGCCTCGATCTGGACCTTGAGGAACGCCGAGGTGATCCCGGCGAGGCGGTCGAGCAGGTCGGCCCAGAGCTCGGGGTCGCCGTACATCATCGCCTTGGCGTTCTCGTACGTGCGGGACGGGCCGCCCTCGACGAGATAGCTGGCGAGGGTGAAGGGGGCGCCCGCGAAGCCGATGAGGGGGGTCTCGCCGAGCTCGGCGGTGAGCAGCTTGATCGCCTCGGTGACGTACGAGACGTCCTCGGGGGTCAGGTCGCGGAGCTGGGCGAGGTCGGCGCGGCTGCGGATCGGCTTCTCGACGACGGGGCCGACGCCGGGCTTGATGTCGAGGTCGATACCGATGGCCTTGAGCGGGACGACGATGTCGCTGAAGTAGATCGCCGCGTCCACGTGGTGCCGGCGGATCGGCTGGAGGGTGATCTCCGTGACCAGCTCGGGCCGCATGCAGGAATCCAGCATGCCGATGCCCTCGCGCACCTTCAGATACTCGGGGAGCGAGCGCCCGGCCTGCCGCATGAACCACACCGGTGTGTGCGGCACGGGTTCACGCCTGCACGCCTTCAGGAAAGCGGAGTTGTACGTGGCGGTCGGCTGGTGGCCCGAGGGGCTGGCGTTGGCACTCACGAAGCAAAGTCTCGCACGCCCGCTTGACGGTGACGGCCGGGGCTGTGGACAACAGGAGCCCCTGCTTTTCCGGCCACCGTTCCCGGCCACCGCGGCGGCCTCCGTTCGCTGAGCGCGATGCGACCGTGACCCAGCGCACGGGTGTCTTGCCCTGCGCCGGGGCCCGGTTCCCCTTAATGTTCCGGCATGGCTGCGGCTCAGGGACGACTGTCGGACGGCGCTGGCGGAATGGACGACGCGAAGGAGGGGGAGCGCGATGCGATGGAGACGGCACCGCTGCCGTTCCGCTCCGCCGTCGAAGCGCTGCGGGCCACCCGGCTGCGGCCGGAGATCGAGATCGAGTCCACCAAGGCGCCCCAGCGGCTCGCCCCGTACGCGTACGCCCTGGAGGCCGCGGTCGTCGAGGGCGACGAGGATCTGGCCGACGGCCGGCTCGTCCTGCTGCACGACCCAGCGGGGCACGACGCCTGGCAGGGCACCTTCCGGCTGGTGACCCTGGTCCGGGCGGAGCTGGAGCCCGAGATGGCGGCCGATCCGCTGCTGCCGGAGGTCTGCTGGTCGTGGCTGACCGGCGCGCTGCAGTCCCGGGGGCTGTCGTACGGCGAGCCGAGCGGGACGGTGACGCGGGCGAGCTCGCACTACTTCGGCGGGCTGGCGACGCGGCCGGCCGCGTCGCAGATCGAGATCCGGGCGTCGTGGACCCCCCGTGAGGTGCTGGGCGGTGTGCCCGACACCGCCGCGCATCTCGCCTCGTGGTGCGACCTGCTCGCCCAGATCGCGGGACTGCCCCCGGCGGTGGACCCGGGTGACGCGGCGGTGGTGACGCTGCCGCAGCGGCGGGGGCCGCAGTCCCGCTGATCGTCCCGTACGTCCCGTACGTCTCATCAGGACCGTGCTCTGTGGAGCACGGTCCTTTTTGTGTGCGAGCAACCACGCCGACGGAAACCATCACTTTGTCGATACGGCCACTTTCGGCCTTGTATCGACGTGAAGCGACACCGTTCGGTCTTCGAATGATCGAAGATGTGTCCGAATTGCACGGATTGTTACTCACTAAATCGTGATCATTCTCTAAAGGAGCAGAGGTTTGGTGCCGAAGACCTCTGTGACCTTGAAAGCACGGTTCGTCCCGGCTTCGACCCCACGAGCCCGGCGAGCCCGCCCCCCGTCCCGCACCCAGGAGGCCTGGTGTCCGTTCTCCTCGAGCAGCCCGCAAGCCTGGTCGCCTACCGTCCGAACAAACCGACCGCGATGGTGGTGGTGGCCGACCCCCGGGTCCGGTCCACCGTGACCCGGCACCTGTGGGCCCTCGGGGTCCGCGATGTCATCGAGGCCTCGTCCATCGCCGAGGCGCGTCCCCGCGTAGGCAACCCCCGTGACATCTGCGTCGCGGACGTTCACCTGCCGGACGGTTCCGGCCTGACCCTCCTCTCCGAGACCCGCGCGGCGGGCTGGCCCAACGGCCTCGCCCTGTCCGCCGCGGACGACATCGGCGCCGTACGCAACGCCCTCGCGGGCGGTGTGAAGGGATACGTCGTCACCGGCACCCGTACCAACATCGGACTGCCCACCCGCCCGGGTGCCGCCCCCATCGGCTCCGCCGCCCGTATGCACCGCCGCCCCCCGGGAGCCCCGAGCCACCCTGGCGGCTACCGGGAGCTGTCGGGCCGCGAGGTCGAGGTGCTGCGCCTCGTCGCGGAGGGACAGTCGAACAAGGCGATCGGCGTCTCCATGGGCCTGTCCGCACTCACGGTCAAGAGCCACTTGGCCCGTATCGCACGCAAGCTCGGCACCGGCGACCGTGCCGGAATGGTGGCGGTGGCCCTGCGTACCGGGATCATCCACTGACGCCAGGGACACCGCGACAGGCAGGGGCCGGGATCGTTCGCCGATGTCCGGCCTCTCCCGGTTCGCCGGGAACATTCACTGACACGTGTGACACATGACTTGTTTACGCCCCTGGAAGGCCCGTCGGCGGAACGTTCCGTCGGCGGGCCATGTCCATACACAGATACCCTTGACAGGTGACCGACGCCCAAGAGACCGCAGCAGACAGGACCCTGCGAACCACCGGAGGCGCCCCTCCGGACGACGGCGGATCTTCTGAAGCGGGGGCGCCGATCCCTTTGCTGGAGCCACGGGACGGCATTCCGGCCGTGATCGCCGACGAGTCCTCGCTCGCCGAGGTGATCGCCGCCTTCGCCGCGGGCACCGGCCCCGTAGCCGTGGACGCCGAACGCGCGTCCGGTTACCGCTACGGCCAGCGCGCCTATCTGGTGCAGCTGCGCCGTGAGGGCGCGGGCACCGCGCTCATCGACCCCGTCGCCTGCCCCGACCTCTCCGGCCTCGGCGAGGCGCTCTCCGGAGTGGAGTGGGTGCTCCACGCGGCCACCCAGGACCTGCCCTGTCTGCGCGAGATAGACATGGTCCCGACCCTGATCTTCGACACGGAGCTGGCCGGCCGGCTCGCCGGGTTCCCCCGGGTCGGCCTCGGCGCGATGGTCGAGAGCGTCCTCGGCTATGTCCTCGAGAAGGGCCACTCGGCCGTCGACTGGTCGACCCGCCCGCTGCCCGAGCCCTGGCTCCGGTACGCGGCGCTCGACGTGGAACTGCTCGTGGACCTGCGGGACGCCCTGGAGAAGGAGCTGGACCGGCAGGGGAAGCTGGAGTGGGCGCGCCAGGAGTTCGACGCGATCGCCTCCGCGCCGCCGGCGGAGCCCCGCAAGGACCCGTGGCGTCGTACGTCCGGGATGCACAAGGTGCGGCGCCGGCGGCAGATGGCGGTCGTACGGGAGATGTGGGAGGCGCGGGACCGGATCGCGCAGCGGCGGGACGTGTCGCCGGGCAAGGTGCTGAGCGACGCGGCGATCGTCGAGGCGTCCCTGGCGCTGCCGGTCAACGCGCACGCGCTCGCCGCGTTGACCGGGTTCGGGCATCGGATGGGGCGGCGGCAGCTGGAGCAGTGGCAGGCCGCGGTGGACCGGGCGAGGGCGCTGCCCGACTCGGCGCTGCCGGCGCATGGGCAGCCCGTGACCGGGCCGCCGCCGCCGAAGGCCTGGGCCGACAAGGACCCGGCCGCCGCGGCCCGGTTGTCGGCGGCGCGGGCCGGGGTGAGCGCTCTCGCCGAGCAGCTCGCCATGCCCCAGGAGAATCTGATCACTCCGGACACGGTGCGGCGGCTCTGCTGGGAACCGCCGAAGTCGCTGGACGCGGAGGCGGTGGGGGCGGCGCTCGCGGGGTACGGGGCGCGGGCCTGGCAGGTCGAGCTGGTGACGCCGGTGCTGGTGGGGGCGTTGTCCGCGGTGGTGAAGGGCAAGGAGGCCTGAGCGCGCCGTAGTGGCGTCCGTGGGGTGGTGGGCGCGGGTGCCGGTCGCGCCCACGCGGCGGAGCCGCGTATCGAAACAGCCCCGCGCCCCTGAAGGCCTGGCACACCCGGCGGCCGGGCAGTGACCCCCTATTTCGTCGCGCCCCTCATGAAGCCGTTGTAGATGAACCTCTGGAGCAGCAGGAAGACGATCAGGGTCGGCAGGATCACCAGGACCGCTCCTGCCGAGATCGTTTCCCAGTGGGCGCCGAAGGGGCCCTTGAAGCGGAAGAGGGAGGTGGAGATGACTCCCAGGTCGTCGGAGGGCATGTAGAGGAAGGGGATGTAGAAGTCGTTGTAGACGGTGATCCCCTTGACGATGACGACCGTGGCGATCGCCGGCTTCAGGAGCGGGAAGATGATCTTTCGGTAGATCGTGAAGGCGTTGGCGCCGTCCAGGCGGGCGGACTCGTCCAGGGAGACCGGGATCGAGCGCACGAACTGCAGGAAGATGTAGATCGAGACGATGTCGGTGCCCATGTAGAGGGCGATCGGGGCCCAGAGGGTGTCGAACATGCCGAGGCTGTCGACGATCTGGAAGGTCGCGACCTGGGTGGTGACGCCGGGGACGAGGGTGGCGACGAGGAAGAGGGCGACGACCAGCTTCCGGAAGCGGAAGGTGAAGCGGTCGATCGCGTAGGCCGCCATCGAGCCGATGAGGACCGTGCCGGTGACGGCGAAGAAGAGGATGAAGGCCGTGTTGCCGAAGGCGGCGAGCATCTCGCCGTCACGGAAGGCCGTCGCGTAGTTCCCGAAGTTCAGGAAGCTGTCCGGCGGTGTGAGGGCACCGCTGTCGTCCGCCATCTGCCGCTCGGTCTTGAGCGAGGTCAGCAGGACCACCAGGAGGGGCAGGAGGACCACGGCCGACGCGCCGACCAGGGAGAGATAGGTGAGGGTGCGGGCAACTCGCCTGCGGGTCACCGGGGTTGGGGTCGTCAGTGTCGTCATACGAGGTCCACCCTGTCGTCGGGGACCAGTCGGCGCTGCAGCCACGTCACCGCCAGGATGATCAGCAGGAGGACGACCGCGGCGGCGGACGCGAGGCCCGTCTTGTTGAACTGGAAGGCGAGCTTGACCGTCTGGATCACGAAGGTCTCGGTGCCCGTGGCGCCGCCCGTCATGATGTACGGGATCTCGAAGACCGACAGGGATCCCGAGATCGAGAGGATCACGCTCAGGCTCAGCACCGGGCGGATACCGGGCGCGATGATGTACCGGAACTGGTGCCAGCGGCCCGCCCCGTCGAGTTCGGCCGCCTCGTACAGCTCCCCCGGGATCGACTGGATCGCACCGAGGAAGAGCACGAAGTTCAGGCCCATGTAGCGCCAGACGGAGACGCTCGCGAGGGAGATGTTCGCGGAGGTCGAGGTGCCCAGCCAGGCGCGGTCGGACTCGTGGCCGAGGAGGGCGAGGACCGAGTCGAGGGTGCCGCCGTCCTGGAAGAAGTAGAGGAAGACGAAGCCGATCGCGACGCCGTTGATCAGGTACGGGAAGAAGAGAAGGCCCTTGAAGAGGTTCCGGAAGCGGATGTCGAAGCTGAGGACCGTCGCGAAGTAGAGGGCGAGCCCTATTTGGAGGGCCGAGGCGGCCAGGTAGTAGCCGCTGACGAAGAAGACCTGGAACAGCTCGGGGCGGGTGAAGATCTCGATGTAGTTGTCGGCGCCCGTGTAGCTCAGTTCGGGGCTGACGCCGTCCCAGTCGGTGAAGCTGTACGCCAGCATGTTGGCGACCGGGGCGTACGTGAAGGCGATCAGGAGGGCCAGCGGGGCGGCGAGGAAGAGCCAGGGGGTGAGCTTCCGCCACAGGCGCACCTTGCGTGGAACGCGCCGGGGTACGGAGGGCCGGGGCGCGGCCGTCGAGGGCCGCGCCACCTTCTTCGTCGCGTGCGAGGGGTCCGTCGTACGCGTGTGGGGCATCAGGACCCCACGGTCTTCTCTGCCTCGGTCCAGCGCTTGCCCAGGTCGTCGAGGAAGTCGTCGACGTCACCGTCCTTGGCCCCTCGGGCGAGGTCGACCAGTTCCTGACGGTAGGCGGGGCCGTAGATCCCGACCTCGGAGGCGCTGTCGATCTCCTTGACCGTGCCGCCCTCGGTGTCGTCGAGTTCGATCAGTTCGACGCCCTGCTCCTCGTACGGCCTGAGCACCTCGGGCAGCGGCGCGTCCTTGAGTGTCGAGATCGAGAGGTTGTCCGCCGCGTAGCCCGACTTGTCGGTGAACCAGTCGATCCAGGCGCGGGCCGCCTTCTTGTGCTCGGAGTGGATGTTGACGGCCTGGTTGTAGTCGGGGGTGGCGATCGCGCAGGCCTTGCCGTCGACCCGGGCGGGGAACGGCATGAACCCGATGTCGTCGGGGTCCGCTCCGGCCTTCTCGGCCGCCTGCCGGAACTGGATGATCGCCCAGCTGCCGAGCCACGCCGTGGCGATCTCGCCCTTCGCCAACCGGGGTTTGGAGTTCTCCCAGTTCGTGGTCGCCGGGTCCTTCTCGATCAGGCCCTGGTCCACGATGTCGTACAACAGCCGGTCGCCCACGCGCAGTTCGCCGTCCTCGCCCCAGGGGTTGCCCTCCGCGAGCCTGGTGGTGGCGCCGGTGTCGCAGCTGACCGAGCCGTTGATGTACGTCCACTGGGTCAGCGGCCACTGGGCGGCGAAGTTGGTGTAGTACGGGATGGCGTCGGTCCTGGACTTGACGGCCTTCAGGGCGGTGAGGAACTCCGCCGGGGTGGTGGGCCATTCGGTGACGCCGGCCTCGGCCCAGATCCGCTTGTTGTAGAGGAATCCGGGGGTCGCGCCCATGGGGCTCTGGCCGTAGACCTTGCCGTCGACGGTGGTGAAGCCGGTGAAGCGGTATTTCTCGCCCAGTTCCTTCTGGGTGCCCAGGGAGGCGAAGAACTTGGGGTAGTCGTTCTTCTGGATGACGGCCGGGATCATGAGGACGTCGCCGTAGTTCTCCGTGTTCATCCGGATCTTGACTTCGGCCTCGTAGTCGGTGATCCCGTCGAACTCGACCTTCACCTTCGGATAGGTCTTGTTGAATTCCTCGGCGTACTTCGTCATCGTGCCGTCCTGCACGATGTCCGTCCGGTGGGTGAGGACCGTGATGGTCCCGGAGACCTGTGACGGGTCGCCGGCCGCCTCTGCCTCGGCGCCTTTCGAGCTGCCTCCGCCGCCGGTGCAGCCCGACGCGAGCAGCGTGGCCGCCAGCAGTGTTCCGGTGAGCGTCTTCCGGTGGTTCATGTGCACCAGCTCCGTTCGGGACGGACGAGCACGGGTGGGATGAAGAGAGGGACGAGCGCGTGGATGGATGGCTGGTTCGGCACTCTGGCAGCCTGTTACTGAACCGGTAAAGTCCCAATTTCGCCAAGGCTGTCGAAAGATTTCGCGATAGTGTCCACGAACCGAACTTGACCGGTTTAGGGAGTGCGCATGCTGGAGGCCACACCGTTCACCGAGGGCTGGATCCTGAGGTATGAGGGAGAACCGCTTCCCGCCGTGGTGCCGGGGTGCGTGCACACCGATCTGCTGGCGGCGGGAGTGATCCCGGACCCCTTTCTCGGGCGGAACGAGACCGAGGTGGCGTGGGTGGGGCGCCGGGAGTGGACGTACGAGGCCGAGCTGCCGGGTTCGGCCGGTGCCGGTGCCGGTGGGCACGACCAGCTGGATCTGGTCTTCGACGGGCTCGACACGGCCGCCGAGATCCGGCTCGACGGGCGGCTCCTCGGTTCCGTACGGAACATGCACCGCTCGTACCGCTTCGACATCACCGGCATGAGCGGCCGGCTCTCCGTGCGCTTCGCCTCCGCGTACACCGAGGCGGAGGCGGTGCGCGAGCGGCTCGGCGACCGGCCGAACGCCTATGCCGAACCCTTCCAGTTCATCAGGAAGATGGCCTGCTCGTTCGGGTGGGACTGGGGGCCGACGCTCGTGACCGCCGGTATGTGGCGGCCCGTTCGGCTGGAGCGGTGGTCGACGGCTCGTATCGCCCGGGTGCGGCCACTGGTGACCGTCGACGGCACGACCGGACGGGTGGAACTGCTCGTCGACGTGGAGCGGGCGACCGTGGAGGCGGGGCTGCGGCTGGAGGCCCGGGTGGGGGGTGTCAGCGCGGTCGCGGAGGTCGAGGGGTCGAGCGGGTCCGTGCGGCTGGACGTGCCGGGCGTGGAGCTGTGGTGGCCGCGCGGCTACGGTGAACAGCCCTTGTACGAGGTGGAGTTGACCTTGTACAGCGGTGGCGACGCGCTTGACGTGTGGCGGCGGCGGGTCGGGTTCCGGACCGTGGAACTGGACCGGAGCGCCGATGAGCACGGGACCGGGTTCACCCTCGTCGTCAACGGTGAGCGGCTGTTCGCGCGCGGGGTGAACTGGATCCCGGACGATGTGTTCCCCTCCCGCGTCACGCGCGAGCGGTACCGGGAACGGCTGCGGCAGGCGGCCGAGGCCGGTGTCGACCTCGTCCGGATCTGGGGCGGCGGGATCTACGAGAGCGAGGACTTCTACGACGTCTGCGACGCGTCGGGGCTGCTGGTCTGGCAGGACTTCCCGTTCGCGTGCGCGGCCTACCCGGAGGAGCAGCCGCTGCGGGGCGAGGTGGAGGCCGAGGCGCGGGAGAACGTCGTACGGCTGATGCCGCATCCCTCGCTGGTGCTGTGGAACGGCAACAACGAGAACCTGTGGGGGTTCAGGGACTGGGGATGGGAGGAGCGGCTCGCCGGGGAGTCGTGGGGCGAGGGGTACTACCTGGGGCTGCTGCCGCGTGTGGTCGCGGAGTTGGACCCGACACGGCCGTATACGGCGGGGAGTCCGTGGTCGGGGTCCTGGGAGCGGCATCCGAACGACCCCGCGCACGGGACGCACCACTCCTGGGGGGTGTGGAACCGGGAGGACTACGCGGAGTACCGGGCGAACGTCCCGCGTTTCGTCGCCGAGTTCGGGTGGCAGGCGCCGCCGGCGTACGCGACGCTGCGGCGGGCGTTGCCCGGTGAGGTGCTCGCCTCCGACTCACCCGGCATGCTGCACCACCAGAAGGCGGAGGACGGGAACGGGAAGCTGGAGCGGGGGCTCGCTCGTCATTTCACCCTGCCTGACGGCGACTTCGACCGCTGGCACTATCTGACGCAGGTCAATCAGGCGCGGGCGGTCGCCGCCGGGATCGAGCACTGGCGGTCCAACTGGCCGGTGTGCGCGGGCACGATCGTGTGGCAGCTCAACGACTGCTGGCCGGTGACCTCCTGGGCGGCGATCGACGGCGACGGGCGGGAGAAGCCGCTCCACCACGAGCTGCGGCGGCTGTACGCGGACCGGTTGCTGACGCTTCGACCGCGGGTGCTGGTGGTGGTCAACCAGGCCGCCGGGGAGTGGGCGGGCGTCGTGCGGCTGCGGCGGATGTCGGTCGACGGGGTGGTGGCCGGGGAGGCGGGCGTGGAGTTCGCCGCCGAGGGCCGGGCGGTGGCCCGTGTCGACGTACCGCGGGAGCTGGAGCCCGTCGGGCCGAAGGAGTTCCTCGTCGCGGACGCGGACGGGCTGCGGGCCGTGCGCTTTCCGAGTCCCGACCGTGAGATCCCCTACCCCCGGCCGGAGTTCGACGTGAGCGTCGCACAGGGCTCGGTCACGGTGACGGCCCACACCCTCGTCAGGGATCTGCTCCTCCAGGCGGACCGGCTGGCCCCGGACGCGCGGGCGGACCGGGGGCTCGTCACGCTGCTCCCCGGGGAGCAGGTGATCATCGGTGTCAGTGGCTGGAGGACTCCTGATCCGGACGCCGCCCGATCAGCCCTGTACTGCCTGGAGCCCGGCCGATGACGACCTCCCGCGTGACCATCAAGGACGTCGCCGCCCGTGCCGGGGTGTCCAAGGGAGCGGTGTCGCTCGCGTTCAACCGGAAGCCGGGTCTGGCCGACGCCACACGGGACCGGATCTTCGCGGCGGCGCGGGAGCTGGGGTGGACACCGAACCTGACGGCGCGGTCGCTGTCCAGTCAGCGGGTGGATGTCGTGGGACTGGCGATCTGCCGGCCCGCGAGGCTGCTGGGGCTCGAGCCGTTCTACATGGAGTTCATCTCCGGGGTGGAGAGCGTGCTGACCGAGCGGTCCTGCTCGCTGCTGCTGCGGCTGGTGCGGAATCTGGAGGAGGAGGTGGGGCTTCAGGACGCGTGGTGGCGCGGGCGGCAGGTCAGCGGGTCGATCCTCGTCGACTTCCGCGCGGATGATCCCCGGGTGACGGCCGTGGGGCGGCTGGGGATGCCGGTCGTCGCCGTCGGACATCCGTCGCTGACCGGGGAGCTCACGTCCGTGTGGACGGACGACGCGACCGCCGTGACGGAGGCGGTGCGGTATCTGGCGGCGCTGGGGCACCGGCGGATCGCCCGGGTGGGGGGTGCGGTGTCGTTGGGGCACTCGGCCCTGCGTACGGCGGCGTTCGAGAAGGCGGCCGGTTCGCTGAAGCTGGTCCGGGTCTGGCAGGTGGCGACCGACTTCTCGGGGGAGGCGGGGGCGCGGGCGACGCGGGCGTTGTTGACCGGGGCGGGGGGTGATCGTCCTACGGCGATCGTCTATGACAACGACATCATGGCGGTGGCGGGGTTGTCGGTGGCGGCGGAGATGGGGGTGCGGGTGCCGGAGGATGTGTCGTTGCTGGCCTGGGACGATTCGCAGCTCTGTCGGTTGACGCGGCCGACTCTTTCCGCGATGAGTCATGACGTGCATGGGTTCGGGGCGGATGTGGCTCGGACGTTGTTCGAGGTGATCGACGGGGGTGGGGCTTCTCATCCGGTGGCCACGCCTGTGCTGGTGCCTCGGGGGTCCACAGCGACCGCCCCCTGAGGTGGATGCACGTAACCGGCGGTAACATCTGAACCCGATGTGACCTTCGCCGCTCCCCCGCCCAGGGGTGTGCAGCGCTGTTACTCGTAAGTAGCATGGGGCTGAGCGCCCGCTCAGCGGTTGCGTATCGCAGCAGTGCCGTCCCGCACCTCTGGAGGAGAGCCATCGTGCCTCGTACCGTCAAGGAAGTCGTCTTCGTCGACGGCGTCCGCACCCCGTTCGGCAAGGCGGGCCCGAAGGGCATCTACCACGAGACCCGTGCCGACGACCTCGTCGTGAAGGCGATCCGGGAGCTGCTGCGCCGCAACCCGGGTCTGGAGCCCGCGAAGATCGACGAGGTCGCCATCGCCGCGACCACGCAGATCGGTGACCAGGGCCTCACCATCGGCCGTACGGCGGGCATCCTCGCCGGTCTGCCGCAGTCGGTGCCCGGTTACTCCATCGACCGCATGTGCGCCGGCGCGCTGACCGCCGTCACCTCGGTCGCCGGTTCCGTCGCGTTCGGCGCGTACGACGTGGCCATCGCCGGTGGTGTCGAGCACATGGGCCGCCACCCGATGGGTGAGGGCGTGGACCCGAACCCGCGGTTCGTCAGCGAGAAGCTGGTCGACGAGTCCGCCCTGTTCATGGGCATGACCGCCGAGAACCTGCACGACCGGTACCCGACGATCACCAAGCAGCGCGCCGACGAATACGCCGTGCGCTCGCAGGAGAAGGCCGCCAAGGCGTACGCCAACGGCAAGATCCAGGCCGACCTGGTACCGATCTCGGTCCGCCGGACGAACGCGGAGGCCGGTGAGACCGGCTGGGGGCTCGTCACCGCCGACGAGCCGATGCGGCCCGGTACGACCCTGGAGAACCTCTCCGGCCTCAAGACCCCGTTCCGCGTGCACGGCCGGGTCACCGCCGGCAACGCGGCCGGTCTGAACGACGGCGCCACCGCCTCCCTCATCGCCTCCGAGGACTTCGCCCGCGAGAACAACCTCCCGGTGAAGATGCGCCTCGTCTCGTACTCCTTCGCGGGTGTCGAGCCGGAGGTCATGGGCTACGGCCCGATCCCGGCGACGGAGAAGGCGCTCGCCCAGGCGGGTCTGTCCATCGACGACATCGGCCTGTTCGAGATCAACGAGGCCTTCGCCGTGCAGGTGCTCGCCTTCCTGGAGCACTACGGCATCGCCGACGACGACGCGCGCGTCAACCAGTACGGCGGCGCCATCGCCTTCGGTCACCCGCTGGCCTCGTCGGGTGTGCGTCTGATGACGCAGCTCGCCCGCCAGTTCGAGGAGCAGCCGGAGGTCCGCTACGGCCTCACCACCATGTGCGTCGGCTTCGGCATGGGCGCCACGGTCATCTGGGAGAACCCGCACCACAAGGACGCCGGAGGCGACAAGTGAGCACCACCGAACTCCTCAAGGGCGCGGCCGAGCTGTTCCCCGACGAGGTCGTGACGTCCGCGCACGTACGCCACCTCGACCTGCCGTTCGGCGCCGGGCGCTTCGCGCTCATCACGCTCGACAACGGCCTCGACCACACCAAGCCGACCACCTTCGGCCCGGCGTCGCTGGCGAACCTGAACACCGCCCTCGACCAGGTCGAGAAGGAGGCCTCGGCCGGCGAGATCGTGGGTGCCGGTGTCACCGGCAAGCCGTTCATCTTCGCCGTCGGCGCCGACCTCAAGGGCGTCGAGCTGCTGAAGAACCACGACGACGCGCTCGCCATCGGCAAGGGCGGCCACGAGGTCTTCAAGCGGCTGGCCGCGCTCGCCGTCCCGACCTTCGCGTACTACAACGGTGCGGCGATGGGCGGTGGCGTCGAGGTCGGTCTGCACTGCAAGTACCGGACCGTCTCCAAGGCCATCCCGGCGTTCTCCCTCCCCGAGGTCTTCCTCGGTCTGGTCCCGGGCTGGGGCGGCTGCGCGCTGCTGCCGAACCTGATCGGTGCCGAGAAGGCCGTCTCGGTGATCATCGAGAACAGCCTCAACCAGAACAAGCAGCTCAAGGGCCAGCAGGTCTTCGACCTCGGTATCGCGGACGCGATCTTCGAGGGCGCCGACTTCCTGGAGCAGTCGCTGATCTGGACGGCGAACGTCCTCAAGGGCGAGGTCACGGTCGAGCGCCCCGTCATCGACCGCGGTGAGGCCTGGGACCAGGCCGTCGCCAAGGGCCGGTTCATCGCGGACTCCAAGGTGCACGGGGCGGCCCCGGCCGCGTACCGCGCGCTGGACATCATCGAGGCCGCCAAGAGCGGTGACCTCCAGCAGGGCTTCGACGCCGAGGACGTCGCCCTCGCCGACCTGATCATGGGTGGCGAGCTGCGCTCCGGCATCTACGCCTTCAACCTGGTGCAGAAGCGCGGCAAGCGCCCCGCCGGTGCCCCGGACAAGAACCTGGCCCGTCCGGTCACCAAGGTCGGTGTCGTCGGCGCCGGTCTGATGGCCTCCCAGCTCGCGCTGCTCTTCCTGCGCCGCCTTGAGGTGCCGGTCGTGCTGACCGACATCGACCAGGAGCGCGTCGACAAGGGTGTGGGCTACGTCCACGCCGAGATCGAGAAGCTGCTCGGCAAGGGCCGGATCAACCAGGACAAGGCCAACCGCCTCAAGGCCCTGGTCAGCGGCGTCCTGGACAAGGCCGAGGGTTTCTCCGACGCGGACTTCATCATCGAGGCCGTGTTCGAGGAGATCGGTGTCAAGCAGCAGGTGTTCGCGGAGGTCGAGGCGGTCGCCCCGGCGCACGCGATCCTCGCCACCAACACCTCCTCCCTCTCGGTGACGGAGATGGCGTCGAAGCTGAAGAACCCCGAGCGGGTCGTCGGCTTCCACTTCTTCAACCCGGTCGCGATCCTGCCGCTCCTGGAGATCGTCCGCGGTGAGCAGACGGACGACGCCTCGCTCGCCACGGCCTTCGGTGTCGCCAAGAAGCTGAAGAAGACCGCGGTGCTGGTGAAGGACGCCCCGGCGTTCGTCGTGAACCGCATCCTCACCCGCTTCATGGGCGAGATCCAGAACGTCATCGACGAGGGCACCCCGGTGGCCGTGGCGGAGAAGGCGGTCGAGCCGCTGGGTCTGCCGATGTCGCCGCTGGTCCTGCTCGAACTGGTCGGCCCGGCCATCGGTCTGCACGTCTCCGAGACCCTCAACCGCGCCTTCCCGGACCGCTTCACGGTCTCCCCGAACCTCGCCGCCGTCGTCAAGGCCGGCAAGCGCGGCTTCTACGTCTACGACTCCGGCAAGCCGGAGCTGGACCCCGAGGTCGCCGCGCTGCTCAAGCAGGGCGATGTCGTCCTGTCCGAGGAGCAGGTCCGGGCCCGCGTCCTCGACGCCGTCGCCCAGGAGATCGGGCTCATGCTCGACGAGGGTGTCGTCGCCGAGGCGCAGGACATCGACCTCTGCCTGATCACCGGCGCGGGCTGGCCCTTCCACCTGGGCGGCATCACGCCGTACCTGGACCGTGAGGGCGTCAGCGAGCGCGTCAACGGCAAGAAGTTCCTGGCGGCCGGGGTGGCTTCGGTCCCCGCGTAACCACCGGACATGGTCGAGGGCCTCCGCTTTCGGGCGGGGGCCCTCTTCTCATGCGCCCCCGGACGCGAGGGTGAACCTCCCCGTCAGCAGGGCGTGGTCGGACTCGGCGTACGGCTCGGCGTCACCGTCCACGGCCGTGAAATGGCGTCGGTCGGCGAAGACATAGTCGATCTTCCGGCCGTCGGCGGTGGGTTCCTGGTCCACCGCGTCCGCCTCCGTGAAGCCGCCGGTGAGATAGGCGAGGGCGGGCGCGTCCGGCGGCAGGTTGAGGTCGCCGGCGAGGATCACGGGGATGTCCTGCGGGAGTCGGGCGAGCCGGTCCCGGATCTCCCGCAGCTGCCCGGGGGCCTTGGCGTTCGTATGGGCCGTGCACGCGGTGAGGGGGTGCCCGGCGAATGACGTGTGCGCGCACAGGAGTCCACGCCGGACCCCGACCGTACGGCCGCCGTTGGCATAGGTCTCACCGCCTGTGTCGGCGAACCGGTGGTAGTCCTGCCGTTCGTCGGGGACGCCCTCCCTGCTGAGGACGGCCGAGCCGAAGGCGCCGGTGCTGCCGCAGGCGGGCACGTTGTCCTGGGAGGAGGCGTACGTGCCGTCCATCTTCCAGCCCGCGAGGGCGAGTTGGCGCTTGAGTTCCGTGTACTGGGTCAGACAGAGCTCGTTGACGGTGACGATGTCCGCCCGCAATCGCGCCGCTCGCTCCACCAGCCGCGGGACCGAGGTGCCGGGGCCCGTGCCGCCGGAGTTCCACGGGCACACGGCCGCCGCTCCGCACAGGTTGTGGTGGACGACCCGCAGCTCCCGGGGCAATGGAAGAGCCGTGGCGCCTCGGTCGGACGCCGGGGGCCGCGTGGGAGCCGTGTCGCCCCGGTGAGCCGTGCCACCGCCCCTGTCGTCGTCGCGCGGTGCGGCGAGTGCCCCCAGGAGCACGGCGAGCCCGCAGGCCACCGCGCCCAGGAGCACTCCCCCGCGCCTACCAGTCACCCGTGAACGGCCGGTGCTCGCAGACGGCGTCGGCGCAGTCGTGCCGGGAGGCCCCGGACATCCGGACGGGACTGTTCTCGGGGATGCCGACGACCTTGAACGTCCGTGCGGCGGCCGGGGATTCGGTGGCGCCGAAGAGGGCGACGACCTCGACGGTGTGGGCGCCGGAGCGCCAGGGGTGGGCGTGGGTGAAGGACCACTCCCCGTTCTCGTTGACGCCGGTCGCGCCGATGAGGACGCCGCGCTCCAGCAGGACCACCTTGGTGACACCCTGCTCCACCTTGCCGGCGAAGCGCGGCCGGGGCCCGGCGAAGGCGCCCTCGGCGGGTGCCGTGATCAGCGGGGCCGGGACCTCGGTGCGCACGGTGAAGCGGTGCTCCAGGACCGGGGTGCAGCCGTCGCCGCGCAGTCCGACGCACTGGATGACGTGCTCGCCGCCGGACCAGTTGACCGAGCGGCGCCACATCCACTGGCCGGTGCTGCCGACGCCCGTACCGCCGAGGTACTGGCCGTTCTCGAAGAAGAGCAGGTAGTCCGTGCCGGGTGCGGCGACGCCGGTGAACTTCACCATCGGGCCGGAGAGTCCGCCCATGGCGGGTTTGTTGATGACCGGTGCCTCGCCGCCGCGTTGCGCGTAGTGCAGCGCGGACTCCGGGGACTGGATGGTGAACTCGCCGGAGACCGGGGGCATGGTCGGCGGTTCCATGAGCGCCTGGACGTTGACCTCGGACTTGTCGAGGACGCCGAGGTGGCACAGGCCCGCGACGACGATCCGGGCGACCTCGAAGGCGCCGGTGTGGTTGAGATGGGTGGAGTCGATGCTGCCGTCGGGGTGGCCGGGGTGGTCGCCGGCGTCGACCCAGCAGAAGTACTGGCGCAGCCGCATCGGGCCGATCTCGGCCCACAGTTCCATGGTGCGGCTCGTCAGGTCGACCAGCGGGGCGCCGAGTTCACCGGCGACCTCGGTCATGGCGCGGGGGTAAGCGCCGAGGGTGTCGAGGACGTCGCCGGTGGCGGAGAAGGCGTACCGCGCCATGGGGGTGACGAGGACGGGCACGCCGCCCTCCTGGTGCACATACGTGACGAACAGCCGGAGCAGTTCCTTGTACTCGGGGACGGGGACGTACCGCGTCCCGTTGTGGATCATGTGGTCCACGCAGCCGAAGCCGATGAGGACGATGTCACCGCGCTTCATGCGGTTGAGCATCGCCGGGAAGCGTTCGGTGAAGTACTTGCGGCTGGTCATGGCGGAGCGGGCGTAGTTGGCGACCTCGATCGGGCCGAGCAACAGCTCCTCGATCTTCTGGCCCCAGCCCGCCATGGGCGCCTCCTCGTCGGTGCGAGGGGCGGGGACGGAGTCCCCGAGCACGAATATCGTCCGGTTCATCTCTCTCGTCCGTCCTGACGGTCTCTAGCGGTACGGCCTCTAGCGGTACGGTCTCTAGCGGTCTACGACGTTCATGGCCATGGCTCCCGAGGCCGAGCAGTACGGCCGCACCCACACCGGGCGCGCCGGGTGGATCACGGCGTACGCCGAGGGCTCGTCGCCCACGAGAGGCACGGGCGGGTAGGCGTACGCGCCCTTGACGTCGGGGAAGTCCTCCAGGAGGTGGCAGACGCGGAGCTTGCTCCGGTCGGCGGGGTCGGGCTGGAGCCACCAGTCCCAGTCCTCCCAGCGTTCGAGGCGGTGGTCGACCACGCGTCGCACGGGTGCCTCGGCCCGGAACCGGCGGCTGCCCAGCAGGTGCACGGGCACCGTGAAGTGGGTGGAGTGCCGGCCTCGCCTGCTCACGACGAAGAGCGCGCCGGGCTTCAGCAGGCGCTTGCCGCACAGGACGCCCTCCACCGCGATGCCGGTGTCGGTCACCTCCACGCCGACGCATTCGGCGTGGTCCTGGCGGAGCACACTGCGCAGCATCAGCCGGCCGTTGGGCTGCGCGTACGGGAGGTTCCAGCCGACCGGGCCAGTCGGGGGCCTCGCCACCAGGCGGTCACGGGCGTCGATGAGGGCGCGGGTGTCGCGGAGCCCGGCCTTCATGTGGACGGCGCCCGTCTTCGGGGCACGCATGGTCACCTGCCAGCGTCCGTCGCCGAGATGGTCGAGGGCGGAGGGGGTGATCGCGGCGGTGTAGCGGGTGCCGCCGTTGTCCAGCGCCTTGCGTACGGTGCGCAGCGGCAGGTCGGGCAGCCGGTCGCCGTCGGAGGGCTTGTGGCGGAGGACGAACTGCCAGCGGTGGCGGCCCTCGGCGGGGCCGTCGGCGGCGAACCGCAGCCAGCCCGCGTCGTCCGCCGTGACGTCCACGGTGGCCGCGCCGAGGGAGACCGGAGGTACGGCGGTCAGGGCCTCGGCCTTCTTCCGGGGCCCCGCGGGCGCCCGGTACCCCTTCGCCCTGGCGGCGCGGCGCCGGGCCGCGTCCTCGAAGAGCTCGACATAGCGGGCGGCCACGGCGGCGGGGTCGTACCGGGTCGCGTTGCGCAGCGCGGCGGCGCCCATGACCCGGCGCAGGTGCTCGTCGGCCATCAGGCGCCGCAGGCCCCAGGCGATGGCGTCCACGTCACCGTTGGCCACGAGGAGGCCGTCCTCGCCGTCGGCCAGGATCTCGCGGGGGCCCACGGGACAGTCGGTGGAGACCACGGGCAGGCCGCAGCGCATGGCCTCGACCAGGGTCATGCCGAACGACTCCGCGCTCGACGTCACGGCCGCGATGGAGCCCTTGGCCCACTCGGACTCGATGGGTGAGAAGCCGCCCATGAGCAACGCCCGTCCCGCGAGGCCGAGTTCGGTGACCAGGGCGCGGAGTTTCCCGGCCTCGCCGCCGTCGCCGTAGATGCGCAGCTGCCAGTCGGGGAACTCCTCGGCGAGCATCCCGAAGGCGCGGATGAGGAGGTCGTACCGCTTGATGTGGTGCATCCGGCCGGCGCTGACGACGACCTTGTGGGTGCAGTCGGAGGGCGGGACGGCGGGCTGGGGCACGCTGTTGGGGATGCCGACCACGGTGAGGCCCGGGATGGGGGTGTGCTCCATGAAGGAGCGGGCGTCCGCCTCGGTGACCGTCGTGATGCCGTCGAGCCGGGGGTAGACGCGGGCCATCTCGGCGCGGACGGCGGGCGGGATGGCCAGGTGGGTCATGTGTTCCTGGGCCACGCGCAGGGCGCCGTCGCGGGTGTGGGCGGCGACGAAGAGGTTGAGGCTCGGACGGGTGCCTACGACGACGTCCGCGTCCGTCTTCCTCAGCTCGCGGATGATGCGCTGGTCGGTGAATTTGCTGTACTGCGCGAAGAACTCCTCCTGGCGCGGCACCACTTCGCTGGGCTCGTCGCTCCCGGCGGCGTCCCGGTCGCCCGATCCGGGCCGCAGGTCGACCAGGGCGCGGACGGTGATCCTCGGCGAGATCTCGAACTTCGTGGCGGTCGCGCGGCGGAACACCGAGACGATCTCGACCTCGTGGTGGACGGCGAGTGCCTCGGCGAGGTTGATGACCGTGCGGTTGGTGCCGCCGATGCCGTAGATGTTGTTGATCAGGAAGGAGATCTTCACCGGACCTCACGCTCCTTCCGCTCGAAGGGACTCGGCACCGGGTAGTAGGAGTCGAGGAAGCGGCCGAGCATCGCCGTCTGGCGGTCGATGTCATGGCCGTCGGACAGGGTGTCGTTGATGCAGAACGCCTGCCGGTCGCGGCGGGCCAGCAGGATGCCGAGGCGCCGCTGGATCTCGGGCCGGGCCAGGTCGAGATAGGCGAAGCTGATCTCGGAGGGCACGGCCCGGCCGGTGAAGTACGCGTAGTAGTGGTACAGCGACGACGGGATCGAGATGTCGTCCGCGCTGCGGAACCGGCTGTGCGAGGTCGCCCGGTGGGCGTCGGCGAACTCCCGCTCGATCTCGTGCAGGACGCTGCGGCGCAGGGCGTACGGGGCGTGCCGGACCTTCTGCACGATCGCCGAGCCGAAGTTGTCCAGCAGCAGCCGGCGGTTGTTCTTGCCGGCCGCGTCGACCGGGCGGTCGCCCTGGGTGCGCTCCCACCGGGGGACCTGGGAGGGCGAGAAGAACGTCCGGGTCATGCCGTTGGAGAGGAAGAAGTCCTGTGGGGTGACGGGGCGGCCCAGGAACATGTCGTCGTTGAAGTAGAGGAAGTGCTCGGCGAGGCCCGGGATGTGGTGCAGGCGGCTCTCGATGGCGTGGGAGTTGAAGGTGGGCAGGGCGCTCGGGTCGTCGAAGATCTCGGAGTGGTCGACGACCGTGATGCGGGGGTGGCGGTCGAGGAGCCACGCGGGGCGCTGCCGGTCGGTGACGACGTAGATGTGGCGGACCCAGGGGGCGTTCTGCTCCAGGGCGCGCAGCGAGTAACGCAGTTCGTCGCGGCTGAGGTAGCGGGCGGCGTTCGCGGACTCGGTGTGGTAGCCGCTCTGCCCGTACGCGCCGCGCCGCCGCTGCCAGGCGGGGTCGTTGCCGTCGACCCAGGTGTAGACGACGTCGACGGGGAAGCGGACGTCCTCGGGAAGGGCGTCGGCGCAGGGCGCGATGGTGCGGACCGCGCGGGTACGGCGGGTGTGCAGGGCGGCGAAACCGGTGAGCCGGCTCACCGGGACGGTGACCCGGGGCTCGGCGGGCGAGACGTCCTCGGTGACCCGGTTGGGGCGCGGGGCGACCAGGCGTCCTTCCTCGGGCCGCCAGAACTCGATGTCGCAGCCGTGCTCCGGACCGAGCACCAGGGAACCGGCCGGGTCGCTCCACAGCATGCCGACGCGCAGGATCCGGGCCTCCCCCGCGATCCGCCGGCCGGGCTTCGAACCGCACAGCGCGGTACGGCCGGTGGCGGCGTCGCCCCGGCAGGCCGTCACATACACGGGTCCGCTCGCGGAGCAGCGGTCCAGGACCTCGCGGACCCGGCCCCGATCGGCCTCGGCGACGGCGAGGCAGGAGCGGAAGTCGGAGTTGCCGCGGATCGCGAAGTAGTCGACACCCGCCTCCTCCAGCAGGGTCACCACCAGTTCGAGGTTGGCCTCGCGCAGCCCGAGCGGCGACACGGTGGGGCGTACGAGGGCGATCTGCGCCCCCGGTCCGGCCAGCGCGGCGAGCCGCTCCCCCTCGCGGAACAGTTGCGGCCAGCGGCGGCGGGCGCGGGCCGCGCGGAGCAGCCGGGAGCCCAGCGTGACCGACTGGAGGTGGCGCAGCAGGTGCTTCAGCGCCATGCGCAGCCGCAGCGGTACGCGGCGCGCGATACGGCGGCGCAGCCCGGTCGGGACGAGGGTGCGGTACGCCCCTACCAGGGCGGACGCCTCGGGATTGGCGATGCTCACGACTGGTTGTCCGGCTCCTCGGAGGCCCCGTGCTCGAAGATGCTGGGCACGGGGTAGTAGCGGCGCAGGAAGCGCAGGACGGCGTCGGTGCCGCCCCGGCCGAGAGACTCGGGCGCCCCCAGGCCGACGAGTTGGATCTGCTGGCTGTCCCTGCGGACGAGCAGCCGTTCCAGGTGGTTCTCTACGCCGGGGAGGGCGGCGTGGAGGGTGACGGTCGCCTCGCCGGAGGGGTCGGCGAGGCCCGCGACGGCGCCGACATGGTGGACCAGGCCGTCCATGGGGTGCGTGCCGGTCGCCGCCGGGGCCGACTGGACGTCGGGCAGGGGCAGGAGTCCGGCGCCCGACTCCGCGAGCCGGGACAGGGTCTCGCAGCCGTAGGGCTGGGGTCCCTCGGCGTAGCCGTGCGCGGTGACCCGGCCGGTCGCCGCGTAGGCGGAGCGGGTCCACGGCGCGAAGGACTCCTGCGCGGTCCAGGGGCCCCGGCGGGGGCGGGTCACGCCGTGCGGGGTGAAGTAGTCGAAGGCCCGGACGGGGCGGCCGAGCAGCGCGCCGGGGCGCAGCAGGAGGAAGTGGTCGGCGATGTCCGGCAGTTGGTGCAGCCGCCATTCGGCACCCGGCCGGGCGGGCACGATGCTCAGCCGCTCGTCGGCCCGCAGCCAGTCGGGGACGGGCGCCTGGGCCACCACATGGACGACGTCGGTCCAGGGCGCGTACTGGTGCAGCGAGCGCAGGGCGGCGCGCAGCAGTTCCTCGCCCCAGGGGGTGGCGTACTGGTGCAGCAGGACCGCGTCGACCGGGAAGGTGATCTCCTCCAGGCGGGCGATGTCGAAGTTCTCCAGCGTGACCGTCGGCTCCATCGCGCCGTCGATGTCGAGGTAGCCGGAGAGCCGGTCGAGGCCGATCTCGATGCCGAGGGCGTCGCTGGGCACGGCCCGCTGGACCCGGTTGGGGCGCGGGCCGACCACCCGCTCCCGCGGCAGATCGGTGTCGACCGTCCAGAACTCGATCTCGACGCCCTGGTCCTCGCCGACCCACAGGTTCTCCGTGGGGTCGGTGCGCAGCCAGGTGAGGCGGATCACCCGGGCCTTCCCGAAGTGCTTCCACGCCTTCACATGGCTGCCCGGGGTGTCCTGGGACTCGCTGTTCGCGGGCGAGACGGACACCACGTAACCGGTGTGCTCCTCCAGCAACGCGCGTAGCGCCCGGCGTACCGCGCCCTTGTCCCGCTGCTCCACGGCCAGAGAGATCCGCCGGTCGTCGAGGGCGGGCACCGCGAACCAGGGGATGTCGGCGGCGTCGAGGGCGTGGGTGACCAGGTTGTGGTCCAGGCGGCGGGCGAGGTCGACGGTCAGCCCGCTGTGCACATGCCCGACACGGCCGTCGTACGCCTGGGTGCGGCGCTCGGAGTGCCCGAACTCCGCCTTGCGGACCCGCCGCAGGGCACGCCGGTGCAGCCGGGCCTCGCGGCGGCCGAGGGCACGGGCGAGCGAGCGCTTGACCTTGCGCCGGACGCGCCCGGGGACGGTGGTCGCGGCGACGGTACGGACGGGCTGCGGGACGAGGCGCTTGTAGACATGGGCGGCGGAGCTCAACGACGTCTGGTCGGACACGTCATGAACTCCGTTTCGCCGTTCGTAGGGACTTCGCCGTTCGTAGGGGCTTCGCCGTTCGTGGGGACTTCGTCGCTCGCAGGGGCTTCATCGCTTGCCGGGGCTTCGTCACTTGTAGGGGCCATGCATCGGGTGGGAGGTCCGCTCGTCGTTCGAGCCGCCCCCGTGGGGGACGGTTCATCGCTCGTAGGGGCTCGGCGTGGGGAAGTACGAGGTGAGGAATCCGTCGAGGAGTTCCTGCTGGGCCTCGATGTCCTCGGGGGTGGAGAAGGCGTCGTTGAGGCAGAAGGTGTCCTGGTTCCTGCCGTCGAGCAGCCGGGCCAGCCGGTCCGCGAGGTCGGGGACGGCCAGCTGCAGATAGGTGAAGGGCATCGAGCCGGGCTGGGCCCGCCCGGTGAGCGCCGCGTAGTAGAGCGCGAACGACGAGGTCGGCGACAGATCCGTCATCGCCCGGAACCGGCTGGCCGACGTACGCGCCCAGGCCTCGGGGAAGTCCCGCTCGGCCTCGTCCATCGCCGAGCGGCGCAGGGCGTACGGGATGTGCTCCATCGGCTGGGTGATCACCTTGCCGAAACGTTCCTTCAGGAGCGCGCGGTTGTTCTTGCAGGCCGCGTCGACCGGGGTGTCGGTCTCGGTGACCGGGCCCTGCGGGATGCGGTTGCGGGAGGGGAAGTAGCGGGCGGTGCCCGACGGCGTGAAGAAGGCGTGCGGGGCGACCGGGCGGCCCATGAACATGTCGTCGTTGAAGTACAGGAAGTGCTCGGCGAGGCCCTCGATGTGGTGCAGCTGGCTCTCGATCGAGTGCGAGTTGAAGGTCGGCAGGTCCGCCGGGTCGCGGAAGATCTCGCGGTGGCTCGCGATCCGCAGACCGGGCAGGTCCTCGCGCAGCCAGGCCGGGACCTGGTCGTCGGTGACGATGTAGATGTTGCGGATCCAGGGCGCGAACAGATGCAGGGACCGGACCGAGTAGCGCAGTTCGTCGCGGCTGATGAAGCGCGCGTCGCTCGCCGACTCGGCGTGGTACGCCTCACCCTTGGCCCGCGCCTTGCGCCGCTGCCAGGCGGGGTCGTTCCCGTCGACCCAGGTGTAGACGGCGTCGACGGGGAAGTCGATGTCGTCCGCGCAGTTGACCAGGAACTCCGGGCGGGTGGCGAGCGCCGGCGCGAGGTGCCGCGGGGTCCAGTCCGACACGAAGCGGCTGAACAGCCGGGCGGCGCCGTACACGTTCACCCCGTTCGCGACGACGGCCCAGGTGGCGCGGTTGGCGCGGGGCGCGACGAGGTGGTCGCCGTGCGGCTGCCAGAACTCGACGGCGCAACCGTACTCATGGCCGAGCAGCAGATGCCGGCCGGGATCGGTGCGGTACCAGCTGACCTGGACGACCCGTGCCGTGGAGACACCGCGCCAGGCCTTCGGGTCGCGCGAGGAGACGGGGCGGGCGGGCCGGGGCGCGTCCGGATCGATCACGCTCAGGTGGCCCGGGTACTGGCCGAGGCCCCGGAAGACCGCGCCGAGCACCCGCTCACGGTCCCGCTCGGCGACGGCGACGACCGTGCCGTGGTCCGAGGTGCCGCGCACGGCGAAGTACGGGACACCGGCCGCGTCGAGCAGGGAGGTGAGCGCGCCGCGGTTGGCCTCGCGGGCCGCCAGCGGGGTCAGGCCGGGCTCGACGTACACATCGCCGCGCTCGGCGGCGACCGCGGGGTTCGGCGTCTGGCCGGAAGTCTGCGGTGGAGTTGCGGCGGAGGCTCGTCGGGCATGGCTGAAATCACCCGTCGCCCGTTGGACTCCGGGCTCGGAAACGGTTGTCACGCCTACTGCCCCTCAGCCCCCGTCGGCCACCCGTCTTCGCACCCGGGGGTACGAAACGTGACCACTTGCACACCGACGACGCTGTCGGATTCATTCACATAAAAACTTTAACCTTGCACAGGTCTGGCACATCATCACGACCAAATCAGCCAACTGTCAACAGCAGGCAAAAATAACAGAAAACACACAGCAACCGGCATCGTGACCGAACTCTCGGTAACGGGCAGGTGAACGGTGGGCCACCCGACCCGCCCTGACGGTCGGTTTATAGTTCGGACTCGTCGCGATATGTCGAACATTCGTGTGCCTGTGTCGCCAGAGTCGCCAGGGCCGGCATCGATCGCTTCAAGCCACCCATCGAGAGAGGACACCGAGGCGCATGACGCACGCCCCGACGGAGCCGGACCGGACCCCGAGATCCAGGCGTGCGCCATCGAGTCGCCGGGCCAAGCCGCAGCGCGGGCGCCGGGTGTGGCGCTGGGTCGCGCTCGGTCTCGCCGTCCTCGTCCTGGCGGCCGGCGGCACCGGCTACTGGCTCTACAGCGACCTGAACGGCAACATCGACGGCCTCGACCTCGACCGGGCGATCGGCGACGACCGCCCCGAGAAGCTGCCGACCTCGGGCCAGAACATCCTGGTCCTGGGCTCCGACTCACGCTCCGGGAAGAACGCCGACCTCGGCACGGGCGACGTCGCGGGCGCCCGCTCCGACACCGCGCTGGTGATGCACATACCCGAGGGCCGCAGCGAGGCCGTCGCGGTCAGCATCCCCCGCGACACCCTGGTGACCCGGCCCGAGTGCGCCAAGACGGACGGCTCCACGCTCGCCTCCGCGAAGCGTGTGATGTTCAACTCGGTCTACTCGCTGGCCGGTCCCGCCTGTGTGGTGAAGACCGTGGAGCAGATGTCCGGCATCCGCATGGACCACTTCATGGAGATCGACTTCGCCGGCTTCAAGGGGCTCGTCGACGCGATAGGCGGCGTCACGGTCACCGTCGACGAGGCCATCGAGGACAAGTCCAGCGGCCTCGACCTGGCGGCGGGCACCCACCGGCTCGACGGCACCCAGTCCCTCGCCTTCGTCCGCACCCGGCACGGCGTCGGCGACGGCAGCGACCTCGGCCGCATCGGCCTCCAGCAGCAGTTCATGATCGCCCTGCTGAGCGAGATCAAGAAGCAGGACCTCCTGGGCAGCCCCACCAAGGCCTACAAGATCGCCGACAGCCTCACCGAGTCCCTCACCACCGACTCCGAACTCGACTCCCTCACCGCCCTCTCCGACTTCGCCCGCAGCATGAACGGCGTCGACCCCGCCACCATGGACACGATCATGCTCCCGGTCGCATACGACAAAACCGACCCCAACCGCGTCGTACCGGCGGAACCCCAGGCGACGACCCTGTGGAAGGCGCTGCGGGAAGACAAGACGATCCCGGAATCGGCAAAGAAGTCGCCGGCGACGGGGCAGCGGGCCTGAAGAGCATGACGGGGCAACGGCGCTCAACGACATGGGGCGCGGCCCCTGCTTCTCAGGCGACGGGGCGGCGGGCTTGAGAAGCACGGGGCGCAGCCCCTGCTCTTCAGCGACGGGGCAGCGGGCCTGAGAAGCATGACGGGGCAACGGCCCTGAAAGACATGGGGCGCAGCCCCTGCTCTTCAGGGGCGCGGGGAACTGCGCGAGCAACCACGAACAACCCGCACCCGCCGAATCACCCACCCCGGCAGACGAACAGGCGCACCGTCACACAAGAACAGACGGCGCCAAACCCAACCCACCCTCATCCCGCTGCACAGCAACCCTCAGCGCCCCATCCACCCCGAGCACCCCCAACACAACCCGCCCATACGCGTCCCGAGCCAGCGCAGGCACCCCCCGCTCCCCCGTGGGCGCCCACCACACCCCGGCCTGCTCGTTCTCCGTCCCGCACGCCGCCAGCACGACCTGCCCCTCGACGTCCCGATGGGCCAGCACCACACAGTCGTACCCGTCCAGCGGCGCCCGCAGCACCGCGACCGGCCCCTCCGCCGGCGCCCCGCCCAGCGGAACCACCCACCCACCGGGCCGGTGCGCGACGACACCCCCGGTCGCCGGGTCGGTCCAGTAGTACGTCACCCGGTCGGGCCCGGTCTCCAGCCCCACCGCACTACCCCGCAGCACCGAGAGCGGAATGGTCGGCGCCTGCTCGAACGCGCCGTCGGGCTTCTCCTGGGTCCAGCGCATGATGAGGCCCTGGCCCCCGGCCATCACCTCGACCCGCCCCGAGGCGTGCGCGACCACGGCCACCGGATCCTGCACCCCGCTGCCCTTGAGGTCGGTCCACGGGCTCCACTTGCCGCCGGCCAGCTCCCGGCGCAGCATGACGCCGCCGCCCGCGTTGCGCACGAGGACATGGACGTTGCCGCCGGCGCTCACGGCCCCGGCCGGTATCCCGAAGCGGGCCGCCTTCGCCGCGTCCTTGTGCGGATTGCCCAGCGAACGCCATTCGGTGACCGGCCGCCCGGTCTGGTACTGGATGGCGTGCACGATGTCCACGGTGGCAGGACCGTCGCCCTTGGCCGTCTCCCGCCGCCCGAGGAAGTGCACATAGGTGTCCGCGCCCTGCACGACGTGGAGGTCGGTCAGCCCGGCCACGGGGAAGAGTTCCGGGCCGGTCCACTCGGTGCCGCCGGGCCGGGTCTGCGTCCAGCGCAGCAGCCCCGTGCGCGCGCGGGCGTACGCGGTGAGCCTGCCGTCCTTGCCGAGGACGAGCCAGGAACCGGTGAGGGTGGCCTCGGCCCTGTGCCGCCCGCCCCCGCCGTTCGCCGAGATGTCGGCCGCCGCCCCCTGGGCAGCGGCGCGCCCGGATCTGGTCCGCATGACGTGACCTGCCCTTTCGATGACGCTCGGCGCGGCTCTCGGCCGCCTTCTCGCTCAGGAACGCGGAAGGCCGAGCGGTCCCCATCATAGGATGAACGTTTCACCAACCTCATATGACGGCCGGGCGTGCGACCCTGTCCCCCATGGACGCCCCCCTGCTCGTGATCGTCGACGCCGCCAACGTCATCGGCTCCGTCCCCGACGGCTGGTGGCGCGACCGACGCGGCGCGGCGGAACGCCTGCGCGACCGGCTCGCGCGGGACGGGGTCCCCGGCCGGGACGAGCCCGTCGAGCTGGTCATGGTCGTCGAGGGCGCGGCCCGGGGAGTGGAACCGGTGCCGGGCGTACGGGTCGAGGCGGCGCCCCGCAGCGGTGACGACCGCATCGTGGAACTGGTCGCCGAGGAGGCCCGCGACCGCCCCTGCCTCGTCGTCACCGCGGACCGCGAACTACGGCGCAGGGTGGGCGAGTTGGGCGCCGATGTGACGGGGCCCCGGGCGGTGCGCGGGGAGTCCTGAACGGTCGCCCCTGGAGGGGCGCGTCACCCCCCGCAACACAACGGTCCGGCCCCGCACGTCCCGCCGGAAGCGGAACACACGGGGCCGGAGTGCCGGCCAACGGGAACCCGCCGGACTACGGAGCGCCGTTCTGCGGCGGCCTCCCGCCGACCTCGCCCGCGGTGGCCTCCTCGCGCCCCAGCCGACTGTGCGAGCGGCCGTACGCGAAGTAGACGACGAAGCCGAGGGCCATCCAGCCGGCGAAGCGGAGCCAGGTCTCGGCGGGCAGGTTGAGCATCAGCCACAGCGAGGCGCACACCGACAGGATCGGGATGAACGGCACCCACGGGGTGCGGAACGCCCGGTGCAGATCGGGGCGCGACTTGCGGAGGATGATGACGCCGATCGCGACGACCACGAACGCGAACAGCGTGCCGATGTTCACCAGCTCGGCCAGCTCGCTCAGCGGGGTGAAGCCCGCGAGGATCGCGATGACCACACCGAGCAGGATGGTCGGCCGGTGCGGGGTCTTGAACCGGGGGTGGACGCGGGAGAAGAAGCGCGGCAGCAGTCCGTCGCGGCTCATCGCGAAGAACACCCGGGTCTGGCCCAGCAGCAGGATCATGCACACGGTCGTCAGGCCGACGGCGGCGCCGAAGCTGATGAAGCCCGCGAACCACGGATGCCCGGTGGCCTTGAAGGCGTCGGCGAGCGGCGCGGTGATCGACAGCTCGCTGTAGTGCTGCATACCGGTCACCACGATCGACACCGCCACGTACAGCGCGGTGCAGATGACGAGGGAGCCGATGATGCCCCGGGGCATGTCCCGCTGCGGGTTCCTGGTCTCCTCGGCGGCCGTGGCGACGACGTCGAAGCCGATGAACGCGAAGAAGACGACGGAGGCGGCCGTGAAGATGCCCATCACCCCGAAGTTGGAGGGCGCCCAGCCGAACATCAGCTGGATCAGCGGGGACTGGAGGCTGTCGCCCGCCGGCACCGCCTGCGCCTTCGGCACGAACGGGTCGTAGTTGTCGCCCACGATGAAGAAGGCACCCGCGATGATCACGGTCATGACGACCGTCACCTTGATGGCGACGACGACCGAGGTGACCCGCGCGGAGAGCTTCGTGCCGAGCACGAGGATGACGGTGAGCACCAGGACGAGCGCGGCGGCGAGGATGTCGAACCCGAAGCCGTCCGCCCCGTCTCTGGTGCTGAGCGCCGCCGGCAGCTCCCAGCCGGCGTTGGCCAGCAGCGAATGGATGTAGCCGGACCAGCCGACGGCCACCACCGCCGTCCCCAGCGCGAACTCCAGGACGAGGTCCCAGCCGATGATCCAGGCGGGCAGTTCGCCGAGTGAGGCGTACGAGAAGGTGTACGCGGACCCGGCGACCGGGACCGTGGACGCGAACTCCGCGTAGCAGAGGGCGGCGAGGGCGCAGACGACGCCGGCCACGACGAAGGCGAGGGCCACGGCGGGACCGGCGTTGTTCTTGGCCACCGTGCCGGTGAGGACGAAGATGCCGGTGCCGATGATGACACCGACGCCGAAGACCGTCAGATCCAGTGCGGACAAGGATTTCTTGAGCGCGTGCTCTGGTTCCTCGGTATCGAGGATGGACTGCTCGACCTTCTTCGTCCGGAAGAGTGTGCTGCTCACAGGCGTACCTCCCACGCTTGTCGTCCTCGACATGATCGAGAGGGGGCGATGGGGGTCCCCCCGGGTCGAGCGAAGCCGAGAGCTGGGGGAGCGTATGCCCCGGCGCGGGGGGTTTCACGCGAATGGGCCGGTATCACCACCGTAAAGGATGGTGAGACCGGCCCGAACAGCCCAACCGGACAGGGTCAGTCGCGGGCGGACTCCACCTCGGCGGCGGTGTCGCCGAACCGGCCGTCGATCTTGGAGACCAGTCCGGTGACCTGGCGGGCGATGTCGGGCGCGGTGAGCCCGATCTCGGCCAGGACCTCGGCGCGGGTGGCGTGGTCGAGGAAGCGCGGCGGGATGCCGAAGTCGCGCAGCGGGATGTCGACGCCGGCGTCGCGAAGCGCCTGGGCGACGGCCGAGCCGACACCGCCGACGCGGGAGTTGTCCTCGACGGTGACGACCACACGGTGCTGGTCCGCGAGCGGCGCCATGTGCTCGTCGACCGGCTTGACCCAGCGGGGGTCGACGACGGTCGTGGTGATGCCCTGCTTGTCGAGCAGGTCGGCGATCTCCAGGCACATCGGCGCGAGGGCGCCGACGGAGACGAGGAGCACGTCCGGGGTGTCGGTGCCGGGCTCGCGCAGTACGTCCATGCCGCCGACGCGGCGCAGGGCGGGTACGGCGGGGCCGACGGCGCCCTTGGAGAAGCGGACGACGGTCGGCGCGTCCGTGACGTCGACGGCCTCGCGCAGCTGGGCGCGGACCTGGTCGGCGTCACGCGGCGCGGCGAGCCTGAGCCCCGGGACGACCTGGAGGATCGACATGTCCCACATGCCGTTGTGCGAGGCGCCGTCGGTGCCGGTGACACCGGCCCGGTCCAGGACGAACGTCACCCCGCACTTGTGGAGGGCGACATCCATCAGCACCTGGTCGAAGGCACGGTTGAGGAAGGTGGCGTACACGGCGAAGACCGGGTGCAGTCCGCCGGTGGCGAGGCCCGCCGCGGACACGGCGCCGTGCTGCTCGGCGATGCCGACGTCGTACACCCGCTCGGGGAAGGCCTTGGCGAACTTGTCGAGCCCGACCGGCTGGAGCATGGCCGCCGTGATGGCGACGATGTCCTCGCGCTCCTTGCCGAGCTTGACCATCTCCTCGCCGAAGACGGAGGTCCAGTCGGCGCCGGAGGAGGCGATCGGCAGGCCCGTGTCCGGGTGGATCTTGCCGACGGCGTGGAAGCGGTCCGCCTCGTCCTGGAGGGCGGGCTGGTAGCCGCGGCCCTTCTCGGTGAGGCAGTGCACGATGACCGGCCCGCCGAAGCGCTTGGCGCGGGACAGCGCGGACTCCAGGGCCTCGATGTCGTGCCCGTCGATCGGGCCGACGTACTTCAGGCCCAGGTCCTCGAACATGCCCTGCGGGGCGATGAAGTCCTTCAGCCCCTTCTTGGCGCCGTGCAGCGTCTCGTAGAGCGGCCGGCCCACGACGGGCGTACGCTCCAGCAGGTCCTTGCCCCGGGCGAGGAACCGCTCGTAGCCGTCGGTGGTCCGCAGGGTGGCCAGGTGGTTGGCGAGGCCGCCGATGGTCGGCGCGTACGAGCGCTCGTTGTCGTTGACGACGATGACCAGCGGGCGGTCCTTGGCGTCGGCGATGTTGTTCAGCGCCTCCCAGGCCATACCGCCGGTGAGCGCGCCGTCGCCGATGACGGCGACCACGTGGTCGTCGCGTTTCAGCACCTGGTTGGCCTTGGCGAGGCCGTCGGCCCAGCCCAGCACCGTGGAGGCGTGGCTGTTCTCGATGACGTCGTGCTCGGACTCGGCCTGCGAGGGGTAGCCGGACAGGCCGCCCTTCATCTTCAGCTTGGAGAAGTCCTGACGACCGGTGAGCAGCTTGTGGACGTAGGACTGGTGGCCCGTGTCCCACAGCACCTTGTCCTTCGGCGAGTCGAAGACCCGGTGCAGGGCGATGGTGAGCTCCACCACGCCGAGGTTCGGGCCGAGATGACCGCCGGTCTTCGACACCGCCTCGACGAGGAAGGTCCGGATCTCCTCCGCCAGCTGGTCCAACTCCTCCAGGCTGAGCCGGTCCAGATCGCGCGGTCCCCTGATGCGGGTCAGCAGCGGCACCCGTGCCTCCTTGCGATAGTGCTGTTCGAGCGTTACCGGGCTCGTCGAAGTCTAATCTTCCGCGCACACGCCCGACCGCCGGGCGGTCGACTCCCACGTCACACAAACGGCCGTAAACCATCCTGCGCAGACGTACCCGTACGAAACGTCCGACAACAAACAGAAGTGCCCGGCGTCAGAATCGACACCGAGCACTTGTTCGCCAAGGCGACTGCAGCACCCTGCTTTTAGGGGCGCGGGGAACTGCGCGACCAGCCACGACGGACCGGCACCCGCGGAACGACCCGCACCCCGATGACGCCTAGGCGCGGCCGGCGGCCTTCTGGCTCCGCCGCGAGACGGAGTCGATGACGACCGCGCCCAGCAGCACCGCACCCGTGATCATGTACTGGATGGACTGGTTCATGTTCAGCAGGTTGAGGCCGGTCTGGATCGACTGGATCACCAGCATGCCCAGCAGCGCCGACCACACCGAACCGCGCCCGCCGAAGAGGCTGGTACCGCCGATGACCGCCGCGGCGATCGCGAGCATCAGCGTGTTGCCGCCACCCGCGGACAGCGTCGCGCTCGCGGTCTGACCGGCGAAGAACATACCGCCGATCGCCGCGAAGCCACCGGAGATGGCGAACACGGAGATCCGGACCATCGGCACGTTGATACCGGCACGGCGGGCCGCCTCGATGCCACCGCCGACCGCGAACACCTTGCGGCCGTAGGTCGTACGACGCAGCACGAAGTCCACGATCACCAGCGCCGCGAGGAAGATCACCAGCGAGTTGGAGACACCGGACGCGTTGTTGAGCACGGCGGCGGCGGCGAAGGCCGCGACCGCGAGCGCGCCGACCCGCAGCAGGATCTCGCTGGTCGGCCGGAACGGCACGTTCGCGGCCCGGCGGCGGCGCTGCTCACCGAGGTTGCCGACGAGGGAGAGCACCACGGCGAGACCGGCCAGGAGGTACGCGCCGATGATGGCCTGGTCCATGAAGAAGGAGCTCTGGCCGAGCAGACGGACCGGACCCGTCTCGGACGGGAGGTTGATCGTGCCGCTCTCACCGAGCAGCCACAGCATCACACCGTTCCAGCCGAGGAAGCCGGCCAGGGTGACGACGAACGCGGGTACACCGATCTTGGCGAAGAACCAGCCGTGCAGCGCACCGATGGCGAGACCGGTGAGGATCGCGAGGCCCAGCGACAGCCAGGAGTTCATCCCCTGGTTCACCGCGAGCACGGCGAACAGGGTGGAGGCCAGCCCGCTGACCGAGCCCACGGACAGGTCGATCTCGCCGAGCAGCAGCACGAACACCAGGCCGATGGCGAGCATGCCGGTGGCCGAGAGGAAGTAGCTGATGTTGGAGAGGTTGTCGGCGCTCAGGAAGCGGTCGTTCTGCAGCTGGAAGATCGTCCAGATGACGATCAGGCCGATGACCACCGGCAGCGAGCCCAGCTCGCCGCCCTTCACCTTGCGCTTGAACTCGGTGACGTAGCCCTTGAGGCCCTCGTCGCGGACCAGCAGGCGCGGGTCGACGACGGTGACCGGCGCGGCCGTGGGGTCGTCGGCGGGAGCGACCGTGGTCTGACCCTCCACGGCCCCCGGAGCGGAATCGCTCTTCACGGTCTTGGACGTGTCGCTCACTTTGCCGCCTCCGTGGTGCGCCGCCCCGCGCGACGGGTCACGGCGTTGTCCGTGGCACCCGTGATCGCGGCGATGATCTCTTCGTGGCTGGTGTCCTTCACGGAGAAGGAACCGTTGTTCTTGCCCAGACGCAGGACGGCGACGGTGTCCGCGACCGCCTTGACATCGGCCATGTTGTGGCTGATGAGGATGACGGCGAGGTCGCGCTCGCGCAGCCGCTCGACCAGGTCGAGGACCTGCGCGGTCTGCTCGACACCGAGGGCGGCGGTCGGCTCGTCCAGGATGACGAGCTTGGGGTCGCCGATGAGGGCGCGGGCGATGGCGACGACCTGGCGCTGACCGCCGGAGAGGCTCGCGATCGGGATGCGCACGCTCGGGATGCGGATCGAGAGCGTGGACAGCAACTCGCGGGAGTTCTTCTCCATCGACACCTCGTCGATGACACCCCGGTGCAGCAGTTCGCGCCCGAGGTAGAGGTTGCTCACGACATCGAGGTTGTCGCAGAGCGCGAGGTCCTGGTAGACCGTCGCGACGCCGAGTCCCTGGGCGTCGTGCGGCTTGTCGATCTTGACTGGGCCGCCCTGCCACTCGATGACGCCCTCATCGATGGGGTGGACACCCGCGATCGTCTTGACCAGGGTGGACTTTCCGGCGCCGTTGTCGCCCACCAGGGCGACCACTTCTCCGGCGTGGACCTCCAGATCGACGTCGGTGAGTGCCTGCACCGCACCGAATCGCTTGGAGACTCCGCGCAACGCCAGCACGGGCGTAGCGGACACGTGAACCATCTCCTTCGCCGCCTGACCGGCGGGGATGCCGCGCTTGAATTCAGGCGCGGAGGACTGTGCGTGACGCACAAGGATTACAGGGGAACATGCGTAGATCCGCCGCGCTGGGCGGCGGGGTTCCGTCCGGCGCCCGCCCCGGAAGCGGGGTCTGATGTGGGGCGGGCGCCGGACAGGTTCTACGGGACCGCGGAGCGGTCGCGCCTCGGAGGACTACTCGAGGCCGGCCTCCTTGCAGGCCTTGGCGTACTCGGCGGTGCAGATGTCGGCGACCGTGTACAGACCGTCCTTGACGACGGTGTCCTTGATGTTCTCCTTGGTGACGGAGACCGGGGTCAGCAGCTTCGCCTGGACCTTGTCACCGGAACCGCTGGTCACCTCGGTGTCGGCCAGGGACTTGATGTCCTTGTCCTCCAGCAGGTTGACCGCGAGCTCGGCGGCGGTGTCGGCCTCCGGCTTGTAGGCCTTGTAGACCGTGGAGGACTGCGTGCCGGCCACGATCCGCTGGATGGCGGCGAGTTCGGCGTCCTGACCGGTCAGCGGGATGCTGCTGATCTTCGCACCCTTGAGGGTGTTGGCGATACCACCGGCCATGCCGTCGTTGGCGGCGTAGACGCCCGCGATGTTCTTGGCGCCCAGCTGGGTGATGGCCGCGGACATCTTCTCGGCGGCGACGGTGTCCTTCCAGAGGCCGGACTGCTCGTAGGCGATGTCGACCTTGCCGTCGAGGGCCTTGTGCGCGCCCTCCTTGAACTGACCGGCGTTCGGGTCGGCGTCGTCGCCGTTGATCATGACGACCTTGGCCTTGGGGGTCGCCTTGTCGCCGAGCGCGTCGAGGAGGGCCTGGCCCTGCAGCTCGCCGACCTTGACGTTGTCGAAGGAGACGTAGGCCGAGACCGGGCCCTGGGCGAGACGGTCGTAGGCGACGACCTTGACGCCCTTGTCCACCGCGGACTGGATGGAGGACTTGATGGCGGCGGAGTCCTGGGCGGAGACCACGATGACCTTGACACCCTTGGTCACCATGGTGCTCATCTGCTGCGCCTGCTTGGCCGGGTCGGCGGCGGCGTTCGCGTACTGGACGTCACAGTCGGAGCAGAGCTCCTTGACCTTGTCCTCGAAGTACGGCTTGTCGAACTTCTCGTAGCGCGCGGTGACGTTGTCGGGCAGGAGCAGACCGATCGACTTGCTGTCGGAACCGCTGTCGCTACCGCTGTCCGAGTCGTCGTCGCCGGCCTTGCCACAGGCGGCCACGGAGAGCGCCAGCGAAACCGCGGTGGCGCCGATCACGACTCTACGCATCGTTGCGTTCATTTGGGTTGTGCCTCCCTGACACGGGCCGCAGCACTGCGGCCGAGGTGGCTGGAAGTCAACTCGGCCACACGTGCGACGTCAAGAAGTAAATCCTTAACGGGTTGGCAACGGCGTGTTTCGTTCTCTAAGTGAAGGCAGGGGTTGCTGCGGTGAGGGTCCCGTCCAAAAGGGTCGAATCACCCATCTCGCTGAGGGCCAGGGCCAAGGCCCCGAGGACCTCGGCACGGCCGCCAAGCGCTCCTGGCAACACCGAGAGTTGACGTGCGGCACTCGGGATCGCGTACCGGCCGACCGACTCCCTTATGGGCCCGAGAACCAGCTCTCCGGCCTCGGCGAGATCGCCACCGAGGACCACGCGGCTCGGGTTCAGCAGATTGCAGAGATTGGCGACTCCACTTCCGATGTGTCGGCCGACGTCGGCGATCACCCGACGGCAGCCAGGGTCCCCGTCCCGCGCCAACCGTACGACCCCTTCCATGGTCAGATCGGTGCCGTGGCTGGACTGGAGGAGCGGCAGCACATAGCGCGCGGCGGCGAAGGTCTCCAGGCAGCCCCGGTTGCCGCAGCGGCAGACCGGGCCGGATTCATCAAGAGTAATATGCCCGATTTCTCCCGCTGTGCCACCCGGGCCTCTGTAGATCTTGCCATCGATCACCAGTCCGGCACCAACGCCGCTGGACACCTTGATGTACGCCAGGTCCCGCACCCCCCGGCCACTGCCCCAGACCAGCTCACCGAGGGCGCCGAGGTTGGCGTCGTTGTCCACGTGGACGGTCACGCCGAGGCGGTCCCGCATCTCGGCGGCGGGCTTGGTACCGGTCCAGCCCGGCAGGATGGCGGTGGAGCCGAGCGTCCCGGACTCCACGTCGATCGGGCCGGGCACGCCGAGGCCCACCCCCGCGATCTTCGTGGGATCGACGCCCGTGGCTTCGACCAGCCGTGTGACCAGTTGCTCCGCCCGGTCGAAGCCCTGGGCCGAGGAGGCGTCCACGTCCAGCGGCTCGGACTCCTCGGCGAGCACCTGATGAGCGAGGTTCCCGATCGCGACGCGCAAATGCGTATGCCCGAAGTCCACGCCGATCACGATCCCGGCGTCCCCGCTGAGGGAGACCGCGCGCGCCCGGCGGCCGCCCGCCGATGTGGGCGTGACCTCGACGGTTCCCCCGTCCTTCAGCTCACGCACGATGTTGGAGACGGTGGCGGCGGACAGGCCGGTCGTCCTGGCGATCTCCGCCTGCGTCAGCGACCCGGCGAGCCGCACCGCCCGCACGACGCGTTCGAGATTTGCTCGGTGCAGCGACGACTGCGACCCCGGAGTCTCCATCGACTCATCCACTCCCGTCCCAGGACGGGCGGCCCGCACGCCGCCCGTGACCCAGGTCACAGCCACGGAGCCCGGGTCACTTACAAGTTGTGAACTCCAAGCTCCGCTGAACGGGTTACCGCAGTCAAGTCCTTGACGGAAACTGGGGCCGCCGAATGACCACTAAATGTCACTCTGCGGCTACTTGGGGTCCCGGGACGGGCTACTTGAGCGTGGCTGAGGTGAGGCCCGCCTGCACCTGGCGCTGGAAGGAGAGATAGACCACCAGCATGGGGATCATGGCGATGGTGACACCGGCGAAGAGGACGGGCAGGTCCGAGGCGTAGCCCTGCTGCTGCTGGAGCTGGATGAGACCCTGGGTGAGGACGTACCGCTCCGGGTCGTCGCCGCTCTGCGGCTGCATGAGGACCGTGGGCAGGATGAACTGGTTCCACTGGCCGAGCGTGTTGAAGATCCCCACGCTGATCAGCCCCGGCTTGGCCATCGGCAGCATGACCTGGAAGAACGTACGGGTGTGCGAGGCCCCGTCGAGGATGGCCGCCTCGAAGACCGCGGTGGGCAGCGTCCGGAAGAACGCGTGCATGAAGAACACGGTGAACGGCAGTGAGTAGGCGACGTACACCAGGATCAGCCCCTGGTAGGTGTTCAGCATGTCCAGCCGTTTGACCATGAAGAACAGCGGCACCAGGGCCAGGAACACGGGGAACATCGCGCCGGCGACGAAGAAGTAGTACAGCAGCCGGTTGCCCCGGAACGGGTAGCGGGCCAGGACGTACGCGGCCATCGAGCCGAACAGCATGGTCAGCGGCACGGAGAAGACCAGCACGATGACCGTGTTGACGAAGTAGTCGCCGATGCCCTTGTCCCAGGCGCGGGAGAAGACGTCCAGGGTCCAGTTCTGGGGCCAGCCGAAGGCCGAGCCGCCGATCTGGGCGTCGGTCTTGAAGGAGCTGAGCACCAGCCACAGCAGCGGCAGCACGATCAGCAGGGCCCACAGGGCGAGGAAGCCGTGCGAGAAGACGTTCAGGACGACGCCTTCGCCGCGTTCGTCGCTGGGGTCGGTTCCGCGCTTGGTCACGGCCGGTCCGGTGGGGACCGAGTCGCCGCGCGAGGCGGTCTTGAGGGGTGCACTCATCTTCTGTCGTCTCTCCCGCTCAGAACTCGACGCGCTCGCGACGGGTGGCGCGCAGCATGACCACCGACACGATCAGGGTGAGGAGCAGCATCACCACGCCCATCGCGCAGGCGTAGCCGCTCCTGCCGTACAGCAGGAAGTTCCGCATCATCACGGTCGCCATGACCTCGCTGTGGTGGTCGGGGCCGCCCCCGTACTCGCCCGCGGTCATGGTCGAGACCAGGATGAACATGTCCATCGCCGCGATGCCGAGATAGACCCAGGCGGTCTGCACGGAGTCCCACAGCAGCGGCAGGGTGATGCGGAAGAACGTGTGGGCGCGGCCGGCGCCGTCGATCAGGGCAGCCTCGTAGATGTCCCTCGGGATGGCCTGCATGGCGGCGGAGAACAGGACGAGGTAGAAGCCGACGCCGTGCCAGACGACGACCAGGATGAGCGCCCAGAGCACGAAGTTCGGCTCGTTCAGCCACTCGACGGGGCTGCTCTCGTCGACCAGCCCCAGTCGCATGAGGAAGCCGTTGAGCATGCCGCCGCTGTCGCTGCGGTACACGGCCCCGAACAGCACCGCGAGGATCGCCAGCGACAGCACCTGCGGGAAGAAGTAGACGATCTTGTAGAACCCCGACCCGGCGACCCCCGAGACCCCGCCGGCCCGGCCGCGTCCGCCCGCGTTCAGCATGAAGGCGAAGAAGAGCGCGAGCAGGATGGTGATCACCGGGATGAACACCAGGAACAGGATGTTGTGCCAGATGGCCTGGAGAAAGATGTCGTCCTCGAACAACGCCGTGTAGTTGTCCAGGCCGATGAAGGAGAACGTCTGGGACTGTCCCTTCCAGTCCGTCAGCGAATAGCCGAACGTCTGGATGTACGGCCAGATCACGAAGATCACATAAAGCGCCACGGGGGCGAGGAGAAATCCCGCGACGAACCGGTTCTGCCCTTTACGCATTGGCTTTTTCCTGCCTCGGGTTCCATGAGACGAAAGGCGCGCCCGTCTTTTCAGGGGCGCGGGGAACTGCGCGACAAGCCACGACGGACCCGCAGCTCACCACAGTGCGCAGCTCCCACGGCGCTCCGACGCCCCATCAATCCCGACGGTTCTTCTTGGAATCCGGGTCCTTCGCCTGCTTGTCCACCGCCGCCTGCGCCCGCTTCAACCACTCGGCCGGCTGGATCCGCTTCGCCATCAATTCGTTCGACGCGTTCTGGATCGCCGTGTCCATCTCGCTGTACCACTCCGTGTACAGGTAGCGGAACGTGTCGTCACCGGCGGCCTTGGCCACTTCCACCGTCGACTGCGTTCCCGGCCGCAGCGAGACCCCGGTGTCGACGCCGTCCTTCACGATCGTCAGGGAGTTCGCCTCCTTGGCGAACAGCGTCGACCACTCCTTGGAGAGCATCATCCGCATGAACTCCTTGGCGGCCGGCAGGTTCTTCGCCTTGGCCGGGATGATGAACGGCTCCCCGGAGCCGGCCCGGATCGCCTCGAAGGGCATCACGCTGTCCGGCAGTACGGGCATCGGCATGAACGTCATGTCGAAGTCGTCCGGCGTCTGCTTCAGCTGCTCGTTCTCCAGCCAGGAGCCGGAGGTGATGAACACGGCCTTGTACTGGTTCCAGCGGGCCTGGGACTCCGTGTGGGTGAGGCCGTTCGTGCCGGGCATCAGATAGCCCTTCTCGACGATCTCGTAGATCGCCTCGACGCCCGCCTTCGCGGCGTCGGAGCCGACGAACGCCTTCGGGTCGAGGTTGTCGATCGCCTTCATGGCGTCCAGGCCGCCCGTCTTGGCGATCAGGTCCATGATGGCGACGTTGATGTAGTACGGGTACTTGCCCTGGTGGGCGAGGCCGCCGATGCCCTTGGCCTTGGCCTCCTTGCAGATGGTGAGGAAGTCGGCCCAGGTCTTGGGCTCCTCCCAGCCGTTCTCCTTGAAGAGCTTGCCGGAGTACCACAGGCCCCACACCGTGTAGATGTAGTTCAGGGCGACGACCTTGTTCTCCTGCATGCCCGCGTCGAGCGTGCCGGGGATCAGGGTGTCGCGGACCTTCTTGCTCGGGTCGTCGATCGAGGGCGAGTCCAGGACCTCGGCGAGATCGAGGAGCTGGTCGTTCTTGTAGAGGACGTCGATGGGGATCTGCTGGGCGCCGGAGTCGTCGACGATGTCCGGCGGGTTGCCCGCGTTGAACCGGGGCTGGAGCTTGCCGGTGATCTCCTGGGTGCCGGTGTGCGTGGAGGAGACCCCCCACTTCTTCTGGAAGGCGGCCTCCCAGGCCTTGGCGTAGGCGTCGCCGTAGCCGCCCTTGAAGATGACGACGTCGAGTTTGCTGCCCTTCTTGACGCCGAAGGGGTTCGACTCGGAGGTCTCGCCCTGGGTGTCGTCGGAGGTGTCGTCTCCGCCGCCCCCGCTGGCACACGCGGACAGGAAGCTCATCGTCGGGACGGTGATCAGGCCGAGCGCGGCGGAACGCTTGATCAGATCGCGGCGGCCGACGCCCTCGGTGTCGGTGGTGCCGGCGCCCTCGGGGCCGTGGTCGTTCTCAGCGGTAGTGGATCCCATGCTCAAGTCCTCGCCTTCTCCAGGACTCAGGCGGTGAACCGGATCCTCCCGGCACCGCGGTCGGTTCAAGCTGGGGTCGTGCGTGAGGATTCAACAGGGGCAAGACGGCGGTCGGCGCGCGGACACGTCCGCGACCACCGGTAATTCCCCCCAGGTAGTGCCTGTCCCACGGTGGTGCGAGCTGTGCGACCACTATGCGGACGCCGACAGGTATAGTCCACTTCCCGCCAACGGGGCAAGATCGAATGCAAGGTTCGTCTTCGGTCTTTTCCGAGTTGAGACCTCTCGGAAATATGAGCGCCCTTGCGCCACCTGACCGGAAAATCCCCGCCATTCGCCCCGGATGGCGCACTCAACACCCTTGACATCACGCGCCACTTCAACCACTACTGGTCCCTGCGTTACGCGGTCGACAACGTTGTCCTCTTTCGATCATTTCTTGATCGAAAACTGTCTGCTGGACGTAGGGAGAGTGCTCGCCGATGCGGCACAGACGCGGTTCCACGGCGGCGCTGGGCGCCGCCGCTTTCGCTCTGGTGGTGGCCTCGCAGGGCGCGGCCGTCGCGTTACCGGACCGACCGGCGGCCGGGGAGCGGGAGTTCAGCTCCTCGTTCGAACCGGACGACCCGGCGCCGAACTGGCTCAGTACGGTCGACACGGCGCCGGACGGCTCCGCGCGGACCTCCGGTGTCGACGGCGGCTACACCACCGGCATCCCGGGCAACATCACCGACCATGTCACCGACGTCCGGGCCAGCGGCGAGAACGCGGGCAGCGGGGAGGTGAAGGAGAACCTCGTCGACGGCGAGCCCGGCACCAAGTGGCTCACCTTCCAGCCCACCGGCTGGGCAGAGTTCGACCTCGACCGGCCGGCCGAGGTGGTCACGTACGCGCTGACCTCGGCGAACGACTTCGAGACCCGCGACCCGAAGGACTGGACCCTGCGGGGCTCCACCGACGGCAAGGAGTGGAAGACCCTCGACACCCGCTCCGGTGAAAGCTTCGGGGAACGGTTCCAGACAAAGTCGTACGACATTCCCGGCGACGCGGTGGCCGAGTACCGGCACTTCCGGCTCGACATCACCAGGAACAACGGCGCCTCGATGATCACCCAGCTCGCCGATGTGCAGTTCTCGACGGGCGGCGGGCAGACGCCCGCGCCGAAGGAGATGCTGTCGCTGGTCGACCGGGGCCCGAGCGGCTCGGCGACCGCGAAGGCCGGCATGGGCTTCACCGGCAAGCGGGCCCTCAGATACGCGGGCAGGCACACGGCGGACGGCCGGGCCTACTCGTACAACAAGGTCTTCGACGTGAACGTGGCCGTCGAGCGGGACACCGAGCTGGCCTACCGGATCTTCCCCTCGATGGCGGACGGCGATCTGGACTACGACGCCACGAACGTCTCGGTCGACCTGGTCTTCACCGACGGCACCTCCCTGAGTGAGCTGAGGGCCGCGGACCAGCACGGATTCCCGCTGTCGCCGCGCGGGCAGGGCGCGGCGAAGGTGCTGTACGTCAACCAGTGGAACGACGTGGTCGCGCGGATCGGGTCGGTCGCGGCCGGGCGGACGGTGGACCGGATCCTGGTGGCGTACGACTCCCCGAAGGGCCCGGCGAGGTTCCGCGGCTGGCTCGACGACGTGACGCTGCGGGTCCGCGCCCCCGAGCCGCCGAAGGCGCACCTTTCCGACTACGCGGTGACCACCAGGGGAACGAATTCCAGCGGCGGTTTCTCCCGCGGCAACAATTTCCCGGCGACGGCGGTGCCCCATGGCTTCAACTTCTGGACGCCGGTGACCAACGCGGGCTCGCTGAGCTGGCTGTACGACTACGCGCGGGCCAACAACGCGGACAACCTGCCGACGATCCAGGCGTTCAGCGCGAGCCATGAGCCGAGCCCCTGGATGGGCGACCGGCAGACCTTCCAGGTGATGCCCTCGGCCGCCACCGGCACCCCCGAACTGAGCCGTACGGCACGGGCGTTGGCGTTCCGGCACGAGAACGAGACGGCCCGGCCGTACTACTACGGGGTGCGCTTCGAGAACGGTGTCAGGGCCGAGATGGCGCCCACGGACCACGCGGCGGCGCTGCGGTTCACCTATCCCGGCGACGACGCGAGCGTGATCTTCGACAACGTCACGGACCAGGCCGGGCTGACCCTGGACAAGGACGCCGGGGTCGTCACGGGATTCTCGGATGTGAAGTCGGGGCTGTCCACGGGCGCGACCCGCCTCTTCGTGTACGGGGTCTTCGACGCCCCGGTCACGGACGGCGGCTCGACCGGGGTGAAGGGCCACCTCCGCTTCGACGCGGGCGCGGACCGCGCGGTGACGCTGCGACTGGCCACCTCACTCATCAGCCTCGACCAGGCGAAGGACAACCTGCGCCAGGAGATCCCGGACGGCACGTCCTTCGAGACGGTGAAGGACCGGGCGCGGGCGCAGTGGGACCGGATTCTCGGGAAGGTGGAGGTCGAGGGCGCGACCCCCGACCAGCTGACCACGCTGTACTCGAATCTCTACCGGCTGTATCTGTACCCCAACTCCGGCTTCGAGAAGGTCGGTTCGACATACAAGTACGCCTCGCCGTTCTCGCCGATGACCGGCCAGGACACCCCGACGCACACCGGCGCGAAGATCGTCGACGGCAAGGTGTACGTCAACAACGGCTTCTGGGACACCTATCGGACGACCTGGCCCGCGTACTCTCTCCTGACGCCCGGTCAGGCGGGTGAGATGGTCGACGGGTTCGTGCAGCAGTACAAGGACGGCGGCTGGACCTCCCGCTGGTCCTCCCCCGGCTACGCGGACCTGATGACCGGCACCTCGTCGGACGTCGCGTTCGCGGACGCACACGTCAAGGGCGTCGGCTTCGACGCGAAGGCGGCGTACGAGGCGGCCCTGAAGAACGCCACGGTCGTCCCGCCCTCGGCGGGCGTCGGCCGCAAGGGCATGGCCACCTCGCCCTTCCTCGGCTACACCTCCACCGACACCCACGAGGGCCTGTCCTGGGCCCTGGAGGGCTACCTCAACGACTACGGCATCGCCCGGATGGGCCAGGCGCTGTACCGGAAGACGGGCGAGAAGAGATACAAGGAGGAAGCCGCCTACTTCCTCAACCGGGCCCAGGAGTATGTGAAGTTGTTCGACAAGGACGCCGGGTTCTTCCAGGGCCGGGACGGCAACGGGGCCTGGCGGGTCGACTCCGCGAAGTACGACCCGCGCGTCTGGGGCCACGACTACACGGAGACGAACGGCTGGGGCTACGCCTTCACCGCACCGCAGGACAGCAAGGGCCTGGCCAACCTGTACGGCGGCCGGGGCGGGCTGGCGCAGAAGCTGGACACCTACTTCTCCACCCCGGAGACGGCCTCCCCCGAGTTCGTCGGCTCCTACGGCGGCGTCATCCACGAGATGACCGAGGCCCGTGACGTCCGCATGGGCATGTACGGCCACTCCAACCAGGTCGCCCACCACGCGATCTACATGTACGACGCCGCCGGGCAGCCCTGGAAGGCCCAGCAGAAGGTCCGCGAGGTGCTCTCCCGCCTCTACGCCGGCAGCGGCATCGGGCAGGGCTACCACGGCGACGAGGACAACGGCGAGCAGTCGGCCTGGTACCTGTTCTCCGCGCTCGGCTTCTACCCGCTGGTGATGGGCAGCGGCGAATACGCCGTCGGCTCCCCGCTGTTCACCAAGGCGACCGTCCATCTGGAGAACGGCAGGGACCTGGTGGTCGAGGCCCCCAGGAACAGCGCGCGGAACGTCTACGTTCAAGGCCTGAAGGTCAACGGCAAGGCCTGGACATCGACTTCACTGCCCCACTCGCTCATCTCCAAGGGTGGCACCCTGAAGTTCGACATGGGCCCGAAGCCGTCCCGCTGGGGCACCGGCGAGAGCGCGGCCCCGGTGTCGATCACGAAGGGCGACAAGGCGCCGGCACCCCGCTCGGACGCCGTCGAGGGCGACGGCGCGCTCTTCGACAACACCTCGTCGACGAAGGCGTCGGTGGGGACGGTGGCCCTCCCGACTCCCGCCCGGACCAAGGCGGTTCAGTACACGCTGACCTCCGCCGACCGGACCGAGGCGCCGACCGGCTGGACCCTCCAGGCCTCCGCGGACGGCACCGCCTGGAAGACCCTCGACAGGCGCTCCGGCGAGTCCTTCGCCTGGGACCGCCAGACCCGCGCCTTCTCGGTCCCGGTCCCGAAGGCTTACGACCACTACCGGCTGGTCCTCGACGGCACGGCGACGCTGGCGGAGGTGGAACTGCTGTCCTGATGTCCTGATCCGCCGGTCGGGGTCGGGTGCTGTGACGCACCCGACCCCAACCGGCTTGACTTGGTTGCCCGTTGAAACGATAGAGTCTTGTCCAGACCACTCGACAACGTTGTCCTGGCGAGAGGTCCCACAGCGGCACTCCCACCGCGCCCGGTCTCCCCCGTACCGGGTCGCGGCTCGCGGACCGGGTGGGCACGCACCGCCCGCCCACCCGGTCCGCCCCGAGCGCGACGCCTGCCCCCGCACAGGGCCGGCACCGCGGAAGGGGCCGGGCTCAGCCCACCCGGCAGGGCAGTGTCGTCGCGGGATCACCCCCCGGCCCCTGCACCACGTAGCCGAACGTGGCGGTCTTCCCTGGAGCCAGCGACCCGTTCCAGTCCGCGTTGTGGACCATCACGTTCTGTCCCGTGTAGGTCGCGCTGCCGCTCCAGAGACTGTCGACCTTCTGTCCGGCGGGCAGGGTCCAGTTGACCATCCAGCCGAGCATCGGCACATCACCGGTGTTGGTGACGACGACCTCGGACTGGTAGCCACCGTTCCAACTGCCCGTCGTACGACGGGTCGCGGCGCACTGGCCCGGCACCGGCTCGCTGGGGTTGCCGGGCTCCTTGATGCCGGTCACCTCGCCGTTGCCGCCGTCGAAGACGATGTCGGAGCAGGAGTAGAAGGTCTCCGCGCTGTCGGAGCGCTGCCACACCATGTAGATGAGGTGGCGGCCCGACTTGTTCGCGGGAAGCTGGCCCCGCCAGGAGTAGTTGGCCTCGACCGTGCCCGGACTGCCGTTCAGCGGCGGGTGGTCGACGCTCAGGAACGGCCGCTCCTCGATGTTGTTCCAGGTGAGCGGCTTCGTCGGGTCGAAGCCGTCCTTGGTGATGTAGGCGTAGAACCAACCCGGGTGCGCCGCCCACGCGTTGTACGAGAAGTCGATGGTGGCGCCGGAGGTGAGGTGGGTCAACGGCCAGTCGGCGCTGGGGGTGTTGAACCCGGTGAAGTTGGTGTTGCCGCCGCTGCACAGCTGGCCGTCCGGCACGAAGCCGCGGGTGCGGCCGGCGCCGTCCGAGCGGAGCACCGAGAACCAGTTGTAGAACGGGGTCGTCCCGCTCGTCTGCTGCGCCGAGCGACAGGCCGGGTTCACCGGTTTGATCTCCCCGGTGTCGGTCAGCCCGTCCTGCCAGCACAGGAAGGTGCGACTGCCGGGCTTCATGGGAGTGCCGTGCGCCTCCGCCTTCCCACTGCCGGCCGTGACGACCAGGCCGAGCGCCGGGATCGTGGTCACCAGGGCGAGCAGGACGAGAAGGAGTGCTCTGTGGTGCCGGGGGAGCCTTAATCGTAGAGATCGATCTGCCACGTGCATGACAAACTCTCCTTGCGTGTACGGCTTGGAGGTGGGGGGACGTGCGCGTGCCGATGCGGATGTACCGGGGTGCGGATGTGCCGGTGTGCGGATGTGTGTGGTGCGGGGTGGGAGCGGGCCCGGGCGATGACGGGTTCCGGTCCGCCATGCCTTATGGGAGCGCTCCCACCCCCACCTACTTCGCAAGCTAGCGCGGAGCGCCGCGCTTGTAAACGGCTGACGCGTGGTGAGGGCGAGGAGCCGGGGAAACCGGTCGCGGGCCGCTGATGCCATGACCGCGAACGGCCACCGGCGTGGTGCGACGGCTGGGTGTCGGCGGCGGTGGATGTCGCGCGGGTCGGCTGAAGGTCGGTTGAAGCTCGGGCCGTGGTCTGTCGGTTGCCCGGTCCAGGATCGGGCCGTGGTCTGTCGGTCGCCTGGTCCAGAGTCGGGCCCTGGACTGTCAGACGCCCGGTCCAGAGTCGGGCCCTGGACTGTCAGTCGCCCGGTCTAGGGTCGCCCGCATGGCTGAGCCCTCCTTTCTGACCGCTGTCCGCGAGTCGTACGACACCATCGCCGCCGATTACGTCGAACGCGTCCCGCCTCCGGCCGAGCTGGACCCGCTGTCACGCGCGATGCTGGCGGGGTTCGCCGAACTGGTGCGGACGGCCGGGTTGGGGCCGGTGGCGGACCTGGGGTGCGGTCCGGGACGTGTGACGGCGCATCTGGCCGGGCTGGAGGTGCCCGTCTTCGGCGTCGATCTGTCGCCGAAGATGGTCGGACTGGCCCGGCACGCCTATCCGCACCTGCGGTTCACCGAGGGCTCGATGACCGCGCTGGAGACGGGGGACGACGAGCTCGGCGGCATCCTGGCGTGGTACTCCACCCATCACACGCCCCCACAGTGGCTGCCGGAGGTGTTCGCCGAGTTCCACCGCACGCTCGCGCCCGGCGGCTACCTGCTCTGGGGAGACTATGTCGGCGACGAGCGGCTGCAGCCGACCCACGCCTATGGCCGCCCGGTGTCCTACGAGTCGCACCTCCTGCCCCTGGACCGCATGGTCGACCTGCTGCACCGGGCCGGATTCGTCGTCACCGCACGGCTGGAACAGGCGCCCGGCGGACGCGTGCACAGACCACACGCCTGCCTCCTGGCCCGCAAGCCCGAAACGCCCTGACGGGGCTCGTACCCGGCCCCTCGGGCCACGCGTCCCCCTCTCCCCGTCCCCGTCCTCCCAGTCGTCGTACGGCTCCGGCGGCACCCGCAGCAGGGCGCGGCACTCCGGACCGTCGGTGCCGTAGACACCGACCGGTGGGGTACGGCCGAACTCCTGGACTCCCGCCACCTCCCCGTACGCGACCGCCACCGCCAGCAGGCGGCCGCCCTCGGCCTGGACGGCGAGATCGGGCTCGCCGATCTCGGTGAGCGGGCGGTCGCCGAGGACGTGGTCGACGCGGAAACGCGGCGTCATGCTGCTGGTTCTCGCCAGGGACGCTCGGCGCGCAGCCGGACGTCGTTGAGCAGGCGGCGGGTGAGTGTGGTGTGCAGGCCGGTGTTCAGGATGAGCAGGCGGTAGAGGCGGCCGGCCGGGCCCGGGAAGGCGGCGTGGGTCTCGGCGCGGAGGCGGGTGTGGTCCGGGCCCGCCGTGTCGAGGTGGAAGGTCCAGGTGTACGAGGAGAAGCGGTGGCGGCCCTGGAGGGTCAGCTGCCGGGACGGGATCGCGGTCGCCGTCCGGAAGCCGGGGAACGTCGTCGAGTCGTCCACGGGCGGGCGCGGTCCGGACGCGGTGTGGTCGGCGCAGCCCACGAGCTTCGCGTAACGGACCGCCTCGGGACGGGAGAAGGCGCAGTCGAGCGCCTCGGCCAGGGCCCACCAGACCTCGCCGGCGTCCGCCTCGACGAGGATCGTGTGCTCGTCGACGAACGGCAGCGGGGTGCGGCGGCGCATCGGTGCATCCATGAGGCGAGTCTTCGCCCTCCGGCCCCGCCGCCGCCAGGGTGCCGTGCGACGACATTCGTCACGCCGGCACGCGCCGCTCCCGCTCACTCACCCGGCAGTCGCCCCAGCAGGGCCTCCGCCGTGTCGCCCACCTGGTGGAGTTGGCTCGCGGTGAGGCGCCGCAGCTCCCAGAGGAGTTCGGCGATGCCGGTGATGTCGTACCTCAGGGGCGGGGCGTCCGTGGGCAGGGGGACCCCGGTCAGTACGGCGAGGTCGGCGGCGGGGACGTCGAGCAGCGCGGCGTAGTCCGCCAGGAGGTCGGGGGTCAGCGGCTTGCGTCCTGCGCCCACTTGGCCGTAGGTGGAGGCGGCCCAGTATCGGCCCGTGACCAGCAGGAACGTGTGCGCGGTGGGCGCCCAGCGGAGGTTCCTGTTCTGGACCATGCGCATGAGGAGGGCACCGGGACCCGGAGGGTACTGCTGGTACCGGAACGGTTCCGGGGCAGGCTGCGTGCGTTCCTCCTGGGACAGGGACGCCACGAGCCCGCGTAGGGCGGGGCGTTGTTCCGGTGGGAGGAGGACGGCGTTCCGGATGACGCGGGGGACCTTCGGCCCGGCCTTGGCGTCCAGCGGGGCCAGGTCGTCGGGGAGGTCGATGCCCGCGAGCGCGAAGACATCCGCCGCGTGGAGACCGAGGGCGGGCGCGAGCCGCCGTAGGAGGGGCGGGTTCGGCGCTTCGCCGTGGAGTACGGCCGACAGTTCGGGCTCGGGCACGGCCGTGAGCCGGGACAGGGCCGCCGGATCCAGCCCCCTGCGATCCAGCAGCCGCCGCAACAGCGGACCGAAGTCCTCTTCCCCCACCATCCCGCAAGGCTAGCCCGGTGTCCCGTAGGCCTCCCCCGGCGGTCACACCGAAATCGACGGCACCGTGGGCACCGACGGAACCGAGGGCGCCGAGACCGTGTCGATGGTGGGGAGTTCGGTGCCGGTCAGGGGGAGTTCGATCGTGAACTCGGTGTGGCCCGGCTCGCTGGTGACGTCGAGGCGGCCGCCATGGGCGGAGACGATCGCGGCGGCGATGGCGAGGCCGAGGCCGGCGCCGCCCTCGTGGGGGTTGGCACGGGCGCGGGAGGCGTCGGCGCGGGTGAAGCGTTCGAAGACGGAGGGGAGGAGGGCCGGCGGGATGCCGGGGCCGTTGTCGCGTACGCGGATCACACAGCGGTCGTCGGTGGCCTCCACGGACGCCGTGACCGTCGTGCCAACGCCCGTGTGCACACGGGCGTTGGCCAACAAGTTGGCCACCACCTGGCGCAGACGGGCCTCGTCGCCGCTCACCAGGGCCGGGGCGTCCAGGAGCAGGGCGAGCTGCCAGTTGTGGCCCTCGCCCGCCGCCCGCGCGTCCCACACCGACTCGGCGACCACCGCCGCGAGGTCCACCTCGCCCGACCGCAGGGGCCGGCCCTCGTCGAGCCGGGCGAGCAGCAGCAGGTCCTCGACCAGTCCCGTCATCCGCGCCGACTCCGCCGACACGCGCCGCCAGGCCAGCGCGGGTTCTATGCGCTGCGTACCCCGGTTCATGAGTTCCGCGTATCCGGCGATCGAGGCGAGCGGGGTACGGAGTTCATGGCTGGCGTCGGCCAGGAAGCGCCGCATGCGTTCCTCGCCGGCCTGGCGTTCGACGAGGGACGACTCGACGTGGTCGATCACGCGGTTGAGGGCGGCGCCGACCTGGCCGGCCTCGCTGCCCGGGTCGGTGTCGCGTTCCGGGACTCGGGTGAGGCCGACGACCTCGCCCCGGCCCAGCGGTGCGCGCGAGACCTCGACGGCGGTGGCGGCGACCCGGCCGAGCGGGCGCAGTTCGCGCCGTACGACGAACGCGCAGACGCAGCCCGCGACCGTCAGTGCGACCGCGGCCACCACGGCCTCGACCACGACCAGGCCGCGGATCATGTTCTGGACGTCGTCCATCGGCAGCCCGGTCAGCACCCGGACCCCGTTGTCCCCGGTGCCGCCGATCGCCGTGATCCGGTAGGTGCCGAGGCCCGGCACGCTGCGGGTGTGCATCCTGCCGTCGGCCCTGATGCCGGCGAGGGCCGACCGCTGGGCGGGGGTCAGGTCCTGGGGTGCCACGTCCTGGGCGACGACCTGGGCCGTGAGGAGGGTGCCGTCGGCGGCGAGGCGGGCGGCCAGGGTTCCGGCGGGCTGGCCGCTCTCCTTGAGGAAGCCGAGGTCGGTGTCGTGCTCGGGGTGGAGCCCGGCGCCGCCCTGGCTGCGGGCGACGGCGTTGGAGACGCGGTCGTCGAGGTTGCCCAGCAGGTACTTGTGCTGGGCGAGGATGGTCGTGACCGCCATGGCCGCGCAGACGAAGGCCAGGGTGACCCCGATGAAGAACAGCAGGCGGGTCCGCAGGGAGCGCCCGCGCAGACGTACGGTCATCTCCCGTCCTCCTCCGCCCGGATCGCGTACCCGAGTCCGCGCACGGTGTGGATCATCGGGGCCCGCCCTTTGTCGATATTGCGGCGCAGTCCGGAGATGCGGGTCTGTTCGGCGCCGCACCGGCGCAGCAGTCCGCGCAGCCGCAGCACGACCTCCTCCAGGGGAACGGCTTGGTGACGTAGTCGCCGGCGCCCGCCTCCAGTCCGTCGAGCCGGTGTTCGAGGGCGTCGCGGGCGGTGAGCATGAGGACGGGCAGGCGTGGGCGCTCGTACCGCAGTCTGCGCAGCACCTGGAGGCCGTCGAGGACGACGGCGTGCGGGGCCGAGGAGCGGGCGATCCGCAGCGCGCTCTCGCCGTCGAGGGCCGGACAGAGCCGCCCGCCCGCCTCGGTGACGGCCACGCACAACAGTTCCGTGAGCGCCGGTTCGTCGTCGACGATCAGCACACGGATGTGGTCGCCGCGAAACCGAGAAGTGCCAGACATGTCCCGATCGTGTCCCGGCTTCCTGGGGGAACCCTGTGTTCAAGCTGGGCGACGGCCGTGGGACGCCCTCCCGGGGGCATCGGATGCGGTCAACTGCCTTGACCGAAGGTGGCATTGGCACTCCCCGGCCACAGGAATCCCTTGAGCCGCTTTGCGCGCTGCACGCACTCTGAGCACTGGCTTCCGCTCCACGAGGGCGGAGGTGTTTCAGCGTTCAGGGGAGGACCTCCACACATGCGAAGACTCCACGCCCTTTGGGCCGTGGCAGGAGCGGCCGGGCTGCTCGCCGGGGCGGTCACGCCCGCGGCGGCAGGTGCCGTGTCCCCGACCATCCAACCGGGCAGCACGAAGACACCACACACCGACGCCCAGGCCGTCACCCTCATCACCGGCGACACGGTTTCCGTCACCACTGGGCCCGACGGCAAATCCGCCGTCGAGGTCGAGCGCGGCAAGGGCCGTGAGGCGGCCACCTTCCTTTCCACCGAGCGCGACGGCGAGGTCAGTGTCCTGCCGGCGGACGCGATCCCGCTGATCCAGGCGGGCCGTCTCGACCCGGCCCTGTTCAACGTCACCCAGCTCGTGAAGCAGGGGTACGCGGACTCGAAGACCGGCACCACGCCGGTGATCGCGACGTACAAGAGCGGCAGCGTGACCCCCGAGGGCGCACGTCGGACGCTCACGCTGCCCGGGATCGACGGGGCCGCGCTGAGCGCGAAGAAGTCGACCTCGTTCTGGGCGGACATCGCTCCCGCACTCGGCACCGAGCCCACCGCGAAGGCGGCGAAGCAGCTCGGCGAGGGCATCGACAAGATCTGGCTCGACGCCCAGGTGAAGGCGTCCCTCGATGTGAGCGTGCCGCAGATCGGCGCGCCCGAGGTGTGGCAGGCGGGTTACGACGGCAAGGGCGTCAAGGTCGCCGTCCTGGACACCGGCGTGGACACCGGGCACCCGGACCTCGCGGGGAAGCTCGCCGAGACGCAGAGCTTCGTACCGGACCAGGCGGTCCAGGACGGCCACGGCCACGGCACCCATGTGGCGTCCACGATCGTCGGCTCGGGCGCGGCCTCGGACGGCAAGCGCAAGGGCGTCGCCCCGGGCGCGGAACTGCTGGTCGGCAAGGTGCTGGCCAACGACGGCCGGGGCCAGTCCTCCTGGATCATCGCCGGCATGGACTGGGCCGCGCACTCCGGGGCGAAGATCGTGTCGATGTCGCTGGGCGGTGACGCCACCGGCCCCTCCGACATCCTGAGTGAGACCGTCGACGAGCTGTCCGCGTCCACCGGCGCCCTCTTCGTGATCGCGTCGGGCAACTCCGGTCCGGCCGAGCAGACGGTCGGCACCCCGGGCATCGCCGACTCGGCGCTGACGGTCGGCGCCGTCGACAAGTCCGACAAGCTGGCCTCGTTCTCCAGCCGCGGCCCCCGCCTCGGTGACTTTGCGGTCAAGCCGGAGATCACCGCGCCGGGCGCGGGCATCGTGGCGGCCCGTGCGGCGGGCACCACGATGGGCACGCCGGTCGACGCCAACTACACGGCGGCGAACGGTACGTCGATGGCGACCCCGCATGTCACGGGCGCCGCGGCGCTGGTCGCCCAGGCCCATCCGGACTGGACGGGGCAGCAGATCAAGCAGGCGCTGGCGACCACGGCGAAGACCATGCCGGACGCCGATGTCTTCCAGCAGGGCGACGGCCGGGTCGACGCCGTACGGGCGGTGAATCAGGGCGTCTTCGCGACCCCCGCACTGAGCTTCGGCAAGTACGAGGACGCCGACACCGAGGTCGCCACCAAGGACATCACGTACACCAACACCACGGACAAAGCGGTGGAGTTGAAGGTGTCCTCGTCACTTCACGACGCCGCACTGAACGCGGACACGGTCACCGTCCCGGCGAAGGGCACCGCCACCGTCGCGGTCACGGTCGACCCGGCCAAGGAGGCGGTCGGCCGGTACACGGGCCACATCACCGCGAGCGCCGACGGTGTCCTCGTCACCACGGCCGTCGGCTTCGAGAAGCTGCCGAAGACCTACGACCTGAAGGTGTCGCTGCTGGGCCGCGACGGCGAGCCGTCCACCGGCGCGTCGCTCTTCATGCTGCAGGAGCTGAACGGCGCGTACCCCGACACCTACGGGTTCATCGGCAAGGGCTACACCTTCAAGGTGCCGGCCGGTACGTATTCCATGGCGTCCTGGATCTCCAAGCGGGACGCGGCCGGACTTGAGGTCGACACCTCGATCGTCGGTGATCCGGAGATCAAGGTCGACCAGGACACCGAGGTCGTCCTCGACGCCCGCAAGGCGGTCGAGATCAAGCCGAAGACCAAGGAGGACTCCGAGTTCCGGGGCTTCACCACCACCTGGCACCGGGAAGGCCCGGGCACTGGCCTGGGGGTGACCTACAGCCAGGGCTGGTGGACCGACCACGTCTATGTGGCGCCCACCGAGAAGGTCACCCAGGGCGTGTTCGAGTTCTCCTCGAAGTTCCGTCTGTACGCCAAGGAGCTGACGGCGAGCGTCACCGGCCCGGAGAAGTACGCGCTGCCTCTCGACTACGCGCAGACGTACAGCGGCCTCCCCGTGAAGGTCAGCGGTGATCACACGGTGCGGGCGGTGGACGCGGGCGCCGGTACCGCGGCCGACTTCAAGGGACTCGACGTCAAGGGCAAGGTGGCGGTCGTCCGCGTGGGCGCCGGTAAGAGGGCGGACGAGGCACTGGCCAACGCGACCGCGGCCGGGGCCGGTTACGTCCTCGCCTACCAGGAGAAGCCCGGGTACTGGCTCGGCTCCGTGCAGAGCATGACCATCCCGCTGATGCTCGCCACCGGCGAGGACGGCGCGAAGCTCGGCGCCCTGCTGAAGAGCGGGAAGAAGGTCAAGCTGAAGCTGGCCGGCACTCCGGTCAGTCCGTACGTGTACAACGTGATGTTCCCGCAGGTGGGGGGCGTCTCGGCCAACCAGACGTACAACCTGAACAGCTCCAGCACGGTGAAGCAGAAGGTTCGCTACCTCGGGGCCCGGGCCGGTGATGTCGGCAAGGACGCCGTGTACCGGTTCCGCCCCTGGCAGGGGGCCGACATCGCGACCAGCACCAACGTGCAGCTCGGCACGGAGCGCACCGAGTACTACAACGTCTCCGACACCCGGATCTGGCACGCCGTCTATCCCCACTGGAAGGCGACCCAGCCTCAGTGGGGGGACTTGCGGACCTTCGACAAGGCGGGCAAGCAGCCCGCCGAGGACTGGCTGGGCCAGGTCGTCCGGCCGGCGACCGCCCAGCGGTACGGCCTCTCCCAGCGCACCGGTGACAAACTCTCCTTCCGCATCCCGGAGTTGAGCGATGCGACACCGGGCCACTACGGATTGGTGGACAACGTCCTGGACACCGCGAAGGGCAAGCTGTACGCGGACGGCCAGCTGGTCGGCGACACCGCGCTCGGCGGCTACGGCGCCTTCACCGTCCCGGCGGCGAAGTCCTCGTACCGTCTCGTGGTCGACACACAGCGCACGGCCGACTGGGCGGCGTACTCCACCAGCACCCACACCGAATGGTCCTTCGCCTCGGCGCACACGGACCAGCAGACGGCGCTCGGGGTGCTCTCGGTCGACTATGACGTGGCCGGGCTCAATCTCCTCAACAGCGCTGAGGCCGGGCACACGTCGAAGCTCGGCCTCTCCCTCCGGAACCAGTCGGGCGGCGTCACCACAGGTTCCCTGAAGGCCTGGGTCTCGTACGACGACGGCACCTCCTGGAAGGAAGTGAAGGTCAAGAACGGCAAGGCGGAGCTCAAGCACCCGAAGAAGAGCGCCGGGTTCGTGTCGCTGCGCGTACGGGCCGCCGACCGGGACGGCAACACGGTCGACCAGACGGTGGTACGGGCGTTCGGCCTGAAGTAGCCGACCTCCGTCAAACATTGCGAAAATTCTTAACAAAGATCGTCTACCGTGCCGGGCCATGGTGAACACGGCATACGACACGGCAAGGGAGACCCCTGCCGCGAGCCCCTGGGCCGCGGTGGGGGTCTCCGCGTTCGACGAGCTGCTGTACCAGGCCATCCTCAACCAGCCCGACGCCGGCGCGGCCGGCTGGGCGCTGCTGACCGGTGCCTCCCCTGCCCTGGTCCGTGAGGCCTGCAGCCGGCTTCTCACGCTCGGTCTGCTGCAACCACCGGACTCCATGGGCGGATTACGGGCAGTCGACCCCCGGGTGGCGATCCGCGCGCTGATCCGGCGGCGCGAGACGGAGTCCGAACTGCTGGCCGCCACCGCCGAGGAGATGGCGACCGCGTACGAGGCGGGGCTGCTGCGCGAGGAGCCGACCCGTCTGATCGAGGTGGCGTCCGGCGAGGGCGCCATCGCGGCACGGCTGGAGGAGATGTACGCGCGCGCGGAGCACGAGGTGTGCCTTTTCGACACACCGCCGTATCTCGCCCCGGCCGGTCCGCAGGTGGATCTCCAGGCCGATCTGCTCAACCGCGGGATCGTCTCTCGCGGGATCTACGCGGCGACCGGCCTGGAGGATCCGAAGGTCCTGTCCCGCGCCTTGAGGATGGTCGAACTCGGCGAGCAGGCCCGGGTACTGCCTTCCGTGCCGCTCAAGCTGCTGGTGGTCGACGGATGCCGGGCGCTGCTGCCGCTGACCGCCTCCGTGGCCGGCGGCTACTGCGCCGTCGTGATCTGGCACTCGGCGGTGACCGAGGCCCTGCAGAAGCTCTTCGAGATGGCCTGGCAGCAGGCGACTCCGCTGGGCCAGGCGGCGGACGACAGTGAACTCTCCGAGAGCGAGAGGACGTTGACCCGGCTGCTGGCGGCCGGAATGAAGGACGAGGCGGTGGCTCGCCATCTGGGGGTGAGTCTGCGGACCCTGCGGCGGCGGGTGAGCGAGCTGCAGGAGCGGCTGGGGGCGTCGAGCAGGTTCCAGCTGGGGATGCGGGCTTCTCAACGCGGCTGGGTGTAGCCGCTGCGGCTCCGTGAGGCGAAGGGCCGCGCTCCGGCCGGGAGCGGGGCCCTCACTCCGTCGGGTGCCGTGGCCGAAGGGTGCATTGGCACTCCCCGGCCACAGGAATCCCTTGAGCCCCAATCTGTGCGGCGCCCACTCTGATCACTGGCTTCCGCTCACCAGGCCGGAAGCGTTTTCAGAGTTCGAGCGTTCAGGGGAGGACCTCCACCCATGCGAAGACTCCACGCCCTCTGGGCCGTGGCAGGCGCGGCCGGGCTGGTCGCGGGCGCGGTCGCGCCCGCGACAGCCGGTCCCGTGTCCCCGGTCACCACCACCCCCAGGAGCCCCGGCACAGCTGCTGTCCCGGCGCAGACCGTCACCCTCATCACCGGCGACACCGTCTCCCTCACCAAGGGAGCGGACGGCAAGAACGCCGTCGACGTCCGGCGCGGCAAGGGCCGGGAGGCCGCGACCTTCCTGTCCAGCGAGAAGAACGGCGAGGTCAGTGTCCTGCCGACGGACGCGATCCCGCTGATCCAGGCGGGCCGTCTCGACCCGGCCCTGTTCAACGTCACCCAGCTCGTCAAGCAGGGCTATTCGGACGCCAGGACCGGCGCCACCCCTGTCATCGCGACGTACAGCAAGGGCAGCGCGACCCCCGAGGGCGCGCGCAGGACGCTCGCACTGCCCGGGATCGACGGCGCCGCGCTGAGCGCGAAGAAGTCCAGCGCGTTCTGGGCGGACATCGCCCCGGCCCTCGGCACCGAGCCCACCGCGAAGGCGGCGAAGCAGCTGGGCGAGGGCATCGACAAGCTCTGGCTCGACGCCCAGGTGAAGGCGTCCCTCGATGTGAGCGTGCCGCAGATCGGCGCGCCCGAGGTGTGGCAGGCGGGTTACGACGGCAAGGGCGTCAAGGTCGCCGTCCTGGACACCGGCGTGGACGCCGGACACCCGGACCTCGCGGGGAGGATCGCCGAGTCGACGAGCTTCGTACCGGACCAGGCGGTCCAGGACGGTCATGGCCACGGCACCCATGTGGCGTCCACGATCGTCGGCTCGGGCGCGGCCTCGGACGGCAGGCTCAAGGGCGTGGCGCCGGGCGCGGAGCTGCTGGTCGGCAAGGTGCTGGGCAACGACGGTCGCGGCCAGTCCTCCTGGATCATCGCGGGCATGGAGTGGGCGGCGCACTCGGGCGCCAAGGTCGTCTCCATGTCGCTGGGCGGTACGGCGACCGGCCCCTCCGACGTGCTCAGTGAGACCGTCGACGAACTGTCCGCGTCCACCGGCGCCCTCTTCGTGGTCGCGTCGGGCAACGCGGGCCCGTATGAGCAGACCGTGGGCACCCCGGGCATCGCCGACTCGGCGCTGACGGTCGGCGCCGTCGACAAGTCCGACAAGCTGGCCTCGTTCTCCAGCCGCGGCCCGCGCCTCGGTGACTCCGCGGTCAAGCCGGAGATCACCGCGCCGGGCGTGGGCATCGTGGCGGCCCGTGCGGCGGGCACCACGATGGGCACGCCGGTCGACGCCAACTACACGGCGGCGAACGGTACGTCGATGGCGACCCCGCATGTCGCGGGCGCCGCGGCGCTGGTCGCCCAGGCCCATCCGGACTGGACGGGCGAGCAGATCAAGCAGTCCCTGGCCAGCACGGCGAAGACGAACGACGTCAACTCCGTGTTCGAGCAGGGCGACGGCCGGGTCGATGTCGTACGGGCGGCCGGGCAGGGTGTGTTCGCGACCTCGGCGCTGAGCTTCGGCCAGTTCGAGGACGGTGACACGGGAGTCGTCGGCAAGGACATCACGTACACCAACACCACTGACAAGGCGGTGGAGTTGACGATCTCGTCCAGCCTCGCCGCAGCCGCCCCGGGCGTCGGTACGGTCACCGTCCCCGCCAAGGGCACCGCCACGGTCCCGGTCACGGTCGACCCGGCGGCGCAGGCCCAGGGCCGGTACACGGGCCACGTCACGGCGACCGCCGACGGCATCAAGGTCACCACGGCCGTCGGCTTCGAGAAGGCGCCGAAGACCTACGACCTCAAGGTCTCGCTCCTGGGCCGCGACGGCAAGGCGCCCACCGGGGGCTCGATCTACACGCTCATGGAGCTGAACAGCGCCATCCCCGACGAGTACGGCTTCCTCGGCACCGGCTGGACCTGGCAGGTCCCGGCGGGCACCTACCACATCTCGACCTGGATCCCCGACCGTGACGCGGGCGGGACGGCCGTCGGCAGCTCGGTCGTCACCAGCCCCGAGATCAAGGTGGGCGGGGACACGGAGGTCGTGCTCGACGCCCGCAAGGCCGTGGAGATCAAGCCGAAGACCAAGCAGAACTCCGAGTTCAATGGCTTCAGCACCAATGTGCACCGCGAGGGGCCGGGCAACGGCTGGGGCCTCACCTACAGCCAGGGCTTCTGGACCGACCACGTCTATGTGACGCCGACCCCGAAGGTCACCATCGGAAGCCTGGAGTTCTCCGCCAAGTTCCGGCTGTACGAGAAGGAGTTGACGGCGAGCGTCACCAGCCCGGAGAAGACCGAGCTGTCCTCGCTCTACTACTCCCAGACGTACGAGGACTTCCCGTTGAAGATCAGCGGTGACCACAAGGTCCGGGCGGTGGACGCGGGCGGCGGTACCGAGGCCGACTTCGCGGGGCTCGACGTCAAGGGCAAGGTGGCGGTGGTCAGGGTCGGCGCCGCGGACCGCGCACAGAGCGCTCTGGACAACGCGACCAAGGCCGGTGCGGGTTACCTCATCGTGTACCGCGACAAGCCCGGTTTCTGGATCGAGGCCGTGGACCGAGCGACCACCGTCCCGCTGATGATCGCCACCGGCGAGGAGGGCGCCAAGCTCACCGGTCTGCTGAAGACCGGCAAGAAGGTCACGCTGAAGCTGAGCGGCACGCCGGTCAGTCCGTACGTCTACAACGTGCTCGTCGCGCAGAGCGGTTCCATCTCCGCGGACCAGAACTACAGCCTGGACAAGTCCAACACGGTGAAGCGGCACGCCCGTTACTACGGGGCGACGGCCGGCGAGATCGGCGCGGACGCTCTGTACACGTTCCGCCCCTGGCAGCTCTTCGGCATCGAGAGCAGCGTGTACACGCAGTTGGGCACGGAACGCGACGAGTACTACTACGTCGACCCCGACACCCGTACCTGGCACGTCGTCTATCCCCACTGGAACACGTTCAGGGGCCAGTGGAGCCCGCTGCGGACCTTCACCGAGGCGGGCACGGAGAAGGGCACCGAGAACTGGCTGCGCCAGGTCATCCGCCCGGGAACCAGTGAGGAGTACGGCCTCTCCGAGCGCACCGGTGACAAACTCACCATGTCTGTGGCGGAGTTGACCGACTCCACGCCGGGTCACTACGGATACATCGACGGCACCGACAGCACCGCGAAGGGCAAGCTCTACGCGGACGGGCAGCTGGTCGGCAACTCGGTGCTCGGCGGCTACGGCATCTTCGACGTCCCGGCGGCCAAGGCCTCGTACCGCTTCGAACTGGACGTGCAGCGCCGGGCGGAGTGGGCCAAGTACTCCACGAACACGCACACCGAGTGGACCTTCGCCTCGGCGCACACCGACGCCTCGACCGCGCTGCCGCTGCTCACGGTCGGGATCGCGCCGAAGGGGCTCGACCTCCTCAACCGGGCGGACCGCAAGCAGGAGTTGGAGGTCGCGCTGCCCGTCGCCAACCAGCTGGGGAGCGTGAAGGCGAGCAGTCTGAAGGCCTGGGTCTCCTACGACGACGGCACCTCCTGGAAGGAAGTGAGGGTCAAGAACGGCAAGGCGGCGTTCAAGGCCGCGAAGGGCGCCGAGTCGGTGTCGCTGCGGGTGCGGGCGGCCGACCGGAACGGCAACGGGATCGATCAGACCGTGCTGCGGGCGTTCGGCCTGAAGTAACCCGGGCGACTGGCCCGTCTCAGCAACTCGGGCAGGCGACCCCCGAAACCTGTGCCTCAGCCTTAACAAGGATCCTCTAGCGTGCCGGGGCATGGTCAACACGGCATATGACACGGCAAGACAGACCCCTGCCGCGAGCCCCTGGTCCGCGGTGGGGGTCTCCGCCTTCGACGAGCTGGTGTACCAGTCGATCCTCCATCAACCCGACGCGGGCGCGGCCGGCTGGGCGCTGCTCACCGGCGCCACACCGGCCCGGATCCGTGAGTCCTGCAACCGGCTGCTCGCGCTCGGCCTGCTCCAACCGCCGGACTCCATGGGCGGGTTACGCGCGGTCGACCCGCGCGTGGCGATCCGCGCGCTGATCCGGCGGCGCGAGACCGAGTCCGAGCTGCTCGCCGCCACCGCCGAGGAGATGGCGACCTCGTACGAGGCGGGGCTGCTGCGCGAGGAGCCCGCGCGGCTGGTCGAGGTGGTCTCCGGGGAGGGCGCCAACGCGGCACGGCTGGAGGAGCTGTACGCGCGCGCCGAGCACGAGGTGTGTCTCTTCGACACGCCTCCCTATCTCGCCCCGCGCACCCCGCAGTTGGACCTCCAGGCCGATCTGCTCAGCCGTGGGATCGTGTATCGCGCGGTCTACTCGGCGACCGCCCTGGAGGACCCGGACGTCCTGTCCCACGCCTGGAAGATGGTGGAACTCGGCGAGCAGGCCCGGGTGTTGCCGTCGGTGCCGGTCAAGTTGCTGCTGGTGGACGGGCGTCGGGCGATGCTCCCGCTGACCGCCGGCCCGGCGGGCGGCTACTGCGCCGCCGTCGTACGGCACTCGGCGGTGACCGAGGCCCTGCAGAAGCTCTTCGACCTGGCCTGGCAGCAGGCGACACCGCTCGGTCAGCCGGTCGGTGAGGGTGAACTCTCCGAGGGGGAGCGGACGTTGACGCGGCTGCTGGCGGCCGGGATGAAGGACGAGGCGGTGGCCCGGCATCTGGGCGTGAGCCTGAGGACCCTGCGCCGCCGGGTGAGCGACCTCCAGGAGCGGCTGGGGGCGGCGAGCCGCTTCCAGCTGGGGATGCGGGCGGCACAGCGCGGCTGGTTGTAGCGGACCCGAAGACCTACGCGGAGGGCTACGCGAAGGGCCGCACCCCCGTCACCGGGGATGCGGCCCTCAACTGCCCTGCCTGGCCGCTTACTTGCGGATCAGGCTGCGCAGCACGTACTGCATGATGCCGCCGTTGCGGTAGTAGTCGGCCTCACCGGGGGTGTCGATGCGGACGACCGCGTCGAACTCGACGCCCGTGTCGGTGGTGACCTTGACCGTGCGCGGGGTGGTGCCGTTGTTCAGCTCCTCGACGCCGGTGAAGGAGAAGGTCTCCTCACCGGTGAGGCCGAGGGCGGAGGCCGAGGCACCCTCCGGGAACTGCAGCGGGAGGACGCCCATGCCGATGAGGTTCGAGCGGTGGATGCGCTCGTACGACTCGGCGATGACGGCCTTGACGCCGAGGAGGGCCGTGCCCTTGGCCGCCCAGTCACGGGACGAGCCGGAGCCGTACTCCTTGCCGGCCAGGATGACCAGCGGGATGCCCTGCTCGATGTAGTTGCGCGAGGCGTCGTAGATGAACGACACCGGACCGCCGTCCTGGGTGAAGTCGCGGGTGTAGCCGCCCTCGGTGCCCGGCGCGATCTGGTTGCGCAGGCGGATGTTGGCGAACGTGCCGCGGATCATGACCTCGTGGTTGCCGCGGCGCGAGCCGTAGCTGTTGAAGTCACGACGCTCGACACCGTGCTCCGTGAGGTACTTGCCTCCGGGGGTGTCGGCCTTGATCGCACCGGCCGGGGAGATGTGGTCGGTGGTGACCGAGTCGCCCAGCTTGGCGAGGACGCGGGCGCCGGCGATGTCCGAGACCGGGGTGGTCTCCATCGTCATGCCCTCGAAGTACGGGGGCTTCCTGACGTACGTCGACTGCGGGTCCCACTCGAAGGTGTCGCCCTCGGGGATCGACAGCGCCTGCCACTGGGCGTCACCGGCGAAGACGTCGGAGTAGGACTTGGAGAACATGTCCTCGCCGATGGCGTTCGCCACGACGTCGTTGACCTCGGCCTCGGAGGGCCAGATGTCCTCCAGGTAGACCGGCTTGCCCTCCTGGTCCACACCGAGGGCGTCGCGCGTGATGTCCACCTTCATGGAGCCCGCGAGGGCGTACGCGACGACCAGCGGCGGGGACGCCAGGTAGTTCATCTTGACGTCGGGGTTGATCCGGCCCTCGAAGTTCCGGTTGCCGGAGAGCACCGAGGTGACGGCGAGGTCGTGGTCGTTGACGGCCTTGGAGACCTCCTCCGGCAGCGGGCCGGAGTTGCCGATGCAGGTGGTGCAGCCGTAGCCGACGAGGTTGAAGCCGACCTTGTCGAGGTAGGGGGTGAGCCCCGCCTTGTCGAAGTAGTCGGTGACGACCTTGGAGCCCGGGGCGAGGGTGGTCTTGACCCACGGCTTGCGGGTCAGGCCCTTCTCCACGGCCTTCTTCGCGACCAGCGCGGCGGCGACCATGACGTACGGGTTCGAGGTGTTGGTGCAGGAGGTGATGGCCGCGACCGTCACCGCGCCGTGGTCGATCTCGTACGTCGAGCCGTCGGGGGCGGTCACGGTGACCGGGTTGGACGGGGCGCCGTTCGGGGCGACGGCCGGCGAGTCGGAGGCCGGGAAGGACTCCTTGCCGGACTCGTCCACGGAGTCGACGTAGTTGAGGACGTCCTGCTTGAACTGCTCGGCGGCGTTCGCGAGGACGATGCGGTCCTGCGGGCGCTTCGGGCCGGCGATGGAGGGGACGACCGTTGCGAGGTCGAGCTCCAGCTTCTCGGAGAAGTCGGGCTCGGCCTGCGGGTCCAGCCAGAGACCCTGCTCCTTGGCGTACGCCTCGACGAGCGCGAGCTGCTGCTCGGAGCGGCCGGTGAGCTTCAGGTACTTGATGGTCTCGCCGTCGATCGGGAAGATCGCGGCGGTCGAGCCGAACTCCGGCGACATGTTGCCGATGGTGGCGCGGTTGGCGAGGGAGGTGGCGGCCACGCCCTCACCGTAGAACTCGACGAACTTGCCGACGACACCGTGCTTGCGGAGCATCTCGGTGATCGTGAGCACGAGGTCGGTGGCGGTGGTGCCGGGGGTCAGCTCACCGGTCAGCTTGAAGCCGACGACGCGCGGGATGAGCATGGAGACCGGCTGGCCGAGCATCGCGGCCTCGGCCTCGATACCGCCGACGCCCCAGCCGAGGACGCCGAGGCCGTTGACCATGGTGGTGTGCGAGTCGGTGCCGACGAGGGTGTCGGGGTACGCCTGGCCGTTGCGGACCATGACCGTGCGGGCCAGGTGCTCGATGTTCACCTGGTGGACGATGCCGGTGCCGGGGGGTACGACCTTGAAGTCGTCGAACGCGGTCTGGCCCCAGCGCAGGAACTGGTAGCGCTCCTTGTTGCGGCCGTACTCCAGCTCGACGTTCTGCGCGAAGGCCTGGCTGGTGCCGAACTTGTCGGCGATGACGGAGTGGTCGATGACCATCTCGGCCGGGGAGAGCGGGTTGACCTTGGCCGGGTCGCCGCCGAGCGCCTTCACGGCCTCACGCATGGTGGCGAGGTCCACCACACAGGGCACACCGGTGAAGTCCTGCATGATCACGCGGGCCGGCGTGAACTGGATCTCCTGGCTGGGCTGGGCCTGGGAGTCCCAGCCGCCAAGGGCACGGATGTGGTCGGCGGTGATGTTCGCGCCGTCCTCCGTGCGGAGCAGGTTCTCCAGCAGGACCTTGAGGCTGTAGGGCAGGCGAGCCGAGCCCTCCACCTTGTCCAGCCGGAAGATCTCGTACGACTCGTCGCCCACCTGCAGCGTGCTGCGGGCGTCGAAGCTGTTCGCCGACACGACAGTCTCCTTCATTCCATGTGCGCGTACCACCGCATCCTGCCGCCACGCCCCCTTGGCCGATCCGCTAAGGTAAGGCTAAGTTAGGTAGCCCTTACCGCCAGACCGAGTGTGACGTGCGGCCGAGGTGCGCCTCGGCAGATATCTCGATGTCGAGATAACAGTAGTACATGGGCGCGGGCTGGTCATGCCCGGCCCGATGTGGCGTGCGCCAATCTCCGGGCGAACGGGCACGGCACCCGAGGGACCGGCAGGGCGCGGGCGCGGCCCCGGCGCCGCCTATTTCCGTTGCGGGGCGGTTCCCGGGCTTCCTAGCATTGCTGCCCTCATGGGCGCCGCTGCCCGCACGGGCAGGGGGACGAGCCCCGTGCGCGGCTGTGAGTCAGCGGATCGGAGACCCCCGGGGATGACCACCCACCTGCACGCGCTCAGTTTCGACGCGAACGACCCCGTCGGTCTCGCCCGCTTCTGGGCCGGCGTCCTGGACTGGGAGACGGTCGACGACCCCTACGGCGCCGTCGCGCTCGCACCGGGCGACGACACCGGGTTCCGGCTCCGCTTCCTGCCGAGCCAGGAGAAGAAGACCGTCGCGAACCAGACGCACTTCGACCTGACCAGCCGGTCCCTCGACGACCAGCGGCGGACCGTGGCGCGGGTGCTGGAACTCGGCGGCCGGCACATCGACATCGGCCAGCTCCCGGACGAGGAGCACGTGGTCCTCGCCGACCCCGAGGGCAACGAGTTCTGCGTCATCGAGCCGGGCAACAATTTCCTCGCCGACTGCGGCTTCATCGGCGCGCTCGCGAGCGACGGCTCCCAGGAGGCCGGGTACTTCTGGAGCCGGGCCCTGGGCTGGCCGCTGGTCTGGGACCAGGACGAGGAGACCGCGATCCGCTCACCGCACGGCGGCCCGAAGATCACCTGGGGCGGTCCGCCGGTGGCCCCGAAACCCGGGAAGAACCGGCTGCACTTCGACCTCGCACCGCCCGCCGACGGCGACCTGCCGGCGGAGGTCGACCGCCTCGCCTCCCTCGGCGCGACCCGCGCCGACATCGGCCAGGGCGAGGTCGACTGGGTGGTGATGGCCGACCCCGACGGCAACGAGTTCTGCGTACTGCCGCCAACGCCCCTCCCGTAACCGGCGGTTGTCGACGACCGGCAGGGATGCGCACCGTCGAGCGGGGTACCCGGCGTACATCGGGAAGTCCTCGAAAGTGCTCGACAGCCCGGGAAATCCGGGGGAGGAGGCACACATGCCGCTCACGTTCCGCAAGAGCTTCCGCATCCTGCCGGGTGTGCGACTGAACATCAACAAGCGGTCCTGGTCCATCACCACCGGTGGCCACAACGGCCCGCGGCACACCCACAGCAGCACGGGACGCCGTACGACCTCGATGGACCTGCCCGGCCCCTTCGGCTGGCGCCGCACCCGCAACGCGAAGCGCCACTGAGCCCGGCTGACACTCCGTCACCTGAACGGACCCGCGTCACGACCCCAACAGACCCCCCAAGAGGCGCCATCTCATATCTGAGATAACCTCGACCCCATGGCAGACGACTACCTCGAACGCATCGGCAAGCTCATCCGTGACGCAAGGCAGCACCGGGGCTGGACACAGTCACAGCTGGCGGAGGCGCTCGGCACGAGTCAGAGCGCGGTGAATCGTATCGAGCGCGGTAATCAAAACATCAGCCTTGAGATGATCGCTCGAATCGGTGAAGCCCTGGACAGTGAGATCGTCTCGCTGGGATACGCGGGTCCGATGCATCTGCGGGTGGTCGGCGGACGCCGGCTGTCCGGCTCGATCGACGTGAAGACCAGCAAGAACGCGTGTGTCGCGCTGCTGTGCGCCTCCTTGTTGAACAGGGGGCGCACAGTGCTGCGCCGGGTGGCCCGCATCGAGGAGGTGTACCGCCTTCTGGAGGTGCTCGGCTCCATCGGCGTACGCACCCGGTGGATCAACGGCGGTGTCGACCTGGAGATCGTGCCGCCGGCCGAGCTGGACCTCGACGCGATCGACGCGGAGGCCGCCCGCCGCACCCGCTCGATCATCATGTTCCTCGGCCCGCTGCTGCACCGCATGGACCACTTCAAGCTGCCGTACGCGGGCGGTTGCGACCTCGGGACGCGGACGATCGAGCCGCACATGATCGCGCTGCGCCGGTTCGGTCTCGACATCACGGCCACCGAGGGGCTGTACCACGCCGAGGTCGACCGGTCCGTCACCCCCGGCCGGCCGATCGTGCTGACCGAGCGCGGCGACACGGTCACCGAGAACGCGCTGCTGGCCGCCGCCCGCCACGACGGCGTGACCGTCATCCGCAACGCCTCGTCCAACTACATGGTCCAGGACCTGTGCTTCTTCCTGGAGGCGCTCGGCGTACGGGTGGAGGGCATCGGCACCACCACGCTCACCGTGCACGGGGTGCCGCACCTCGATGTGGACGTCGACTACTCGCCCTCCGAGGACCCGGTCGAGGCGATGAGCCTGCTCGCCGCCGCGGTCGTCACCGAGTCCGAACTGACCGTGCGCCGGGTGCCGATCGAGTTCCTGGAGATCGAGCTGGCGGTCCTGGAGGAGATGGGCCTCGACCACGACCGCTCACCGGAGTACTTCGCCGACAACGGCCGTACGCGGCTGGTGGACCTCACCGTCCGCCCCTCCAAGCTCCAGGCGCCGATCGACAAGATCCACCCCATGCCGTTCCCCGGCCTGAACATCGACAACGTCCCGTTCTTCGCGGCCATCGCCGCCGCCGCGCAGGGCCAGACCCTCATCCACGACTGGGTCTACGACAACCGCGCGATCTACCTCACCGACCTCAACCGCCTCGGCGGCCGCCTCCAACTCCTCGACCCCCACCGCGTCCTGGTCGAGGGCCCCACCCGCTGGCGCGCCGCCGAGATGATGTGCCCGCCGGCCCTGCGCCCCGCCGTCGTCGTCCTCCTGGCGATGATGGCCGCCGACGGCACGTCCGTCCTGCGCAACGTCTACGTCATCAACCGCGGCTACGAGGACCTCGCGGAGCGGCTGAACACGGTGGGGGCGCAGATCGAGATCTTCCGGGACATCTGACGAGCGTCACCGCCCGGGCCGGCTGTCGCCCCGGGGCACGGCACGGCCGCCGCGGATGTCCGCGGCGGCCGTGTGTGGGAAGCGGGGATCAGCACTCACCGCGCCAGGTGGCCTGCTTGAAGACGACGCCGGGCGCGAAGTCCCACTTGTAGTCGCCGGGGCCCGGGTTGAAGTGGAGGCAGTCGCTGAACGTGCCCCCGTTGTAGGTCCACGTGAGCTGGATGTGGTCGGCACCGGGGAAGCTCGTGCCGTTGTTGAAGACGGACCGGCCACTGACGCTGCCGGACCAGTTGCCCTGACTCTCCACGAGCAGCGAACCGGTCTGGCCCGTGCCGGAGTAGATACAGAAGGCCCCCCGGTCGCAGCCGGGCGGGTTCGGTTCGGCGGACGCGTTGGGTGCCGCGATGGCCACGACGGCCAGGGCGGTGGATGCGGACAGAGCCGCGACGGTGCGCTTGCGCATCGGGTTCTTCCCCCTAGTTCGGGTCCTGTTCTCGTTGCCCCCTCACTGTGGGAGACGGCGGTACAGCCGGAGCGCAGTGCCGGTTCAGTCCTGGTTCAGCTACCTGCCCGGCACCGCGCTCGGATCCGTCCGGTCCGTCTGATCCGTCTGATCCGTCCGATCCGTCTGATCCGTCTCCTCGACCGCGCGCAGTTCGGCGTACTCCCGGGTGCCGTAGAGCCGGAAGGTCAGCAGCGCCTCCTGGCGCAGCGCACGGGCGGCGGGCCGGTCGCCGAGGAGTTCGTGGAGCCGGGACAGATCCCGCAGGGTGCGGGCGCGGAAGACCGGATGCCTCAGCCGTGTCCAGAGATCCAGCGCCTGCCGGAGACAGGCCGACGCGTGGTCCACGCGCCCCTGGGCGAGGTGCAGTTCGCCGAGCGTGCGCAGCAGCAGGGCCTCGCCGAACCCGTCGTCCAGCTCCCGGCACACCCGTAGCGCGCCGAGCAGCGCGGGCAGTTCCGCGTCGTCGGGCCGCAGCCGGAAGCGGACCTTGGCCAAGGCCTGTACGGCGTATGCCTCCATCAGCCGGTCACCGGCCGACCGCAGCAGGGCGAGGGCCCGCGCGCACTGTTCCTCCGCGCGCACCAGGTCACCGTCCGCTCGGTGCACCAGGCCGATCGCCCGCAGGACCAGCCCCTCACCGCGCCGGCTGCCGATCGACCGGTGGATGGTGAGCGCCTTGCGCAAGTGGACCGTCGCCTCCTCGGAGTGGCCCTTCTCCCGCAGGATCGACCCGAGGTCGTAGAGAGCTCCCGCCGCCCCCGCGGCGTCCCCGAGTGCCTCGAAGGCGGACAGGGCCCGTTCCAGACAGGCCGTCGCCTCGGTGAAGTTGCCCTGCTCCCGGCCCACGACGGCGATCCCCGCCAGAGCCGTGGCCTGACCGCCGATGTCGTCCAGCCGTACGAACCCGGCCAACGCCGCGCGGAAGTAGCGGTCGGCTTCGTCGAACCGGTCCTGTTCGTAGCGCAGTTGCCCGAGGCCGGTGAGCAGTACGGCCTCCCCGCGCGGGTTCGCCGCTCGGCGGACGGCGGCGAGGGCGGCGTCGTGCGTACGCTGCCACTCCTCGAACTGGTTGTTCACCCGGAACGACGCCTGGACGAGCGCCGAGGCCAGGTCGCACGCCTCCTCGTGGAGATCGAGGCGCGCGGCCAGCACCACCCCGGCCACCAGCGAGCTGTGCTCGGCCTGGAGCCAGGCGCGCGGATCGGCCAGCAGCCGCCCGCCGAGTGCCGTGTCGGCCTCCTGAGCGGCTTGCCGGGGTGCGAGACGCGCCAGCCCGGTGGGGTCGAGGTCACCGGCCCGGCGGCCGAGCGCGAGCCAGGTACGCAGCAGCCGCGCCAGCGCCGAGGACCGGTCCTGCGGGGTGTCCTCCAGGTCGGCTCGTTCCCTGGCGTACAGCCGGACCAGGTCGTGGAAGCGGTACCGTACGCGGCCGGTTCGGTCCGCCCCCAGCGGCTCCAGCAGATGGGCGTCGGCCAGCCGGTCGACCAGACGCTCCGCGTCGGACACGTCGATGTCCGCCAGCGGTGCGGCCACCCAGGGCGCGAGATCCGGTGATTCGAGCATGCCGAGCCGGCGGAAGACCAGTCGTTCCGGCTCCGGCAGCGCGCGGTAGCTGACCTCGATCCCCGCGCGTACGTCCAGGTCTCCGGAGGCCATCTCGTCCAGCCGGACGTGTTCGTCGCGGAGCCGCTCGGCCAGTGCGCCGAGCGGCCAGGCGCTTCGGCTGCCGAGCCGGGATCCCGCGATACGCAGCGCCAGCGGGAGCCCTCCGGACAGCTGGGCGATCTCGGCCGCCGCCTCGGGCTCCGCCGTCGTCCTGTCGGAGCCCGTGAGCCGGGCCAGAAGCTGCACGGCATGGGCGGGGTTCAACACCTCCAGGCCCACCCGCTCGACCGAGTCCAGGCCGTGCAGGGCCTTCCGACTGCTGATCAGCACGGCGCTCCCGCTGCTCGCGCCCGGCAGCAGGGACCGCACCTGCTCCTCACCGGCGGCGTCGTCCAGCACCACGAGCACCCTCAGACCGGCCAGCACCGTACGGAACGCGGCGGCGCGTTCGGGCAGCGACGTGGGGATCTGGCCCGGTCCGATGCCCAGCGCGCGCAGGAAACCCGCGAGGATCTCCGCGGGGTCGGCCGGCCGGGCCGGGTCCCCACCGCCCAGTACGGCATGGAGTTGTCCGTCCGGGAAGGCCGTCGCGACCCGGTGTGCGACATGCAGCGTCAGTGCCGTCTTGCCGACGCCCGCCATCCCGTGCACGACGCAGATCCGGCTGTGCTCCCCGCCGTCCCGCAGTGCGGCCTCCAGTCGGGCCGTGTCCGTCTCGCGGCCGGTCAGCCATTTCGGTGCGGCGGGAAGCTGTCCGGGAGGCGGCGCCCCGCCCGGCTCGCGTCTGTGCGCCTCCCACCGTGCGCGCTCCTGCCCGGCGGCCCCGCCCTCACCGGGCCGGTCGGCCACCAGCAGCCGGGCGTTCACCTCCTGGAGTTCCGGGCCGGGTTCGATGCCCAGCTCGGTGTGCAGCCGGCGGCGGCCGTCGCGGTACACGGCCAAGGCGTCCGCCCGACGTCCGCAGCGGTCCAGGGCGGTGATGAGCTGCACCCGTAATCGTTCCCTCAGCGGATGTTCGGCCACCAGCCCGGTGAGGTCACCCACGAGTTCCGCTCCGCCGCCCAGTTCCAGACGGGCGTCGAGCACGCGCTCCACGGTGGCCAGCCGGATCTCCTCCAGCCGGGTCGCCTCGGCCTGCAGCACCGGGGTCGTCGGAGCGCCCAGCGCGGGGCCCCTCCAGAGCCCCAGCGCCTGCTCGAAGAGGTCCGCCGCACCGCCGTGTTCGCCCCGTGCCGCTTCCGCGTGGCCGCGTTCCAGCAGCGCCTGGAACAGCTGAAGATCCAACTGCCCCTCCCCCGGCTCGAACACATAGCCACGGGGACGGGTCGTGATCACTTCTCGGGTGTCCGGGCTGTGGAGCACCTGTCTCAGTCTGAGGACGTACCCCTGCACCAGCTTCGCCGCCGACGCCGGTGGCCGGTCCCCCCACACGGCGTCGACCAGCCGGTCGACCGACACCAGCCTGCCCGCCTCCACGAGCCCGGCGGTGAGCAACGCGGTCGGCTTGCGCGGGAACGGCGGCAGCCTCTGCCCGTGGAGCCACACCTCGACCGGCCCCAGCACCCGGAACTCCACCTGTCCCCCAAGGCTCTTGATCACCGTGGCCCACTGGTCATGTGTGCCGTCACTCGAAGCCCCCGGTGTCCACGATGCTCGGGCTGCTCACCCGACGCCAGACCCCGACCGGCCAGGGGGTCGGAATGGCCGAACCCCGCCGACCGCGGCGGCTGGTCGGGTCGGGCCGGGTCAGGTCGGGCCGGCTGGATCGGGTCGGGTCGGGTCGGGTCGGGCCGGGTGGATCGGGTCGGGTCGGGTCGGGTCGGGTCGCTAGGGAGACGCCTCGGTGGAATTCAGGGGTCTCGTCGGCCAGTCGAGGAGGCGGGCGCCGATGACGGCGGTCTGGAGGGTGTAGCGGTCGGTGGGGTCGGTCGGGTCCGTGCCGGTGAGGGTGTGGACGCGGGCCAGCCGGTACGTGAGGGCGCGCACGCTGAGGGAGAGCCGCCGGGCGGTCGAGGCGGCCACACAACCGGTGTCGAAGTACGCGGTGAGGGTGTCCAGCAGGGGCCGGGCCCCGCCGCGCGCCTGTTCCAGGGGGCCGAGCGTGCTGCTCACCAGGTCGACCAGTGCCTGCCGGTCCCGGGCCAGTACGGGAAAGACCAGCAGGTCGGCGGCGCGCAGCAGCGGCTCTTCGAGGCCCATCCGCTGGGCCACGTCCAGGGCGTTGAGGGCCTCCTCGTAGCTGTGGCCGATGCCGACCGTGCCGGGCCGGGAGCGGCCGATGGCGACCTGGGTCCGGCCGGTGGCGGCGTAGGAGCGTTTGGCGAAGTGGGTGAGGACGTCGTCCTGGTCGCCGGGGGCGATGCACACCATGCGGCCGTCCTTGGTGGTGAACAGGATGCGGCGGTTCTCGAAGCGGGCGAACAGTTCGCTCGCCACCTGCCGGGGTACGGGGTCGGTCTCGTCGTACTTCTCCGGCCCCTCGGCGACGGCGACCGCGTGCGCGCGGGACAGGCGCAGCCCGAACCGTTCGGAACGGGCGGCGAGTTGGCCCGGGTCGCCACGGCCGTGGAGGAGGTCGTCGATGAACTCCCGGCGGGCGGCCTCCTCCTTGCGCACCACGAGCCGCTGGGCGCGTTCGTAGCCGTCGGCGAAGGCGTCCACGGCCTGCTCGATGACGGCGAGGACGCTGTCCGGGTCCGCCGCCCTCGGCCAGTTGTCCCGACCGGCCACGAGATGCGCCCGCACCAGCGAACGCCACCCGTACCCGGCCTCCGCCGCCCGCGCCCCGAGCGCCCGCCGCGCCTCGATCTCGTCGCGCGTCAGGCGACGGCCGGTGGGCGCGGCGTCCGCGAGAACCTGCTCGAAGCCATGGAGAAACTCGTCGCTTTGGGGGCGGGGGGTTGAGGGGCGCTCAGCTGAGGGGCGGGCGGCTGGGGTGCGGGCGGGCGGGCTCGGGGTGGTCGCGGTGCGGTCGGGTGCACGCCGGGCGGTCGGGGTGCGATCGGGCGTAGGCGGGGTGGCCGGGGGGCGATCGGGCGTATGCCGGGCGGTCGAGGTGCGCTTGGTCGGGCGCGGGGCATTCGGGCCCCGGTCGGCCGCGCGCGGGGCGGTCGGATTCCGGTCGGCCGCACGCCGGTCGGCCGGGATTCGATCGCCCCCGCTCTCGTCCACCGCACTCATCCCGGCCGCTCTCCGAACGCCCGCGCTCCGAGCGGCCGTGGCCCTGCCGTCCACGCCCCGGCCACCCGCGCCCCGCCTGTCCACGGTCATTCCGTTCGCCCTCCCGCCGTTCGCATTCCCGGTGTCCGCGTCCCTGCCGTTGGCGTGCTGACCGTGCGCGTGCTGACCGTTCATGGCCTCCCCTTTCGGTCGAGGGTGATCGGGTTCCGGTGGCCGTGGCGCCGCGCCCTACCCCATGGCGCGTCCGGTGCGAGCGTGGCCGCACCCCCGCCCGGCCCCCCTCAGACGTTCGCGTGCACAGCCCCGCTGGACTCCGGCTCCGGCTCCGGCTCCGCCTCGGGTCGGGCCGTCGGTGTCGCCACAGCCGACGCGCGCCGGCGGGTGAGGCGGTGGGCCAGGGGTTCGGTCCAGCGGGCGGTGAGGGGGCCGAGGACGACCAGGATGAGGACGTAGGCCGTGGCGAGGGGGCCGATGCGGGGCTCGACCCCGACCGCGAGGCCGGCGATGACGATGGAGAACTCGCCGCGGGCGACCAGCGTGCCGCCCGCCCGCCAGCGGCCCTTGACGGAGATCCCGGCCCGCCGGGCGGCCCAGTACCCGGTGGCGATCTTCGTGAGGGCGGTGACGGCGGCCAGCGCGAGGGCCGGGAGGAGGACGGGCGGGATGTCGGCGGGGTCGGTGTGCAGGCCGAAGAAGACGAAGAACACGGCGGCGAACAGGTCCCGCAGCGGGCTGAGGATGCTGCTGGCACCCTCGGCGACCTCACCGGACAGCGCGATGCCGACCAGGAACGCCCCCACGGCCGCCGAGACCTGGAGATGCTGGGCGACCCCGGCGACGACCAGGGTGAGCCCGAGGACCACGAGCAGGAGCATCTCGGCGCTGTCGGAGGAGACGGCACGGCTGATCAACCGGCCGTGGCGCAGGGCGACATAGAGGACGGTGACCACGGTGCCCAGCGCGATCAGCAGGGTGAGGGCGCCACCCGCCAGGCTCACCCCGGCGAGCAGGGCGGTGAGGATCGGCAGGTAGACGGCCATGGACAGGTCTTCGAGGACCAGGATTCCGAGCACGACCGGGGTCTCACGGTTGCCGAGGCGGCGCAGATCGCCGAGGACCTTGGCGATGACGCCGGAGGAGGAGATCCAGGTGACGCCCGCCAGGGCGACGGCGGCGACCGGGCCCCAGCCGAGCAGCAGCGCCATCGCGGCGCCGGGGGCGGCGTTGAGGACGAAGTCGACCGCGCCGGAGGGGTATTGGGTCTTGAGGTTGGTGACAAGTTCGGAGGCGCTGTACTCCAGGCCGAGCAGGAGCAGCAGGAGGATGACGCCTATCTCGGCGCCGGTGGCGACGAACTCCTCGCTGGCCTGCAGCGGGAGTATCCCGCCGTGGCCGAAGGCGAGCCCGGCGAGCAGATAGAGGGGTATGGGTGAGAAGCCGACCCGTCCGGCGAGGCGACCCAGCAGGCCCAGGGCGAGAATGATCGCCCCGAGTTCGATGAGCATGGCAGTGGTGTTGTGCACGGGCGTCTGTCCTCCGTTGACGAGTGCGGTGACGGCGTCTGTGCCTGAGGCGAGTTCTGGTGTGTGTTCTGGTGTGTGTTCTGGCGCGCGGGTGGACACACAGGTGGACGCGAGGGCCGCATGCGACCACGACTGCGGGCGGTCGGGCGGTCGGTGCCGTACGGACACGCGGGTTTCCCACGGAGACGGCTCAAAAGCGAGTCGGCCGTCGCGCGTGTGACATGACGGGCTGCCCGACTGCCCGAGGCCATCGGGCCGTGGGGCAATGGGGCCATCGGTCAGTCGGGAATCCCCGCTACGGCGGCGAGTGCGTCAGTGCGCGGGGCGGTCGCCCGGGCCCGCGGCGCGGCCGGTATCGGGAACGGCGTCGCGAGCGGTGTTCACGACGCGCACGCGGAATACCCGACCCATGTCACGCCCCCCAACACGCCGTCGGCCGAACCGCCGACCACCACTCGAACGAATGAGCAAATAAGCGCTCACCAGAGCGTTAGCGCTTGGTAAAGGATTCTAGCGCAATACGAAAAGGCGAAATCACACAATAGGTAAAGCACTACCCATTTCCCTTTACCTCAGCCTCACCCTCATCCCGTCACTCGCCGATCTCCACCTTGCCGTTGCCACCCGCCCGCCCGCACCCCCGACTCCCCTGACACAGGAAGAGACAGGAAGAGAGAGGACGGGCGGAACGAGCCGCTCAGCGATCCACCGCACGCACCACGACCGACGTGGCCGTCGGCCGGAATGGCGGTCACCACACGCCCGGCGGTGCCCACCAGATCGTCGCGCCGTGGCGTGACGGCGGTCCGACCGTGCGTCAGGGCCGGCCCGAAGCGGTAGGTCGCCACCCCCTCTCGCCCCGCCCCCGATCTCCGGCTTGACGGGATCCTCACACGGGTAGGGGGACCGATTCATTGCCGCGTTCCGGCAACGTTCCCGCGCCTTTCCTTCCGTTCCCCGCCTGCCTCCCGGCTCAGGCCGCGGCGCGGCGGACGACCTCCGCGACCTCGTAGCCCGCCTCGACGATCGCCGCGCGGACGGCCGCGTCGTCGACCGTCTCCCCGCGTACGGTCACCAGGCCGGCCCGTACGTCGACATCGACCTCGGTGACGCCGGGCACCGCGACGACCTCCTCGGTGACGCTCACGGCGCAGTGCCCGCAGCTCATGCCGGACACGGTGAAGTACTTCTCGGCCATGGGGTCGCTCCTGTCCTCGTTCGGCCCGGTGACTGTGCCGCAGGGGGCTCACGGACCGCGTGGCACGAGGTACGGCGAACGGCCCCACCACGTTCAGAGAGGGCAAGGTCACAGCCGCGCCCCCTGCTGCTCCTTTGCGCCTCTGGCCTAGCATCCGAGCATGACGGTCCTGCCTGACGACGGGCTTGAGCTGGCCGCCGAGTTCCCTGACGCAACCCACGAGCAGTGGCAGCGCCTCGTTGCGGGCGTGCTGCGCAAGTCGGGCAAGGACGTCGAGGGACCTCAGGCCGAGGAAGCCCTGTCCACCGCGCTGGAGGACGGGCTGCGCACCCGTCCCCTGTATTCCGCGCACGACACCGCGCCCCCTCCGGGTCTGCCCGGCTTCGCGCCCTTCGTACGAGGAGGCCGGGCCGCGGGCAACACCGTGGGCGGCTGGGACGTACGCCAGCGGCACACGGCGGCGGACGGGGACGCCGTGCTCGCGGATCTGGAGAACGGCGTCACCTCCCTGTGGCTGGTGCTCGGCGAGGCCGGCCTCCCGGTGTCGTCGCTCGGCCGGGTCCTCGACGGCGTCCTCCTCGATCTCGCGCCGGTCGTCCTGGACGCCGGAGCCGAGGTCGAGCCCGCCGCCCGGGAGTTGCTGCGGCTGTACGCGGAACGCGGTGTCGCCAAGGAGGCGGCGCGCGGCAACCTGGGCGCGGACCCCCTCGGCCACGAGGCCCGCACCGGACAGCCGTACGACTTCACCCCTGTGGCCGAACTCGCCCGGCTGTGCGCCGAGGAGTACCCGGGGCTGCGGGCCCTGATCGTGGACGCCCTGCCGTACCACGAGGCGGGCGGCTCGGCGGCCCAGGAGCTGGGTGCCTCGCTGGCGACCGGCGTCGCGTATCTGCGGGAGCTGACCGGGGCCGGGCTGAGCGTCGAACAGGCCTGTGGACAGCTGGAGTTCCGGTACGCGGCGACCGCCGACCAGTTCCTGACGATCGCCAAGCTGCGCGCCGCGCGCCGCCTCTGGGCCCGGGTCGCCGAGGTGTGCGGGGTGCCCGCCGCCGGGGCGCAGACGCAGCACGCGGTGACCTCGCCGGTGATGATGACGCGCCGCGACCCGTGGGTGAACATGCTGCGCACGACCATCGCCACCCTGGCCGCCGGGGCGGGCGGCGCCGACTCCGTCACCGTGCTGCCCTTCGACCACGCGCTCGGGCTGCCGGACGCGTTCGCGCGGCGCATCGCCCGCAACACCTCCACGATCCTCATCGAGGAGTCCCACCTCTCCCGGGTCATCGACCCGGCGGGCGGCTCCTGGTACGTGGAGCGGCTCACCGACGAACTCGCCCACGCGGGCTGGGAGTTCTTCCAGGAGATCGAGCGGGCGGGCGGCCAGGCGGCCGCCCTGCGCTCCGGGACCGTACGGGACCGGCTCGCCGAGACCTGGGCGGCCCGCGGCGCCCGGCTCGCCAAGCGGCGTGAACCCGTCACGGGCGTCAGCGAGTTCCCCCACCTGGCGGAGAAGCCGGTCGTCCGCCGGCCCGCCCCCGAGCCGCCGTCCGGCGGTCTCCCCCGCGTCCACCGGGACGAGGCGTACGAGGAGTTGCGCGCCCGCTCCGACGCCCACCTGGCCACCACCGGCTCCCGGCCGCGCGTCTATCTGGCCTCGCTGGGCCCGGCCGCCGCCCACACCGCCCGGACGACCTTCGCCGCCAACCTCTTCCAGGCGGGCGGCATCGAAGCCGTCACCGACGGCACGTTCGAGGAGAGCGGCGCCACCGAGGTGTGCGTGTGCTCCAGCGACGCCCTGTACGAGGAGCGGGCCGCCGAGGCCGCCGCATCCCTCAAGTCGGCGGGTGCCACACACGTGTTCCTCGCGGGCCGGCCCGGGCAGTACACCGATGTCGACGCGTACGTCTTCGCGGGCTGCGACGCGGTCGCCGTCCTGTCCGCCACCCTCGACCGCATGGGAGTGTCCTGATGGGAATCCCCGACTTCTCCGGGATCGAGCTGGGGAGTCCGGCCCTCGCGGGCGGCACCGAAGAGTGGCAGGCGGCCCTCAAGAAGGCGGCCGGCGGTGACGACCTGCTGTGGGAGACCCCGGAGGGCATCCCGGTCAAGCCGCTGTACACCGGCCAGGACCTGGAGGGCCTGGACTTCCTGGGCACCTACCCGGGCGTCGCGCCGTATCTGCGCGGCCCGTACCCGACGATGTACGTCAACCAGCCCTGGACGATCCGCCAGTACGCGGGCTTCTCCACGGCCGAGGAGTCCAACGCCTTCTACCGGCGCAACCTGGCGGCCGGTCAGAAGGGCCTGTCCGTCGCCTTCGACCTGCCGACCCACCGGGGCTACGACAGCGACCACCCCCGGGTGACCGGTGACGTCGGCATGGCCGGCGTGGCGATCGACTCGATCTACGACATGCGACAGCTGTTCGACGGCATCCCGCTGGACAAGATGACTGTCTCGATGACGATGAACGGCGCGGTTCTGCCCGTGCTGGCGCTGTACATCGTGGCGGCCGAGGAACAGGGCGTACCGGCGGAGAAGCTCGCGGGGACCATCCAGAACGACATCCTCAAGGAGTTCATGGTCCGCAACACCTACATCTATCCGCCGAAGCCGTCGATGCGGATCATCTCCGACATCTTCGCCTTCACCTCCCAGCGGATGCCCCGCTACAACTCCATCTCCATCTCCGGCTACCACATCCAGGAGGCCGGGGCGACGGCCGACCTGGAGCTGGCGTACACGCTCGCGGACGGCGTGGAGTACATCCGCGCGGGCCGGGCGGCGGGGATGGACGTGGACGCGTTCGCGCCCCGGCTGTCCTTCTTCTGGGCGATCGGCATGAACTTCTTCATGGAGATCGCGAAGATGCGGGCGGCCCGCCTGCTGTGGGCCAAACTGGTGAGGCAGTTCGACCCGCAGAACGCCAAGTCCCTCTCCCTGCGCACCCATTCGCAGACCTCGGGCTGGTCGCTGACCGCGCAGGACGTCTTCAACAACGTCACGCGTACGTGTGTGGAGGCGATGGCGGCCACCCAGGGCCACACCCAGTCGCTGCACACCAACGCCCTCGACGAGGCCCTCGCGCTGCCCACCGACTTCTCCGCGCGCATCGCCCGCAACACCCAGCTGCTCATCCAGCAGGAGTCCGGCACCACCCGGGTCATCGACCCGTGGGGCGGCAGCGCGTACGTCGAGAAGCTGACGTACGACCTCGCCCGCCGGGCCTGGCAGCACATCGAGGAGGTCGAGGCGGCCGGCGGCATGGCCAAGGCCATCGACGCGGGCATCCCCAAGCTGCGCATCGAGGAGGCCGCGGCCCGCACCCAGGCCCGGATCGACTCGGGGCGGCAGCCGGTGATCGGCGTCAACAAGTACCGCGTCGAGACCGACGAGCAGATCGACGTCCTCAAGGTCGACAACTCCTCCGTCCGTACCCAGCAGATCGAGAAGCTGCGGCGGCTGCGCGCGGAGCGCGACGAGCGGGCCTGCCAGGACTCGCTGGACGCGCTCACCCGGGCGGCCGGCGGCGAGGGCAACCTGCTGGAGCTGGCGGTGAACGCGGCCCGCGCCAAGGCCACCGTCGGTGAGATCTCCGACGCCCTGGAGAAGGTCTACGGCCGGCACGCGAGCCAGATCCGTACGATCTCCGGGGTGTACCGCAACGAAGCAGGTGAGTCCCCGAACGTGGAGCGCACCCGGAGCCTGGTGGACTCCTTCGCCGAGGCCGAGGGCCGCCGCCCCCGCATCCTGGTCGCCAAGATGGGCCAGGACGGCCACGACCGGGGCCAGAAGGTCATCGCGACCGCCTTCGCCGACCTCGGTTTCGACGTGGACGTCGGCCCGCTGTTCCAGACGCCCGCCGAGGTGGCCCGGCAGGCCGTCGAGGCGGATGTGCACATCGTCGGGGTGTCGTCGCTGGCCGCCGGGCATCTCACCCTCGTACCGGCGCTCAAGGAGCAACTGGCCGAGGAGGGGCGCGCGGACATCATGATCGTGGTCGGCGGTGTCATCCCGCCGCAGGACGTGCCCACGCTCCTGGAGATGGGTGCTGCGGCCGTGTTCCCGCCCGGGACGGTGATTCCGGACGCGGCGTACGACCTGGTGGAGCGGCTGTCGGGCGACCTCGGGCACGACCTGTGATCGATGTCGACGCCTACGCCAAGGGTGTGCTCGACGGGAAGCGGGCGATCGTCGCGCGCGCCATCACCCTCGTCGAGTCCACCCGGCCCCAACACCGGTCGCTGGCCCAGGAGTTGCTGACCGTACTGCTGCCGCACAGCGGCCGGGCGCGGCGGATCGGGGTCAGCGGGGTGCCGGGCGTCGGCAAGTCGACGTTCATCGACGCGTTCGGCACGATGCTGACCTCGCTCGGCCACCGGGTGGCGGTGCTGGCGGTGGACCCCTCGTCCAGCCGTACGGGCGGTTCGATCCTCGGCGACAAGACCCGGATGGAGCGCCTGGCCGTCGACCCGGCGGCGTTCGTCCGGCCCTCCCCCACGGCCGGCACGCTCGGCGGGGTCGCCCAGGCCACCCGTGAGTCGATCGTGGTGATGGAGGCGGCGGGCTACGACGTGGTGCTGGTGGAGACCGTCGGCGTCGGCCAGTCCGAGACGGCCGTCGCCAACATGGTCGACTCCTTCCTCCTCCTCACCCTCGCCCGTACCGGCGACCAGCTCCAGGGCATCAAGAAGGGCGTCCTGGAGCTGGCCGACGTGCTAGCCGTCAACAAGGCGGACGGCCCGCACGAGCGCGACGCCCGTACGGCGGCCCGTGAGCTGGCGGGCGCCCTGCGGCTGATGCACCCGGCGGACGCGGCCTGGACGCCTCCGGTGCTGAGCTGCAGCGCCCGCGAGTCGACCGGCCTCGACACCATCTGGGAGCGGCTGGAGCAGCACCGCACCCTTCTCGACTCCAGCGGCCGCCTCGCCGCCAAGCGGCGGGACCAGCAGGTCGACTGGACCTGGTCCATGGTCCGCGACGAACTCCTCGGCCGGCTGCGCACCCACCCCGGCGTCCGGTCCCTCGCCCCCGGTCTCGAACAGCAGGTCAGGGACGGCGAACTGACGGCCACCCTGGCCGCCGAGCGCATCCTGAAGGCCTTCGGGGACTCCGTGTAGGCCGTTCGGGGGCGGGTCGGGCGGCCTCCGGTTCACCCGGCTGAGCGCCCCGAGTGGTGGCGGAACGGGATCCGGCTGACGGTGGATCACGTCGGAGCCGGGTCAAGTCAGCTGACGAAGCACCAGCTGCCCGGCTGTGGCGGAAGGACCATCAGATGCGTTCTGCTCGCATGCTGCTCGCGACCGCGGCGGCCACCGCCGTCCTCGCCATCACCGCACCCGGCGCCTACGCCGACGGTGACAAGTGGGACCACGAGGACAATGGCTACAGCAAGGAGCACGACAAGGACAGCAGCCACGACGGACCGCGTGGCGGGGTTCACACGGGTGGCGGTGCGCTGACCTCCCCGGCCAACGAGGGGGAGTGGGACTCCGAGCGGTCCGGCAGGCCCGGGGCCGGGGGCTACGACAAGGAGGACGAGGCCACGAAGGAGGCCCCGAAGGCCGACCAGGACAAGGAGTCCTGGAAGGGCGAGAACGACAAGGAGTCCTGGAAGGACGACGAGGACAAGGGCTCCTGGAAGGACGAGGAAGAGGGCGCCTGGAAGGGCGACCACGACAAGCCCCGCGGCGGTATGCACACCGGCGGCGGCGCGCTCGCCTCGCCGGCGGCGACGGCGGGCGGGATGGCCGTCCTCGCGGTGGCCGGGACCGGCATGTACGCCCTGCGTCGCCGGAAGACCGCGGGAAGCGTGGCCTAGCCCATGCCGGGCGCGATACCCGGTCCGATAGCGGCCGCGGCCGCCACACCGTGTGTCGTGTGGCGGCCCGGCCGGCGTTCCGGCACGTCCGCCGCCCGTCCTCCGGCCTGAGCCAGTCCGGCCTGAGCCAGTCCGGCCTCAGTCGGTCCGGCCTCAGTCGGTCCATCCGTTCGCTTGTTCGTTCGTCCCGCTGCCGTACCTGGTGAGGTGGTGTCCGATGGCAGCCCACCCTTCTCCCCCCGGCACCGATCCGGTGCCGCCCCGACCCGGCACCCGCGTCAATCTGACCGTGCTGTGCGCCGTGGCCCTGCTGATCCTGGCGGTGAGTCTGTTCGGCGGCGAGGACTCCTCGTCCGACGCCTCCCGCCCGCCGAACGCCCGGCACGCCCCGCAGGCCTCCCCCGTCCCCGCCGCGCCGTCCGATGCGGACTCCGCCGAACGGCCGGCGGAGCGGCGGCGGAGTGAGGCCGGGTCCCGGCCGGTCCGGCTGCTCATCCCGAAGATCCGGGTGAGCGCCCCGTTCATCCCCCTCTCCGTCGGCCGCTCCGGGCAGCTCGACGCCCCGCCCGCCGACGACGTGAACCTCGTCGGCTGGCACGCCGAGGGCACCGCCCCCGGGGAGACGGGCACCTCGATCATCGCCGGGCACGTCGACACGGTGACCTCGCCGGCCGTCTTCGCGGAGCTGAGCGAACTGGAGAAGGGGGACGTCTTCCATGTCGTCCGCGCCGACCGGAGCCGGGCGTCGTTCGTGGTCGACGACGTGGAGACGTTCGAGAAGGACGACTTCCCCGACGAGCGGGTGTACGCCGACGCGTCCCGGCCCGAGGTCCGGCTGATCACCTGCGCCGGCGCCTACGACCGCAAGGTCATGGACTACACGGAGAACCTGGTGGTCTTCGCGCACCGGACATGAGGACGTGAGGGCGCGCGGACCCGCCCGCACGTCCGGGCCGTCCGGTCAGGCCGTGGCCTCCGCCGCCGCCCTGCCCGACTGGCGGCCCGAGAAGAGGCAGCCGCCGAGGAAGGTGCCCTCCAGGGAGCGGTAGCCGTGGACTCCGCCGCCGCCGAAGCCGGCGACCTCGCCGGCCTCGTAGAGGCCGGGGACCGGTTCGCCGGAGGCGCCCAGGACGCGGCCGGAGAGGTCGGTCTGGAGGCCGCCGAGGGTCTTGCGGGTGAGGATGTCGAGGCGTACGGCGATCAGCGGGTGGGCGCCCCTGTCCATGATCTTGTGGGCGGAGGCCGTCCGGCTGAGTGTGTCGCCGGGGTACCTGAGGGCGTTGCGGATGCCCATGACCTGGACGTCCTTGGTGTACTCGTTGTCGATCTCGCGGTCGCGGGCCTCGATCTGCCGCGTCAGGTCGGCGAGGTCGATCAGGTTCTCCCCCGTCAGCTTGTTCATGCCCCGGACCATCTCGGACAGGGACGAGGCGACGACGAAGTCCACGCCGTTCTTCTTGAACTTCTCGATCGGCTCCGGGGTCTGCCAGATGCGCGAGAGGAGCATCCAGATGTTCTTCTCGGTGAGGTCCGGGTTCTGCTCGGAGCCGGAGAGCGCGAACTCCTTGGCGAGGATCTTCTGCGTGGTCACGAACCAGGAGTAGTCGTACCCGGTGTCGGTGATCGTCTTGAGGGTGTGGAGCGTGTCGTAGCCCGGGATGTCGGGGGAGTTGAAGCGCTTGCCCGTGGCGGAGAACCACATGGAGGACGGGCCGGGCAGGATGCGGATGCCGTGGCCGGGCCAGATCGGGTCGTAGTTGCGCAGGCCCTCGGTGTAGTGCCACATCAGAGACGTTGCTGGGCTCCAGGACCGCGCCGCGTACGCCGGTGACGGCGCCGTCGGTCTTCACCAGGCCGTCGACGCGGTGGCGGAACTTGAAGGTGACGTTCCCGGCCGAGACGGCCGCCCGTACCTTCTTCGCGAAGGGCTCGACCACGGCGGGGTCGGTGCCCCAGGTGACGTGGAAGCGGGGCACCGAGTTGCCGTGCCCGTCCGCGAGGCCGCCGCCTCGCTCGGCCCAGCCGACGATCGGGAACCACTGCATGCCGAGACCGACGAGCCAGGACCGCTTCTCGCCGGAGGCGAAGTCCACATACGCCTCGGCCCACTTGTAGGCCCAGTGGTCCTGGCCGGCGGGGTCGCCGATGCCCCGGTCGAAGCCGGCGGTGCCGAGCCAGTCCTGCCAGGCCAGCGCCTTCGAGTCCTTGATGCCCATCAGCCGCTGTTCGTCGGAGTTCACGAGGAACAGTCCACCGAAGGACCAGAAGGCCTGGCCGCCGAGGCTCGCCTCCGGTTCCTGGTCGAGCAGCAGCACCTTGCGGCCGGCCGCCGCGAGTTCGGCGGTGAGGACGAGTCCGGCGAGACCGTGGCCGACGACGATGGCGTCCGCGTCGTACGACGCCCCGGCGGCGAAGGCCGGGACCGCCTGTGCGGCGAGGGCGGCTCCGGCGAGCACGCCACCGGTCGTCGTCAGGACCCGGCGGCGGCTGACCCCGTCCGGCTTCGACCGGGGCATCGGCGACAGCGCCGGGGACGTAACGCCGCGGGTGGGCACGGGAGGGAAGAAGCGCCCATGACGGTCGTCCACGAGCGTGAACCGGTCACCGGAGTCCTGCGGGCCATGGCCGCCGACGCGGACGGGTGCGAGGAGCTGGTCCGCGCGGCACGCGGCCGCTCCCCCGAACTGGCCCGGCTCGGCGAGGCGGAGACCCTCTCCCACGTCAACGCCCTGATCGGTGCCGCCGAGGCCTGGCTCACCACACTCGGCCGGGTCGAGGAACACGACTTCGCCGCCGCGCTGCTGCTCGGCGCCGACCGCGCGGCCCGGGGCATCCCGATGACCGCCGTGCTGCGCGGCGTCCAGGCGGCGCTCACCCGGGTCGTGGAGATCACCGTCGAGCGCAGCCGCTCGGCCGGGGTGTCCGACGCCGCGCTGCTCACCGTCGTCCTGCGACTGAAGGAGTACGGCGACGCCCTGGAGCGGCATGTCGTCAACGGCTACCGCGCCGCCGAGTCGGGGCCCCGCGCGGCGCCGGCGAGGCCCGGGCGCGGCTGCTGCGGCGGCTGGCCGAGGGCGACGACACGCCCGTACCGTCCCGTGCGGAGCTGGCGCGGGAGGGCCTGCGGGCGGAGGGCCGGTACCACTGTGTGGTGGCGGACCCCGGTGATCCGGCGCACGCCCGCGCGCTCACCGCCCGGCTCTCCGCGCTGCCCGGGGTCTTCGGCGTCGTCGACGACCGTCCGGTGGGCCTGTGTCCGCGGCTGCCGGGGAACGACGAGCCGGCGGAGCTGGGCGGGGGCGGCGTGGCGCTCGTCGTCGCGTCACCGGCCGCCACGCCGGAGCTGCTCCGGCCGCTGTACCGGCTGTGCGTACGGGGGTTGGAGATCGGGGGTCGGCGGGGGCTGCGCGGGGTGCGTCAACTGACGGATCTGGCCGGGGAGATCGCGATGGCGGACCACGCCGTGCTGGGCGCGGCGCTGAGCGCCCGGTTCCTCGGCGGGCTCGACCCGGCCGACGGCTTCCACCGCCAACTCGCGCTCACCGCGCTGGCGTTCCTCGACAGCGGGCGTCGTCTGGACCGGACCGCGACGGTGTTGTTCACCCACCCCAACACCGTCCGCTACCGCCTCGGCCGGCTACACCGGCTCACCGGCACCTCGCTCACCGACGGTTCCCTCGACGGCCCGTCGGGGACTCTGACGACCCTGCACTGGTGGTGGGCGCTGACGACATGGCTGGACACGGGGGCTGAGAGCGCTCCCATCCCCTAAGGCGAACAACAAGAGACCAGGTGTCCAAAAACCTCTCCTGAAGTGGCCAAGAACGATTCAAGGAACGGCCATGATTGATCAACTCTCGTCCATGATTCCGCAACTTGAACGTTTGAGCGTTTAGCCCGGACGTACGTTCCTGCCCGTGAACTCTGACGCAGCACCCCACAGAGGCGAGGACGCCGAGGCGACCGCCGCCGGCGCCGACGCCCCGATATCCCACGCCAGGCCCCGCGGCCGACGCTCACTCCTGCGCGCCGCGCTGGCCGGCACGGCGGTGGTCGGCGGCGGCCTCGCCATCGGCGCCTTCCCGGCCGACGCCGAGCCCGTCTCCCGTTCCTCCCACACCCCCACGCCCTCCGCCCCCGCGCGCACCCGGCCGAGCACGGCTGACGAGGCGCTGAAGGAGCTGTCGCAGGGCAACCGCCGCTGGCGGACCCTCCACCAGCGGCACCCCGACGAGGGCGCCGCGACCCGCAAGGCCGCGACGACCGGTCAGCAGCCCTTCGCCCTGATCCTCGGCTGCATCGACTCCCGCGTCCCCCCGGAGCTGGTCTTCGACCAGGGCATCGGCGATCTGATGACCGTGCGCAGCGCGGGCGAGGTCCTCGACCAGTCGGTGCTGGGCAGCGTGAAGTACGGCGTCCTCGAACTGGACATCCCGCTGGTCGTGGTGCTCGGTCACCAGTCCTGCGGTGCCGTGAAGGCCGCCGTCGCGGTGGACGAGAGCGGTGAGGAGCTGCCGAGCGGCATCCAGTACATCGCCGACGAGATCGCTCCGGCCATCGACCACAGCGTGACCGGCGACGCCCGGGTCGCGGCGACCATCGACGCGAACGTCCGGCTGGTCCGCTCCAAGCTCGTGGCCGACTCCGACCTCGCCGCGAAGCTGAAGGCGGGCGAGGTCGCGATCGTCGGCGCCCGCTACGACCTGACGACCCAGCGCGTGCACCTGCTCAAGTAGCGGGCCCGGCACGGCGGAAGGCGGCTCCGGTGGGACCACCCACCACCGGGGCCGCCTTCGCGTCGCGGTCGCCGGGCCGGGTCGCGCCCGGCCGTCGGCTCAGCCCGCGACGAGGGTGATGTCCTGCTGCCGCACCGCGTGGAACTTGGGCAGCGGCAGCCCGCTGCCCGACAGTTCGGTGACGGTGGCCTCCACCCGGGCCGGACCCGGCAGGAAGCGGCCCGGCTCGGCCCGGCCCGTGTTGGTCCAGGTGTGGACGGCGCCGTCGCAGACCGCCGTCGAGCCGCCGACACCCTTGCGGACCCTGCTGTCGCCCTGCTGGAGCGAGGACGACACGAACACCGGGCCGTTGCCGCCGAGACAGCGGTAGGTGCCGGACAGGGTGAGGGAGCCGTCCGCGGCGACGTACCCGGTGGGGTCGACCGTCACCGTCTCGAACGGCTCGGCCGTGGCACCGGCCGACGGGGCGGCGGCGAGCATGAGCAGCGCGGCGCCGAGGGCCGCGCCGAACACCTGGGGAACGCGGGAGCGCAACATCCGATTACCTCCTTGAACGGGGGGCTCCAGAGGTACCGGGCGCGCCCTTCCGATCAGGTGATCATCACTCCTCCGTCGGCGCGTCGGTTCCGCCGTCCTCACTACCGGGTGCGACCCGCGCGTACGGGGTTATGTCCGCGTCCTGTCACAGCACGTCCGGGTGCTGTCACGTCTCACGAAACGGTGTGGCGATGAGTTCCGGGCGCGGGCATGGTCTGTAGTGCGAGGCGGTGACTCGCCGCCGGAACTCACGATGACGTGGAGGCGCGCCATGTGTTCACACCAGCCCCTGTGCCCCTCGGCCGACAGCTCCGACCGCGACACCGCGCACGTCGTCGCCTTCCACCCCGAGCAGGGCTGGAACCTGCTGTGCAGCGGGGCGATCGTCTTCGACGACACCGGTGAGATCCTGCCCGACGGCAGCATCGTCGCGCCGAGCCGTCTCGCCGTCGCCGCCTGACCCTCTCCCGGGGCTACGGCAGGACCGCGAAGCCGTCCAGCTCCACCAGGGCCCGTTCGTCCCAGAGCCGTACGACGCCGATCACCGCCATCGCGGGATAGTCGCGGCCCGCCAACCTCCGCCAGATACCGCCGAGTCGGGGAGCGCGGACACGGTAGTCGGCGACATCCGTCGCGTAGACCGTGACCCGGGCGAGGTCGGCCGGTGTGCCGCCGGCGGCCTCCAGCGCCGTCAGCAGATTGCCGAGCGCCCGCTCGAACTGCTCCTCCAGCGTCTCCCCCACGACCTTGCCGTCCGTGTCGAGCGCGGTCTGGCCCGCCAGGAACACGACCCGGGTGCCGGTGGCGACCACGGCGTGCGAGAAGCCGGTGGGCGGTGCCAGCTCGGCCGGGTTCACCCGCTCGGCGCTCATGAGGACCTCTCCTGCGACGCGGTCGGCCGGTACAACTCCTTGGCGATGACGGCCCGTTGCACCTCGCTAGCCCCCTCGTAGATACGCGGCGCCCGCACCTCCCGGTAGAGGTGTTCGAGCAGATGGCCGCGCCTGAGCGCCCGGGCCCCGTGCAGTTGTACGGCCGCGTCGACGACGTACTGCGCGGTCTCCGTGGCCAACAGCTTCGCCATCGCGGCCCGCCGGGGCACGTCCGGGTCGCCCGAGTCGTACGCCGAGGCCGCCGCGTAGACCATCAGCCTGGCCGCCTCCGTGCGCAGCGCCATCTCGGCGACCTGGTGGGCCACCGTCTGGAGGTCGCTCAACTTGCCGCCGAACGCGTCCCGTTCGGCGGTGTGCGCGAGGGTGGCGTCGAGCGCGGCCTCGGCCATGCCGACCGCGAAGGCGCCGACGCTCGGGCGGAAGAGGTTGAGGGTGGCCATGGCGACGCGGAAGCCCCGGTCGGGTGCGCCGAGGACGTCGTCGGTGGTGACGGGGACGGCGTCGAAGTCGAGGGCGCCGATGGGGTGCGGGGAGAGCATGTCGAGCGGGGTGCCGGTGAGGCCGGGGCGGTCGGCCGGGACGAGGAAGGCGGTCACACCACGGGCGCCCGCGTCCTGGGTGGTGCGGGCGAAGACGGTGTAGAGGTCGGCCTCGGGGGCGTTGGAGATCCAGCACTTCTCGCCGGTCAGGCGCCAGCGGCCGGGGCCGTCGGGTTCCGCGCGCAGGGAGAGGGCCGCCGCGTCCGAGCCCGCGCCCGGCTCGCTGAGCGCGAAGGCCGCGACCGCCTCGCCGTCGCTCACCCGGGGGAGCCAGCGGGCGCGCTGGGCCTCGGTGCCGTGGGCGTGCACCGGGTGGGCGCCCAGCCCCTGGAGGGCCAGTGCCGTCTCGGCCTCCGTGCAGACGTACGCCAGTGCCTCGCGCATCAGACAGAGGTCGAGGGCGCCCGAGGTGAAGAGCCGGGCGAGCAGACCCAGTCGGCCCAGTTCGGCGACGAGGGGGCGGTTGACGTGGCCCGGTTCGCCCTTGTCGGCGAGGGGGCGCAGGCGTTCGGCGGCCAGGGCGCGCAGGTCGGCACGCCGGGCGAGTTGTGCCGGTTCGAGCGAGAATGCGGTCATTGCCGATCCCTTCTCCCCCTTGGGGCCACTGCCGAGGTTATCGCGAACTGTTGACTGCCGTCACCAAGGCGATACGCTCGCTGTGCGAGGCCACCCACGGCATGCGAGCCCGGTTCGGCGGGGACGACAGCAGGGGGCGAACGTCATGAGTTCCAGGGTCACCGCTCATCTCGACACCTTCGCCCGTGACCGTCTCCCGCCGCCGGACCAGTGGCCCGAGCTCTCGTTCGACCTGCCCGAACTGCGCTATCCGGACCGACTCAACGCCGCCGCCGAGCTGCTCGCCGGCGGCGATCCCGACCGGCCCGTCTTCCGTACGCCCGACGGGGACGTCTGGACGTACGGCGAACTGCGGGCCCGGGTCGACCGGGTCGCCCACACGCTCACGTCCGTCCTCGGCGTGGTCCCCGGCAACCGGGTGCTGCTGCGGGGGCCCACCACGCCCTGGCTGGCCGCGTGCTGGCTGGCGGTGCTCAAGGCGGGGGCGGTCGCGGTGACGGTGCTCGCGCAGCAGCGGCCCCGGGAGCTGGCGACGATCTGCGAGCTGGCGCGGGTCTCGCACGCGCTGTGCGACGCCCGGTATGTGGACGACCTCACGAAGGCGGACGTCCCGGGGCTGCGGATCACCGCCTTCGGTGGGGCCGGGCCCGACGACCTGCTCCTGCTCGGCCCGTCGACGGCGAACGGGGCGCGGGAGCCGTACGAGGCGGTGGACACGGCGGCCGACGACGTGGCGCTGATCGCGTTCACGTCCGGTACGACCGGGCGGCCCAAGGGGTGTCTGCACTTCCACCGGGACGTCCTGGCGATCGCGGACACCTTCTCCAAGCATGTGCTGCGGCCCCGGGCTGACGATGTGTTCGCCGGGTCTCCCCCGCTCGGTTTCACGTTCGGCCTCGGCGGTCTCGTCGTCTTCCCGATGCGGGCCGGTGCCAGCGCCCTGCTGCTCGAACAGGCCGGGCCGAAGCAGTTGCTGCCTGCGGTCGCAGAGCACGGGGTGTCGGTGCTGTTCACCGCGCCGACGGCCTACCGGGCGATGCTGGCCGAGCTGAACGGCTCGGACGGGTCGGACGGGTCGGCGCCGTACGACGTCTCGTCGCTGCGGCGGTGTGTGTCGGCGGGCGAGAACCTGCCCGAGGCCACCTGGCGGGCCTGGCACCAGCGGACCGGGCTGCGGATCATCAACGGCATCGGCGCGACCGAACTGCTGCACATCTTCATCTCGGCGGCCGACGACGGCATACGGCCCGGGACGACGGGGGTGCCCGTACCGGGTTGGCAGGCGCGGGTGCAGGACGCGGACGGGAAGCCGGTGCCCGACGGGGAGCAGGGGCTGCTCGCCGTGCGCGGTCCGGTGGGGTGCCGCTATCTGTCGGACGAACGGCAGCGGGAGTACGTACGGGACGGCTGGAACATCACGGGAGACACGTATGTGCGCGAGCCGGACGGGTACTTCCGCTATGTCGCGCGCGCCGACGACATGATCATCTCGGCTGGTTACAACATCGCGGGGCCCGAGGTCGAGGAGGCCCTGATGCGCCATCCGGACGTGGTGGAGACGGCGGTGGTGGGGCGGCCGGACGAGGCGCGCGGCCAGGCCGTCGTCGCCCATGTGGTCGTCGCGGCGGGCGCCGACCGGGACGGTGAACGCCTGCGCGCGTTCCTCAAGGAGCAGCTGGCGCCGTACAAGTGTCCGCGCGAGATCGTGTTCCTGGACGCGCTCCCGCGCACGGCGACCGGCAAACTCCAGCGGTTCCGACTGCGCACCCAAGGTGACCAGCAGTGATACCGAAGACCTAAAATGATCAACGTGTCCGAACAGCACGCACCACGTTCGCTCATCGTCACCTTCTACGGCGCGTACGGCCGTTCGGTGCCGGGGCCCGTACCCGTCTCCGAGCTGATCCGGCTGCTCGCCGCGGTCGGTGTCGACGCGCCCTCCGTCCGCTCCTCGGTGTCCCGGCTCAAACGGCGCGGCCTGCTGCTGCCGGCCCGTACGGCGGCGGGGGCGGCCGGGTACGAGCTGTCGGAGGACGCCCGGCAGCTCCTCGACGACGGCGACCGGCGGATCTACGCGACGGCGCCCGAGCAGCACGAGGGCTGGGTGCTGGCCGTGTTCTCGGTGCCGGAGTCGGAGCGGCAGAAGCGGCACGTCCTGCGTTCCCGGCTCGCCGGACTGGGCTTCGGCACGGCCGCGCCGGGCGTGTGGATCGCCCCCGCCCGGCTGTACGAGGAGACCCGGCACACCCTGACCCGGCTGCGACTCGACCCGTACGTGGACCTCTTCCGGGGCGAGCACCTGGGGTTCGCGGCGACCGCCGAGGCGGTGGCCCGGTGGTGGGACCTGGCCGGGATCGCCAAGCAGCACGAGGCGTTCCTCGACCGGCACGCGCCCGTGCTGCACGGCTGGGAGCACCGGGCGGACACCCCGCCGGAGGAGGCGTACCGGGACTATCTGCTGGCCCTGGACTCCTGGCGCCATCTGCCGTACGCCGACCCCGGACTGCCCGGCGCGCTCCTGCCGGCGGACTGGCCGGGGGTGCGGTCGGCGGCCGTGTTCCGGGCGCTGCACACACGGCTGCGGGACGCGGGGGCGGCGTTCGCGGGCACCGGATCGTAAAGGCTTGTAACAATTTCGTTCACTAAGGGAACGCTCAGGGTTCTCCTTCAATCTTCTCAGAATCCTTACTTACCATCCTGACGCATGAGCCTCATGCGCAACCTGAACCGTGCACTCACCGCCACCACCGGTCTGCAAGTACGCAGGGCCCCCGCGGCGGCGCCCGCCGCCCCCAAGGCCACGGCGCCGAAGCAGGCCGCGAAGAAGCCCACGGCGGTGTACCGATGTCCGGGTCCCGAGGACCTCGCCACGGACCGGTTGCTCAGGCAGCCGGTCTTCATCATGTCTCCGGTGCGCTCGGGCTCCACCCTGCTGCGGATGCTGATGAACGCGCACTCCCGGCTGCACTCCCCGCACGAGCTGCACATACGCCGGCTGGAGGTCGGCTACGGCAGCAAGCTGTCGCAGAAGGCGATGAGCGCCCTCGACCTGGAGCGCGGTGATCTGGAGCATCTGCTGTGGGACCGGGTCATGCACCGGGAGCTGGTGAGGTCCGGCAAGGACTTCGTCGTCGAGAAGACCCCGAGCAACGCCTTCGTGTACGAGCGCATCCGGGACTGCTGGCCCGACGCCCGCTTCGTCTTCCTGCTGCGCCACCCGGTCTCCATCGCCCAGTCGTGGCACGAGGGCGACCCCGACAAGCGCACCTACGACGAGGCCGCCGCCGACGCGCTGCGCTACATGAAGGCCGTCGAGAGGGCCCGCGAGGGGATCACGGGCGGGCACACCGTCCGCTACGAGGACATCACCGCCGATCCCGAGAAGGAGATGCGGGGCCTGTGCGACTTCCTCGGCCTCGACTTCGAGCCGGCCATGCTCGACTACGGCAGGAAGGACGACGCCCAGGTCGTGAAGGGCCTCGGCGACTGGCGGGACAAGATCAAGACCGGTCGGGTGCAGGCCGGGCGGGCGCTGCCCACCGAGGACGACATCCCCGATCTCCTCCGGCCGATGTGCGAGGCGTGGGGCTACGGCAAGTGAGGCCGCACGCCGAGATGGCCGAGGTCTGGCCCCGCGACGGCCGCATCAGACTCGTCGGACGCATCCACGGGGTCCCGGCCGCCGGCACCTGGCAGCTGGTCCTCACCCGCCGCGCGCGGGCCGGCCACACACTGCGCTACGACGCCGACGTCAAGGGCGACCGCTTCGAGAGCGCGCTGTCCGTCGGCGACCTCGCCGCCGCCGACCCCGCGCCCGTCGAGGAGTGGGACATCCACCTCACCGACGGCGAGGTCGAACTGCGCGCCGGGAGACACCTCGACGACGTACGCGGCAAGAAGAGGATCTTCGTGTATCCGGAACAGCGCACCGGGGACCTCCGGGTGCGCCCCTACTACACGATCAAGGACAACCTGTCTCTGGAGTGCCGCACGGGAGGCTCCGCATGACCGACCGCCGCCCGCTCCCCCAGCGCCCTCACATCCGCTATCTCCTGCTGCACGCCTACGGCAGGGGCGGCACCATCCGCACGGTGATGAACCAGGCCAACTCCCTGGTGGCGGCGGGCTGGACCGTGGAGATCGTCAGCGCGCTGCGCCGCCGCGACGACATCCAGTTCCCGCTCGACCCCCGGGTGAAGGTCTCCACGGTCGTGGACATGCGTGAGGGCGCGTACACCCCGCCGTCCGGCCTGGTCGCCCGCTGGCGCGACCGCAAGCGCGGCGAACTGCTGGAGGCACCCGCCCGGCACATCCCGAAGGGCGAGTTCGGCTACCGCTACTTCAACCGGTACGTCGAGGACCGGCTCATCGCCTATCTGCGGTCGCTGACGGACGGCGTCCTGGTCACCACCCGCCCCGCGCTGAACTTCCTGGCCGCCGAGCACGCCACGAGCGGCGTGGTCCGGATCGCCCAGGAGCACATGAACCTCGGCACCCACAAACGGGACGTGCAGCAGCGCATCCGGGAGACCTACCCGCACTTCGCCACGGTCGCCGTACTCACCGAGCGCGACCGCGCCGAGTACGCCGAACTGCTGCCCGGCACCCAGGTCGTCCGCATCCCGAACGCCGTGCACTCCCTCGACCAGATCCCCGCCACCCCCTCGTCGAAGATCGCGGTGGCGGCCGGCCGGCTCTTCCCGCAGAAGGGCTTCGACCTGCTGATCCCGGCCTGGGCGAAGCTCGTCGAGACGTACCCCGACTGGCAGCTGAGAATTTACGGCAGCGGCGAGAAGAAGTCGGAACTCCGTCATCTCATCGAAGAACACCATCTCTACAATCACGTGTTCCTCATGGGACACACCGACCGCTTGGACGACGAACTCGCCAAGGCCTCCTTCTACGTGCTCAGTTCACGCTTCGAGGGACTGCCGATGGTGATGATCGAGGCGATGAGCCACGCCCTGCCCGTGGTGAGCTTCGACTGCCCGACCGGCCCCGCCGACGTGCTGACGCACGGCGTGGACGGGCTGCTCGTCGCCCCCGAGGACCCCGACGCGCTCGCCGACGCCATGGCGAAACTGATGGCCGACGAGGTGCTGCGCGCCGACATGGGCGTGGCCGCGGTCCTCACGGCCGCGTCCTACGGCCCGGACTCCGTCCATCACCGCTGGGAGTCCCTGTTCACCTCCCTCCACGAGCAACGGCACGGCATCGCCGCCGGCGCCGCGAAAGGAACCCACGCATGACCACCTCGTCCAGGGCGTCCAAGGCCCAGGGAGCCACGGTCTGGCTCACCGGACTGCCGAGCGCGGGCAAGACCACGATCGCCCGCGTCCTCGCCGGCCGGCTGCGGTCCGAGGGGCACCGGGTGGAGGTGCTCGACGGTGACGAGATCCGCCGCTTCCTCTCCGCCGGCCTCGGCTTCTCCCGCGAGGACCGCAACACCAACGTGCAGCGCATCGGCCTGGTCGCAGAGGTCCTCGCCCGCAACGGCGTGCTGGCCGTCGTCCCCGTCATCGCGCCGTACGCCGACAGCCGCGAGGCCGTCCGCAAGCGCCACGACGTGAGCGGCACCCCCTACTTCGAGGTGCATGTCGCCACCCCCGTCGAGGTGTGCAGCGAGCGCGACGTGAAGGGCCTGTACGCCCGCCAGGCCGCCGGCCAGCTCAAGGGTCTGACCGGGGTCGACGACCCGTACGAACCGCCGGCCGACCCCGCGCTCGTCCTCCCGACGCTGGACCAGACGCCCGACGAATCGGCCGCGTCCGTGTACGCGCTGCTCGCGGAGCGGGGCCTCGTATGACCGTCCCCGTCCTGTCCCACCTGGACGCGCTGGAGTCCGAGGCCGTCCACATCTTCCGCGAGGTGGCGGGTGAGTTCGAGCGGCCGGTGATCCTGTTCTCCGGCGGCAAGGACTCCATCGTCATGCTGCATCTGGCGCTGAAGGCGTTCGCCCCGGCGGCGATCCCCTTCACACTGCTGCACGTGGACACCGGGCACAACTTCCCGGAGGTGCTGGAGTACCGCGACCGTACGGTGGCCGCGCACGGGCTGCGGCTGCATGTGGCCTCGGTGCAGGAGTACATCGACCGGGGGGTGCTGCGGGAGCGTCCGGACGGGACGCGGAATCCGTTGCAGACCGTGCCGTTGACGGAGAAGATCCAGGCCGAGCGCTTCGACGCCGTCTTCGGTGGCGGGCGACGCGACGAGGAGAAGGCGCGCGCCAAGGAGCGGGTGTTCTCGCTGCGGGACGAGTTCTCGCAGTGGGATCCGCGGCGGCAGCGGCCGGAGTTGTGGAACCTGTACAACGGCCGGCACGCGCCCGGTGAGCATGTGCGTGTCTTCCCGCTGTCCAACTGGACCGAGCTGGATGTGTGGCAGTACATCGCCCGGGAGGGCATCGAGCTGCCGGAGATCTACTTCGCCCATCACCGCGAGGTGTTCCGGCGGGGCGGGATGTGGCTGACCGCCGGTGAGTGGGGCGGCCCCAAGGACGGCGAGACGGTCGAGAAGCGGCAGGTGCGGTACCGGACGGTCGGTGACATGTCGTGTACGGGTGCGGTGGACTCGGACGCGACCACGCTGGACGCCGTGATCACCGAGATCGCGGCCTCCCGGCTCACCGAGCGGGGTGCGACCCGTGCCGACGACAAGATGTCCGAGGCGGCGATGGAGGACCGTAAGCGCGAGGGGTATTTCTAAGCATGAACACGCTGACCATCGACACCCTGCGCTTCGCGACGGCCGGGTCGGTCGACGACGGCAAGTCCACGCTCGTCGGGCGGCTGCTGCACGACTCCAAGTCGGTGCTGACGGACCAGATGGAGGCGGTGGAGCGGTTCTCCGCCGGCCGTGGGCAGGACGCCCCGGATCTCGCGCTGCTCACCGACGGGCTGCGGGCCGAGCGGGAGCAGGGCATCACCATCGACGTGGCGTACCGCTACTTCGCCACGGCCCGGCGGCGGTTCATCCTCGCCGACACCCCCGGGCATGTGCAGTACACCCGCAACATGGTGACGGGTGCCTCCACCGCCGAGCTGGCGATCATCCTCGTCGACGCGCGCAACGGTGTCGTCGAGCAGACGCTGCGGCATGCCGCCGTGGCGGCGCTGCTGCGGGTGCCGCATGTGGTGCTGGCCGTCAACAAGATGGACCTCGTCGGGTACGGGGAGAAGGAGTTCCGGCGGATCGTCGAGGACTTCGCACGGCACGTCGACGAGCTGGGGCTGCCTGCCTGTACGCCGATCCCGGTCTCGGCGCTGGCCGGTGACAACGTCGTCGAGCGGTCCGGGCGGATGGACTGGTACGACGGTCCGGCGCTCCTGGAGTTCCTGGAGACCGTGCCGGTGGGGGTGGAGGCGGTGGACGCTCCGGCGCGCTTCCCCGTGCAGTATGTGATCCGGCACGACGAAGTCCGTTACTACGCCGGGCAGTTGGTGTCGGGAGCGCTGCGGGTGGGTGACCGGGTGACCGTCCATCCGTCCGGTGAGACCTCCGAGATCACGGGGATCGACGTGCTCGGCGAGGCGGCGGAGGTCGCGTACGCGCCGCAGTCGATCAGCATGCGGCTGGCGGACCAGCGGGACATCTCCCGAGGGGACATGCTCACGACGGGCGAGGCGGACGCGCCGACGCGGACGCGGGACGTCCGGGCGGCCGTCTGCCATCTCGCGGAACGGCCCCTCCGGGTGGGCGACCGTGTGCTCCTGCGGCACACCACCCGAACCGTCAAGGCCATCGTCAAGGAGCTCGGCGGCCACCCCGAGCTGACCACGAACGATCTGGGGCGGGTCGTACTGCGTACGGCGGAGCCGCTGGCCCTGGACGACTATGCGGTGGTGCGGCGAACCGGGGCGTTCATCCTGCTCGACCCGGCGGACGGGGCCACGCTGACGGCGGGGATGGTGACCCTGACGTAGCGACGCCGCCCCAGCGCCCCCGCGTCCGCCTGGCTGTGGGCATGCGTGCCGCTAGGGGCGGCACGGGTGCCCGCAGCTAGGACAAGGTCAACCTGGGCTTCGGGGCGTCTGTGCGGCCTGTGTTGGGGCGGCGGTTGCCGGGGCGGTAGGGGGTGGGCCAGGTGACGCCTGGGCCGGAGTAGTCCTGTTCGGCCGCTGCGTGGAGGGTCCAGTGGGGGTCGTAGAGGTGGGGGCGGCCCAGGGCGCAGAGGTCCGTACGGCCCGCCAGGATCAGGGAGTTGACGTCGTCCCAGGAGGAGATGGCACCGACGGCGATGGTCGGTACGCCCGCCTCGTGCCGGATGCGGTCCGCGAAAGGGGTCTGGTACGAGCGCCCGTACTCCGGGTGTTCGTCGGCGACGACCTGTCCCGTCGAGACATCGATCGCGTCGGCCCCGTGCGCGACGAAGGCGCGGGCGATCTCGACGGCGTCCTCGGCGGTCGTCCCCCCGTCGGCCCAGTCCGTCGCCGAGATACGGACGGTCATGGGCCGCTCCTCCGGCCACACCGCCCGTACCGCGTCGAAGACTTCGAGGGGGAAGCGGAGCCGGTGGTCGAGGGAGCCGCCGTAGCGGTCGGTCCGGCGGTTCGTCAGCGGGGAGAGGAAGCCGGAGAGCAAGTAGCCGTGGGCGCAGTGGAGTTCGAGGAGGTCGAAGCCGCTGCGGGCGGCACGGCAGGCGGCCGAGGTGAACTGCTCGCGGATATCGGTGAGTTGGGCACGGGACAGCTCGCGCGGAGTCTGGCTGCCGGGCTTGTACGGGATCGGGGAGGCCGCCGCCACGGGCCAGTTGTCTGCGTCCAGTGGGTCGTCGATGCCTTCCCACATCAGTTTGGTCGAGCCCTTGCGGCCGGAGTGGCCCAGCTGGACGCCGATGGCCGTACCCGGCGCCCGCTCGTGCACGAACCTCACCGTGCGGCGCCAGGCGTCGGCCTGCCGGGAGTTCCAGAGTCCCGCACAGCCCGGGGTGATCCGCCCCTCGGGGCTCACGCACACCATCTCGGTCATCACGAGCCCGGCGCCGCCGAGGGCACGGGCGCCCAGATGGACGAGGTGGAAGTCGCCGGGGACACCGTCCGTCGCCGAGTACATGTCCATCGGGGACACGACGACACGGTTGCGCAGGGTCAGCCCGCGCAGCCGGAACGGGGTGAACATCGGGGGCGTTCCCGGTGGGCAGCCGAACTCCCGCTCCACCGCCTCGGTGAAGTGCGCGTCGCGGAGGCGGAGGTTGTCGTGGGTGACGCGGCGGCTGCGGGTGAGGAGGTTGAAGGCGAACTGCCGCGGGGGCTGGGCGAGATGGAGCCCGATGTTCTCGAACCACTCCAGACTGGCCCGGGCCGCCCTCTGGGTCGAGGCCACGACCGGGCGCCGCTCCTCCTCGTACGCCGTCAACGCCGTTGCCAGGTCCGGCTGTTCCTCCAGCGAGGCGGCGAGTGCCAGGGCGTCCTCGACGGCCAGTTTCGTACCGGAACCGATGGAGAAGTGCGCGGTGTGCGCGGCGTCGCCGAGCAGCACCAGATTGCCGTGCGACCAGCGCTCGTTGACGACCGTGCGGAAGGTCGTCCAGGTGGAGTCGTTGGAGCGCAGGGGCCGTCCGCCGAGCGCGTCCGCGAAGAGTTTCGCGCAGCGCTCGACCGACTCCCGCTCGTCCGCCCGGTCCAGCCCGGCGGCCCGCCACACCTCCTCGCGCATCTCCACGATGACCGTGGAGGCGTCCGGCGCGTAGGGGTAGCCGTGCAGTTGCATCACACCGTGTTCGGTCTCGGCGATCTCGAAGCGGAACGCGTCGAAGGCGAAGTCTGCGGCGAGCCAGATGTAACGGCAGCGGTGCGGTTCGACGGTGGGCCGGAACACCTCCGCGTACGCCTCGCGCGTCGCGCTGTGCACGCCGTCCGCGGCGATGACCAGGTCGTACGTCTCGCAGAGCCAGGCGGGGTACGGGGCTTCCGTGCCGAAGCGGAGTTCTACGCCGAGGGCGCGGCAGCGGGTGTGGAGGATCTGGAGGAGCCGGCGGCGGCCGAGGGCGGCGAAGCCGTGGCCTCCGGAGGTGTGGCGGGTGTTGCGGTGGACGATGTCGATGTCGTCCCAGCGGGTGAAGTGGGCTTGCAGGGCCTCGTAGACGACCGGGTCGGCGTGTTCTATGCCGCCCAGGGTTTCGTCGGAGAGGACTACGCCGAAGCCGAAGGTGTCGTCGGGGGGGTTGCGTTCCCAGACGGTTATCTCGCGGGAGGGGTTCAGGCGCTTCAGCAGGGCGGCGGCGTAGAGGCCGCCTGGGCCGCCGCCGATGATCGCGATTCGGGTGGGGTGGATCGGGTTCGTGGGCGGCTGCGGGTCTGTTGTGGCTGGTCGCGCCCACGCGGCGGTAGCCGCGAATTCAACGCAGCCCCGCGCCCCTGACTCCGCTGCCCCTGGACTTGGCATGACAGGTGAGGTCGATGCAGGTGAGGTCGGTACAGGTGGCTTCGGCATCAGCGGCCCTGCCACTTCGGGGGGCGTTTCTCCGTGAACGCCGCGTGGAACTCCGCGTAGTCCTCGCCGTTCATGAGGAGGGCCTGGGTCGTGGCGTCCAGTTCCACGGCTGCCGACAGGGGCATGTCCAGTTCGGCCGTCAGGAGGGCCTTCGTCTGGGCGTAGGCCAGGGCGGGGCCCTCTGCCAGGCGGTGGGCCAGGGTTCGGGCGGCTTCGTCGGCGGCGCCCTCGTCGGTGAGTTGGCTGATGAGGCCGATGCGTTCGGCCTCGGGGGCGCGGACGGGTTCGCCGAGCATGAGGAGGCGGGTGGCGTGGCCGAGGCCGACGACGCGGGGCAGGAGGTAGGCGGCGCCCATGTCGCCGCCGGAGAGGCCCACGCGGGTGAAGAGGAAGGCGAAGCGGGCGGTGGGGTCCGCCACGCGGAAGTCGGCGGCCAGGGCGAGGACCGCGCCGGCGCCCGCGGCCACTCCGTGCACGGCGGCGATCACCGGGAAGGGGCACTCGCGTACGGCCCGGACGACCTGCCCGGTCATCCGGTTGAAGTCGAGCAGCTGGGCGGTGTCCATGGCGAGGGTGGCGCCGATGATCTCGTCGACGTCGCCGCCGGAGCAGAAACCCCGGCCTTCGCCGGCCAGCACCAGCGCCCGTACGGACCGCTCCCGGGAGAGCTCGGCGAGCAGGTCGCGCAGGTCGGCGTAGGCGCCGAAGGTGAGGGCGTTGAGCTTCTCGGGGCGGGCGAGGGTGACGGTGGCGACACCGTCCGCGATCTCGCACCGCAGATGGCGCCAGTCCGAGGTGCGGGCGGCGGAGCCGGTGAAGGGACTCATGACGGGCGGCCTCCTCGGGGCTACCAGCGGCGCTGCGGCTGCTTCCGCGCCTCTGTCTCCCTGCCTCTGTTTCCCTGCCTCTGTTCCCTGCCCTTCGAAGTTATCACTGTTATCTGACTGTCGTCACGAGTGCACGATAGTGCGTTTGATGGCGGCGGCCCCCGTGACTCGGTCACGGACGTTCGACAGGCCGGTAACGACGGGCTCGGCCGGGCGCGGCGGAGCGTTGGGGTGGGTAGACCGCCGGCAACGGGGCCGACGGTCCCCCCACGGCGCCCGCCGCGCGGCTTTGCCGGTCCGCGCCGTACCATTCGTAACGTTGAAAGCAGGACGACCCATGACCTGCTCCATGAACGGATCCGCCGCCTTGCAAGAACCCGCCGCCCCCGCCTCCTGGCGCATCGCGCTGCCGCACACCGCCGCGGCCGTGCCCGTGGCCCGCGCGCTGGTGCGTACGGCGCTGACCGAGCTGGAGCACGGGGCGGACTGCGACACGGCGGAGCTGCTCACGGCGGAACTGGTCGCGAACGCGATCGAGCACGCGGCCGGGGACGGGCCCATAGAGCTGGTCGTGGAGCTGGTGCCGACCGGCTGCAAGGTGGAGGTCCACGACCCGGACCCGGCGCCCCCGGGCGACCTCACCACCCCGGGGCGGCTCGACCCCGACCCCTGGCAGGAGCACGGCCGCGGCCTCCTCCTCATCCGCGCCCTCAGCTCCGCCTGCGGCCACCGCCCCACGGACTCGGGCAAGGCGGTGTGGTTCCGGCTGCCGACGGTGCCCCATCAGCGCCACCGTCCCGCATAGCTTCCCCGGGACACCGGGCCCCTGCCGGGGGCCCAGACCCCAGGCCGCTGGCGGAGGCTCCGAGCAGGGATTTCTCAGCCGGCTCCGGCGAGGCCACCGTCCTGGATGACCTTGCGGGCCAGCAGTTGTCGCGGCTCGCGGAGCTCGTCCTCGATGGCATCCGCCACGGTCGCGTCGAGTGTGATCGTCGCGGGGTGTACGGCTCCGAGGGACAGCCGCGCGATACGGGGGCCGTCGGACGGAAGGCCGCGATCTCCGGCCGGGTGGTCGGAAGAGCCGGAGTCGGTCACCGTCGCGACACCGCGGCCGACGTCGTCGGGCCTGTTCCCTGCCCGGTCCGGCAGCGCTGCCACGTGCGTGGCGACCCTGGGCCAGAAATCCTGCTCGGCGCTTCGCACGGCAGCGGCTCGCCCGAACGTGCGGGTCGCGATCGCGAGTCGACGGACCTCGGCGCCGACGGTGCGGGCCAGCCGCCGGTCGCTCAGGAGAGACAGGGCCGCCGGGGTGGAGGCGATCCGGGCGGCCACGGCATCCGCCTGGAACTCCGCGCGCCGCGCCCCCGGCAGCGTGAGCCGAAGCAGCAGACGGGCCGCGCCCTTCGTCACCAGTTGCGGGATCCACAGCACGAGATTCACGATCCGTCCGCGGGTCCTGAAGCGGTGCGCCGCCGCGGCCATCTCGTCGGCGTGGCGGGAGGTGGCCGGCGCCGTCAGGGCGCCGTTCGCCGGATCGGGGCGGTGCTCCGCCAGTTCCGACCCGCCGTTCAGTGAGCTGAGCGCCAGACCGACCAGCGCGCCGCGGCGGACATCACGCGCCGCCAGCTCCAGCGCATGCGCGACGGCGGCGACCCGCTGCTGCGGCGCGGACGTCAGCCAGAGGGGGAAGCCGAGCTCCAGCAGCCGTCGGCGGCGGATGCCGAATGTGGAGACCCGTACGTCGAAGTCCGCGCCGATCCGGACCGCGTCAACGCGTCGCACGCCGGCCTCGTCCGCGATCGCGTCCAGCAGGGTGAAGAGAGCCGGTGCCTCCCCCCGTCGCAGCGTGGGCAGGTCGGACGCGAGCCCCGCGAACCGGGGGCGCAGCTGAGCGGCGAGCGCGAGGAGCACCAGCCCGATCAGTGGCTGCACGACCGTCGTGAGCCCGAGAACGATCAGCAGCAGACCGCTGATCAGCAGTCCCGCCGTCGTTAGATGCACCAGGCAGGCGACGCCGTACGCGGCGGCCGTCGCCCCTCCTGCCCGGCCGGGCTCGGCGACCCCGGCCCCGTCCGACCCCTGTCGTCCCCGCACAACACCCTCCCCGTCGACTGCGGCAAGCATATGCGGCAGCTCAGGGGCGGTTCCGGGCCCAGCCCCCGGGGCCGAAGGGGCGGCGCCCCTCCGGTCAGGCCAGCGTCGCCACCAGTACCGCCTTGATCGTGTGCAGCCGGTTCTCCGCCTGGTCGAAGACGACGGAGTGCTCCGACTCGAAGACCTCGTCCGTGACCTCCAGCGAGTCGAGACCGTGCAGTTCGTGGATCTCGCGGCCGACCTTCGTGCCGAGGTCGTGGAAGGCCGGCAGACAGTGCAGGAACTTGACGTCCGGGTTGCCGGTGGTGCGCAGGACGTCCATGGTCACGGCGTACGGGGAGAGCGCTCCTATGCGCTCGTCCCAGACCTCCTTGGGCTCCCCCATCGACACCCAGACGTCGGTGGCGACGAAGTCGGCGCCCTCGACCCCGTCGTGGATGTGCTCGGTGAGCGTGATCCGCGCCCCGCTGATCTCCGCGAGCTTGCGCGCGTGGGTGACGATCTCCTCGGCCGGCCAGTACGCCTGCGGGGCGACGATCCGTACGTCCATTCCGAGCAGGGCCCCGGTGACCAGGTACGAGTTGCCCATGTTGAAGCGGGCGTCGCCGAGGTACGCGAAGACCGTCTCGTCGAGCGGCTTGTCGCCGTGCTCGGTGATGGTCATCACGTCGGCCAGCATCTGGGTGGGGTGCCAGTCGTCGGTGAGGCCGTTGTAGACCGGCACTCCGGCGTACGCGGCCAACTCCTCGACGTTCGCCTGGCTGTCGCCGCGGTACTCGATCGCGTCGAACATCCGGCCGAGCACCCGTGCGGTGTCCTTCACCGACTCCTTGTGGCCCATCTGCGAGCCGGACGGGTCGAGGTACACCGTCCGGGCGCCCTGGTCGGCCGCGGCGACCTCGAACGCGCAGCGGGTGCGTGTCGAGGTCTTCTCGAAGATGAGCGCGATGTTCTTGCCCCGCAGGTGCTGGGTCTCCGCTCCGGCCTTCTTGGCCGCCTTCAGCTCCACGGCCAGCTCGATCAGCCCGCGGAACTCCTCCGCGGTGAAGTCCAGCTCCTTGACGAAGTGGCGCCCGGCGAGGGCGTGGGGAACGGTCGCCATGGGGGCGCTCCTGGGTCGACGGGACAGGGACAGCGTAAGGAAGGATGGAAGTCTATACGATGTTCCACATTTCTATACGGCGGATCTCTCCACCGGGCAGCTCATACAGCGTGGGCCGCCCCTCCCCCGCCCCAGCTCGCTCCCCGGGATCTCGATCACCTCGATGCCCTGCTTGCGCAGATGTGTGTTGGTGGTGGCGTTGCGCTCGTAGGCGACGACGACGCCCGGTTCGACGGCGAGGACGTTGCAGCCGTCGTCCCACTGCTCGCGGGCGGCGGCGTGGACGTCCTGCGTGGCGGTGAGCACCCGGATGGCGTCGAGGCCGAGCGCGGCGGCGATCGCGCGGTGCATGTGCTCCGGCGGGTGGTCGGTGACCTTGAGCTCCTTCTCGCCGACGCCGGGTTCGATGGTGTACGAGCGGAGCATGCCGAGTCCGGCGTACTGGGTGAAGGTGTCGCCGTCGACCATGGTCATGACGGTGTCGAGATGCATGAAGGCCCGGCGCTTCGGCATGTCGAGGGCCACGATCGTCCGCGCGGAACCGGCGGCGAAGAGCTTGTGGGCGAGCATCTCGACGGCCTGGGGGGTGGTGCGCTCGCTCATGCCGATGAGGACGGCGCCGTTGCCGATGACGAGGACGTCACCGCCCTCGATGGTGGACGGGTAGTCGGCCTGGCCCTCCGACCAGACATGGAACGTCTCGTCGCGGAAGAGGGGGTGGTGCCGGTAGATCGCCTCGAAGTGGACGGTCTCGCGCTGGCGGGCGGGCCAGCGCATGGCGTTGATGGAGACCCCGTCGTAGATCCAGGCGGAGGTGTCGCGGGTGAAGAGGTGGTTGGGGAGGGGGTCGAGGAGGAATTCGTCCAGCTCCATGACGTGGAAGCGGACGGAGGCCGGCTCCATGTGCGCGTCGAGGAACTCGCGCTTGGTCATACCGCCGACGAGGGCCTCGACCAGTTCGGTCAGGGGCAGCGACTCGAAGGCGGCCCTGAGGTGGTCCGTGGCGAGCGGGCCGTACTCCTTCTCGTCGAAGACCCGGTCGAGGACCAGTTCGCGGGCCAGGGGGACGCGCATGACGTCGGTGAGGAGGTCGCCGAAGAGGTGGACGGCGACGCCCCGGTCGCGCAGCACGTCGGCGAATCCGTCGTGCTCGGCGCGCGCCCGGCGCACCCACAGCACATCGTCGAAGAGCAGCGCGTCCTTGTTGCTGGGGGTGAGCCTTTTGAGCTCAAGATCCGGCCGGTGCAGGATGACGCGGCGCAGGCGCCCGGCCTCGGAGTCGACATGGAATCCCATGCCCTCATCCTGACCATTCGGGCGCGTGTTCACCCACCGGTCGGCCGAATCGGAACCCTTCACTCTCACTCATCTCGTCCCCTTGACGATAAGCAGGCCACTCCATTATCGTCTAAGTGACATTAATCGGGGTGGCACTCATCGGTGTCGCCCAGTCGTCACGAGGGGGATCATCCATGGCCGACATCACCAGACGGCTCGGCTGGCGGCATCTGCGCGGCGCGCCCACCGCGCACATCCGTCACCACCGTTCCGGGCAGCTTGTGCACGACGGCCCGGGGCTGAGCTTCTGGTACCGGTCGCTGAGCGCCGCGCTCTCCGAAGTCCCGGTGGACGACCGGGAGTTGGCGATGACCTTCCATGCCCGTACGTCCGACTTCCAGGACGTGGCGGTGCAGGCGACGGTGACGTACAGGGTGAGCGACCCGGCGATCGCCGCCGCCCGCCTCGACTTCTCCATCGACCCCGACACGGGGGTGTGGCGCGGCGCTCCCCTGGAGCAGTTGTCGACACTGCTGACGGAGACCGCCCAGCAGCACGCGCTGGACGTCCTGGCCCGTACGACGCTGGCGTCGGCCCTGGTCGACGGGGTCGCGGCGGTACGGGAGCGGGTGGCGAGCGGGCTGGCGGCCGAGCCCCGGCTGCCGGCCACCGGCATCGAGATCGTGGCCGTACGCGTGGTGGCGCTGCGGCCCGAGCCCGAGGTGGAGCGGGCGCTGCGCACCCCGGCCCGGGAGCAGATCCAGCAGGAGGCGGACAAGGCGACGTACGAGCGCCGCGCGGTGGCCGTCGAGCGGGAGCGGGCCATCGCGGAGAACGAGCTGGCCAGTCAGATCGAACTCGCCCGGCGCGAGGAGCAGTTGGTCGAGCAGCGGGGCACGAACGCGCGACGCGAGGCGGAGGAGAGGGCCGCGGCGGACGCGGTGAAGGCGGGCGCGGAGGCGGCCCGGACGGTACGGCTGACCGAGGCGGAGGCCGAGCGGACGGTGCGGCTCGCGGACGCGGAGGCGGCGCGGAGTGTGAAGCTCGCCGAGGCGGAGGCGGTACGGCAGGTCAAGCTGGCCGAGGCGGAGGCGCGGGCCGCGCGGGCGGTGGGTGAGGCGCGGGCCGAGGCCCAGGCGGCGTGGCTGCGTGTGCACGCCGAGGTGGACGCGGCGACGCTGCACGCGCTGACCGGGACACGGCTCGCGGAGAACCTGCCGCGGATCGAGAGCGTGACGGTGTCGCCGGACGTGCTGACCGGGCTGCTCGCGAAGCTCGGCGGCGGGGCGGGCAGCGGAGGGGACGCGGCGTGAGTCTCGCGCCTCGGGTGGTGCTGGTCCATCGCACCACCGAGTACGAGGAGTTGGTGGCCCGGCACGGTACGCACGGGCAGGCCGCCTTCTTCCTGCGGTCCCGGGGGCGGGACATCGAGGACGTGGCCGAGCGGCACCGGCGGGAGCGCGGGGCGCTGGCCGAGGTCGCGTCCTCGCTGCCGCTGACGTGGCGTCAGGCTCGGGTCGAGCGGCGTGACTTGGACCGGTTCCTGTTCGCGCCCGAGGACGTCGTGGTGGTCGTCGGCCAGGACGGGCTGGTGGCCAATGTCGCCAAGTACCTCGCGGGGCAGCCGGTGGTGGGGATCAATCCCGATCCCCGACGCAATCCGGGGGTGCTGGTGCGGCATCGGCCCGAGCAGGCCGGGAAGTTGCTCGCCTCTTCGGTGCGGCACGGGGCTCAGGCCGATGAGTTGACCATGGTCGAGGCCGTCGCGGACGACACGCAGCGACTGGTGGCGCTCAACGAGATCTACCTCGGCGCGGCGGGGCATCAGACCGCCCGGTATCGCCTGGGGCTCGACGGCGACAGGGGTGTCGTCGAGCCCCAGGCCTCGTCCGGGGTGCTGGTGGGGACGGGGACCGGGGCGAGTGGGTGGATTCGGTCGGTGTGGCAGGAGCGGGCCAGTGAACTGGTGTTGCCGGGGGTGAGCGAGGCGCGGTTGGTGTGGTTCGTGCGGGAGGCTTGGCCCTCGCCGGCCACGGGGACGTCGATGGTGGCGGGGGTGCTGTCGGGGGGTGGGCGGCTTTCGCTCACCGTGGAGTCGGATCGGTTCGTCGTGTTCGGGGATGGGATGGAGGGGGATGCGGTGGAGTTGACGTGGGGGCAGGTGGTGCGGGTGGGGGTGGCGGGGGTTCGGTTGCGGTTGGTGGGCTGACGCGTGGGGTCGCCCCCGCCGCCCCTACCCGTCCCATCCTTCAGGGGCTGCGTCCCTTCGACCCCCTTCGCGCTCCGCGCGGGGTGGGTGGGTGGGTGGGTGGGTGCGGGTTCGGTGGGGGTTCTCGCGCAGTTCCCCGCGCCCCTGAAAGCAGGGGCTGCGCCCACTGCTTTTCAGGCCCCCCGGGGCCTGAAGCTTTTAGGGGCGCGGGGAACTGCGCGACCAGCCCCCACTCACCCGCACCCGACAACGCACCCGAACCCCCGAGCTCCGCGGCCGGCGGCTCGGCCTACTTGTCCGCCGGGGCCGACGCCGCGCCCTTGCGGCGTTTGCGGTGGGTGTAGGCGACGACCGCGTCCCACAGATCGCGGCGGTCCACGTCCGGCCAGGGCTGGTCGGTGAAGTGGAGTTCGGCGTAGTGGGCGTGCCAGGGGAGGAAGTTGGAGGTGCGGATCTCGCCGCTGGTGCGCCACAGGAGGTCGACGTCGGGCAGGGCGTGGTGGGGAAGGTGGGCGGCGAAGAGCTGCTCCGAGACCCGGGCGGGGTCGACCTCGCCGGCCAGTGCGGCACGGGCCAACGCCGCGCCCGCCTGGGCGAGTTCGGCGCGACCGCCGTAGTTGACGCAGACGTTGAGGGTGAGGCCGGTGCGGTGGCGGGTGGCGTGCTCCTGGGCGCGGAGGACTTCCACCACGTCGTCCGGGAGGCCGTCGGGGGAACCCACCCAGCGCAGGCGTACGTCGTGGTCGAGGAGTTCGCCGTCGAGGAGCTCGGAGCGCATGATGGCGAAGAGCTTGGAGACCTCGTCGGGCGACCGCTTCCAGTTCTCGGTGGAGAAGGCGTAGACGGTGAGATGGGCGAGGCCGATCTCCAGTGCGCCCTGGACGACGTCCCGGAGGGCGACCGCGCCGGCCCGGTGGCCCTCGTCGCGGGGCAGGCCGAGGCCGGTGGCCCAGCGGCCGTTGCCGTCCATGACGATCGCCACGTGCTGCGGGAGGTGGGCCTCGGCTATGGCCGGCGGGCGGGCGCCGTCGCGGTGCGGGCGGGGTGGGAGAGGTGGTTCGGCGATCCGGGTGGTGGGCAGTCCGGGGCCGGTGAGCAGGTCCGGTGCGGTGGCGTCGGCCGAGTCACCGCCGGGGGCCGTTCGCGCCGGGGTGTCGTTCCTGCCGGGCGGCAGCGTCAGCCGCCACACCACGGCGGCCCGTGCCCGGGCGGGGCCGAGGATCCGCCACTCGGTGTGCCGGGGGACGCGGACCGGGCGGTGCAGCACGGCCGAACCGGTCCGGACGATCGCGTCCAGCTCCGCGCCGAACAGTTCGACGGCGCTGTCGAGCACGATGGCGGGGCCGAGCGGCAGCGTGTTCCGCAGCGCCCGGCGGGAGCCCTCCAGCCATTCCCGGGCCTGGCCGGTGAGGTGCGCGATCAGCTCCCGGACCGCGGGGGTCCACTCCCGGGAGATCAGCTCGGCCGGGGTGACCTGGAAGCGGTCCATGACATCGGCGGGGAACCACACCTGTCCGGCGTCGAGGTCCTCGCGGAGGTCACGGAGCATGTCGGTGAGGAACAGCCCGTCCACGAAACGGGTGAAGCCGGGGAGGTCACGGAGCCGTACGGGTACGGGCAGTCCGACCCGGACCAGCATCCGCATCAACTGCTCGGGCCAGCTGATGTTCTGGGAGTGGGCGCGCTCGCGCCACTCCCGCCAGTTCGCGACGCCCTCGCGGCGCTCGTCGCGCTGGACCGCGTCCAGGGCGCCGAGCAGGTCGCCGAGGTCGAGCCCCCAGTGCCACACCGAGTCGGTCAGCGCGAGCCGGATCGGGTCCTCGCTGGTGCCGCTCGCCAGGTCCGCCTCCAGCGCGGCCCGCCACTCCGTGAGCCGCCGGCCGCGCTCCTCCGGGGTGCCCTCGGTGGAGTCGATCAGGTCGTCGGCGCGGGAGAAGGCGGCGTACAGGGCCCAGCAGGCGGGGCGGGCCACCGGGGGCATGAGCTGCATCAGGGCGTGCTCGGTGGGGCGGGTCGTGCGGACCAGACGGCGGCACTCGTCGTACGCGGCGTCGAGTGCCGATCGCTCTCGCCCGGACCGCGAACCGGGCCGGGTGACGGACCGCGTGGTACTGCGACGCATGGGGAACCCCACATACCTTCGAATGGGACCGATGGGACCGACTCGGGTGACAGCGATCGCCTGCGACTGGCCGCGATCACTGTCCCCCGAGCACTGCCGGAACCGCTGGAACCATTCGAACGCAGTGCACGGCCACGCCTGGCTGCGACATTATCAGCCGCATTGTCGCCTCACAGGCGCGGGTCCACCCGGCGCCTGTGAGGCGGCCGTACGTCACGGAACGAGGATGCCGTGCGTCGCGGAACGGGGATATCCGGGGAATCGCGGATATCACAGACGGGGGTCGACCGGCTCCGACTCCAGGGCCAGTACCCCGAACACCGCCTCGTGCACCCGCCACAGCGGCTCCCCCTCGGCGAGCCGGTCCAGGGCCTCCAGGCCCAGGGCGTACTCACGGAGGGCGAGTGACCGCTTGTGGTTGAGGAACCTGCCGCGCAGCCGGGCGAGGTTCTCGGGGCGGGTGTACTCCGGGCCGTAGATGATCCGCAGGTACTCCCGGCCCCGGCACTTGATGCCCGGCTGGACCAGTCGGCCCTTGTCGCTCCGTACGACCGCCCCGACCGGCTTGACGACCATGCCCTCGCCGCCGCGGCCGGTCATCTCCAGCCACCAGTCGATGCCGGCCCGCACCGAGGCCTCGTCGCCGGTGTCGACGAACAGGCGCCGGGTGGTCTGCAGCAGACCGCTGACGTCGAACTCGACGAGCCGGTCGATGAGGGCCAGCTGCTCGTCGTGCGGGAGCGCGGCGAGGCTGCGGCCCCGCACGGCGAGGATCTGGAAGGGGGCGAGGCGTACGCCGTCCAGGCCCTCGGTCGGCCAGCAGTAGCGCCGGTACGCGTCGGTGAACGCGGCGGCGTCGGCAGCCCGCTCGCGCTGCTTGCCCAGCAGGTCGCCCACGTCCACACCGCGTGCCGCCGCGCCCTCCAGGGCGGTCAGCGCCCCCGGGAACACCGCGCCGGAGGCGGCGCCCACGGCCGCGTACTGGGTGCGCAGCAGCCCGGACGCCTTCAGCGACCAGGGCATCAGCTCGGCGTCGAGCAGCACCCAGTCCGTGTCCAGTTCGGCCCAGAGCCCGGCCGCCGTCATGGCCTCGCGGATCCGGCCGAGGACCAGTTCGGTGCGGGCCTCGTCGTCGAAGAACGGGCGGCCGGTACGGGTGTAGAGGGAGCCGGTGGGGCCGTCCACGCCGAAGCGTTCGCGGGCCGCGTCCGCGTCACGGCAGATCAGGGCGACGGCCCGCGACCCCATGTGCTTCTCCTCGCACACGACCCGCGCGACGCCGTCCTCCTTGTACTGCGCGAACGCCTCGGCCGGGTGCTCCAGGTAGCCCTCGATGTGCGAGGTGGCCGTGGGGGCCATGGTCGGCGGCAGGTACGGCAGCAGGCGCGGGTCGACCGCGAAGCGGCTCATGACCTCCAGGGCGGCGGCCGCGTTCTCCTCACGGACCGACACCCGGCCCGCGTGCCGGGTCTCGACGACCCGGCGGCCGTGCACGTCCGCCAGGTCCAGCGGCCGTCCCTCGTGCCCGCCGGGCGCCTCCGTGGCGAGCGGTTTGACCGGTTCGTACCAGACCTGCTCGGCCGGTACGTCGACCAGTTCGCGCTCCGGCCAGCGCAGCGCGGTCAGCTTGCCGCCGAAGACGGCGCCCGTGTCGAGGCAGATGGTGTTGTTCAACCATGTGGCCTGCGGAACCGGCGTGTGGCCGTAGACGACGGCCGCGCGGCCCCGGTAGTCCTCCGCCCACGGGTAGCGCACGGGCAGCCCGAACTCGTCGGTCTCGCCGGTGGTGTCGCCGTAGAGCGCGTGGCTGCGGACCCGGCCCGACGTACGGCCGTGATACTTCTCCGGCAGACCGGCGTGGCAGACGACCAGCCGGCCGCCGTCGAGGACGTAGTGGCTGACGAGGCCGTCGATGAACTCCCGTACCTGCTTCTTGAACTCCTCGCTCTCGCCCTCCATCTGCTCGATGGTCTCGGCGAGTCCGTGGGTGTGCTGGACGTTGCGGCCCTTGAGGTAACGGCCGTACTTGTTCTCGTGGTTGCCGGGCACGCAGAGCGCGTCGCCCGAGCCGACCATGGACATCACGCGGCGCAGCACGCCCGGGCTGTCCGGGCCCCGGTCGACGAGGTCACCGACGAAGACAGCCGTACGGCCCTCCGGGTGCGTGCCGTCGACGTAGCCCAACTTGCCGAGCAGCGACTCCAGTTCGCTCGCGCAGCCGTGGATGTCGCCGATGATGTCGAACGGGCCGGTGAGGTGGGTCAGGTCGTTGAAGCGCTTCTCGGTGACGACCGTGGCGTGCTCGACGTCCTCCACACCGCGCAGGATGTGCACCTTGCGGAAGCCCTCGCGCTCCAAGTGCCGGAGAGAACGGCGCAGTTCGCGGGTGTGGCGCTGGATCACGCGGCGCGGCATGTCGGCGCGGTCGGTGCGGGCCGCGTTGCGCTCGGCGCACACCTCCTCCGGCACGTCGAGCACGATGGCGATCGGCAACACGTCGTGCTTCCGCGCCAGTTCGATCAACTGCTTGCGGGACTCCGACTGCACGCTGGTCGCGTCGACGACCGTACGGCGGCCGGCCGCGAGACGCTTGCCCGCGATGTAGTGCAGGACGTCGAAGGCGTCCTTCGTCGCGCTCTGGTCGTTCTCGTCGTCCGAGACCAGGCCCCGGCAGAAGTCGGAGGAGATGATCTCGGTGGGCTTGAAGTGCCGTCGGGCGAACGTCGACTTGCCCGAGCCGGAGGCGCCGATCAGCACCACGAGGGAGAGGTCGGTGACGGGCAGCACGCGCCCCTCGGGGGTCTGCTGAGTGGTCTCGCTCATGCCGCCTTCGCCTCCTTCTCGTTCGTGAACGTGGACGTGGTCGTGGTCGTGGTGCCGGCTGTGCTCATTTCGAAGACGGCCATCTGGGTGGGCGGGCCCACCTCCGGGTCGTCGGGTCCGACGGGCACGAACTCGACGTCGTAGCCGTGCCGTTCGGCCACCCTGCCGGCCCAGGCGCGGAACTCCTCCCGCGTCCACTCGAAGCGGTGGTCGCTGTGCCGGGCGTGACCGGCGGGGAGGGTCTCCCAGCGCACGTTGTACTCGACGTTCGGGGTGGTCACGAGGACGGTCCGGGGGCGGGCCGAGCCGAACACCGCGTACTCCAGGGCGGGCAGCCGGGGCAGGTCGAGGTGCTCGATGACCTCGCAGAGCACGGCGGCGTCGTACCCCTTGAGCCGCTTGTCGGTGTAGGCGAGGGAGCTCTGGAAGAGCTGGACGCGGGAGGCCTGGCGCTCGCCCATGCGGTCGAGCTTGAGCCTGCGGGAGGCGATGGTGAGCGCGCGCATCGACACGTCCGTACCGACGATCTCGGTGAAACGGACGTCCTTGAGCAGCGCCTGCACCAACTGGCCCTGGCCGCACCCGAGATCGAGGACACGTGCGGCACCGGAGTCCCTGAGCGCGGCGAGGATCGCGTCCCGGCGCTGGACGGCCAGCGGCGCCGCCTTCTCCTCGGCCTGGCCCTCGGTCTGGTTCGCCGCCTCCCCGTCCTCGGTCTCCTCGGTCTCCTCGACCGCGTTGTCGATCTCCTCGACCTCGCTGTCGTCGGCCTCGGCCAGCCGTACGAGTTCCAGGCGCTCCATGGCCTGCCGGGTCAGCGACCAGCGGCGGGACAGGTAACGGCTGGTGATCAGCTGGTGCTCCGGGTGGGCCGGGAGCCAGCCCTCGCCCGCGCGCAGCAGCTTGTCGACCTCGTCGGAGGACACCCAGTAGTGCTTGGTGTCGTCGAGGACCGGCAGCAGGACGTACAGGTGGCGCAGCGCCTCGGCCAGGGTCAGCGACTCCGACTCCAGCACGAGCCGTACGTAGCGGGAGGCGCCCCACTCCGGGAACTCGGTGTCCAGCGCCACCGCCTCGACGGTGACCGTCCAGCCGAGCGGCTCGAAGAGCTTGACGACGAGGTCCGGGCCACCGCGCGCGGGCAGCGCCGGTATCTCGACGCGCAGCGGGCGGGTCTGCTCCGGCAGTTCGGGCCGGGCCTTGCACTGTCCGCGCACGGCACTGGAGAAGACGTCGTTCAGCGCGACGGCGAGAAGGGAGGAGGCCGCGTACGGGCGGTCGTTGACGTACTGCGCGAGCGCCGCGTCCGGTGCCCCGCCACGGCCCTTGCCCTTGCCGCGCCGGACCAGCGCCACCGCGTCCACCTCCAGCAACAGCGCGGCCGTGCACCGCTCGACGTCCGCCTCGGGGTAGAGGACGTGCGCCTTGCCGTAGGAGGTGGAGAACGCCTGCGATTTGTCAGGATGCTTGTGCAGCAGGAACCCGAGGTCTGTCGCGGGGCGCTCTGGGGTGCCGGTGGTACTGATCGTCAGGAACACGGTGGGGTTGCCTCGTGGTGGGTGTCTGAGCTGCGGATATCTACGCATCGTCCCGTTTCGGCGCGCGTCCCCAACGTACAGGGAAGGCTCGGACCGCACTCAGGCATTTTCCGCACGCCCACCGCGTGCGGCCGTTCCGGAACCAGCGGTCAGGAAGGCCGGCCCTCCGGGACGCGACGGCCGAGGAAGGCGGCCACCTGGTCGAGGGCGGGAGCGTGCTCGGATGTGGACTGTACCGGGGCGATGGAGCCTCCGGCGGTGCGGGGCAGGTCGCCGTAGATGTCCCGGACCACGGGAAGGGCGGCGCGCGCGATGTCGGGAACCAGGTCACGGCCGTGGCCGAGGGCGGTCGCGAGATCCCAGCCGTGCACGAGCAGTTCGACGAGGAGCTGCTCGACCACGCGACGGCCGGGGGCCGGGCCGAAGGAGCGGTCCAGGAGGTCCGGTTGCCGGAAGGCGTCGCGGGCCCGGGCGGCGGCGGTCTCGAACGCGGCGATGTGGTCGTCACCGAGGTGGTCGTCGGTGTGGCCGTCGGTGGGGGGCGTGCCCTGGGCCAGGCCGCCCCAAATGATGTTCTCCCACACCAGATGGTCGAGCAGATCCCGTACGGTCCAGTCCTCGCAGGGAGTCGGCAGGCCGAAGCGGTCCGGCGCCGTCGCGCGCACGAGCGTGCCCACGGTGTCCTGGACGCGCGCGAAGGCATCCAGGACACCGCCCGGCCAGGGGTCGGTGTCGTCCGTGTAGAGGGCTTCGAGCCGGGCGTCGCGCGCGCCGGGCGCGGGGTTGGCACGCAGCGCGGTGGTCAGCCACTGTCCCGCCCCGGCGATCCCGGCGGGCGCGGGGCGGCCGCCGAGGACGCACAGCAGTTGCCAGAAGCGCTCGACGGCGGGTTCGGTGGCCGCGGTGAGCTGGTCGTGCAGGAGTCTGCGCGCCGGGGCGCCGTCGGAGGTCACGGCGGGTTCGGGGTTCGCGCGGCTGGGCAGCCAGGCGGCGACGATCTCCGCGACGACCCGGTCGGCGGCCGGGGAGTCCGCCGCCGTGCCGGCTCGCATCGCCGTGCGGACGCGTGCGGTCCAGAGGTCGGTGAGGGCGCGCATCTCGTCCGCCGCGGCGGAGTCCCGCGCTCCGTGCCCTTGGCGGGCGGCGTACTCCGCGATACGGCGCATGGCGGCCCGCAACTCCCCGCCGGCGACCAGCTCGCCCAGCTCCAGCCACGCTTCGACCTGCTCGTCGGTGGGATCGTCCGGAAGGTCGGCGCCGGCCGCGAGGAGCCCCTCGCGGAAGTGGGGCACATCCAGATCGCCGAGCGCGTCGGTGAGGAAGTCGTGGACCAGCTCGCGACGTTCGTCGGGGGACATATGGGCGGTACGGGTCATGAGAGCGAGTCCTTCATGGGTGGTGCGGCGGGTGACGGTGCGCAGGACGGCCTGGCGGGTCCGCAGACGGCGGATCTGCGCCTCCAGGGCCTCGATGTGCGCGGCCGCCACCTCGGTGAGCCCGTCCTCTCGGTCCAGGGCGGCCCGGATCTCACCGAGCCCCATCCCCAGGTCCCGCAGAGTGCGGGCCAGGTGCAGCCGGGCCACACCGGCGGTGTCGTAGCGGCGGTAGCCGCCGGCGGTCCGGCCGACCGGCGCCACGACGCCCGCGTCCGACCAGTGCCTGACCACTTTCACCGGCAGCCCGACCTGTCGCGCCACGGCCCCGATGCTCCACGTGGGCCGCGACCCGTCGTCCATACGCATGTGCCCCACCCTTGACTCTCCCTCCGTGGGAGAGTCAAGCGGCCTGCCGGCCGGCGCGCGGGTACGGAGCCCTGTACGGAACACGCCCCCGCACCCCCTTGAGGGGCGTGGGGGCGCGGAACGGCTCCCTCGGGTGCCCTCGCTACGACAGCTGGGACTGCACCTGTGCGGAGATCAGCTCCAGGTGGTCCAGGTCGTCGAGGTCGAGGATCTGGAGGTAGAGGCGCTGGGAGCCGACGGCCTGGTAGCGGGCGATCTTGTCGACGACCTCGGCCGGGGAGCCCGCGAGGCCGTTGGCCTTGAGCTCGTCGACCTCGCGGCCGATCGCGGCGGCACGGCGGGCGACCTCGGCGTCGTCCTTGCCGACACAGGCGACCAGGGCGTTCGAGTACACGAGGTCGTCGGCCTTGCGGCCTGCCTCCTCTGCGGCCTTGCGGACCCGGCCGAACTGGCGCTCGCTGTCCTCGATCGAGGCGAACGGCATATTGAACTCGTCGGCGTACTGCGCGGCGAGCCGCGGGGTACGGCTCGCGCCGTGGCCGCCGACGAGGACCGGCACCTTGGCCTGCGCGGGCTTGGGCAGCGCGGGCGAGTCGGTCAGCTGGTAGTGGGTGCCCTCGTACGAGAACGTCTTGCCGACCTCGGTGGCCCACAACCCGGTGACGATGGCGAGCTGCTCCTCGAGACGGCCGAACTTCTCCTTGGGGAAGGGGATGCCGTACGCCTTGTGCTCCTCCTCGAACCAGCCCGCGCCCAGGCCGAGTTCGACCCGGCCGCCGGACATCTGGTCGATCTGCGCGACCTGGATGGCGAGCACGCCGGGCAGCCGGAAGGTGCCGGCGGTCATCAGGGTGCCGAGGCGGATGCGCTTGGTCTCGCGGGCGAGTCCGGCCAGGGTGATCCAGGCGTCGGTGGGGCCGGGCAGGCCGTCCGTCGAGCCCATGCGGAGGTAGTGGTCGGAGCGGAAGAAGGCGTCGAAGCCCAGGTCCTCGGTGGCCTTGGCGACGGTGAGGAGGGTGTCATAGGTCGCCCCCTGCTGGGGCTCGGTGAAGATGCGAAGATCCATGCCTCCATCCTGCACGCTCGGCCCCCGGTCAACGGCACCGGTCCCACAGGCGTCATGGGGCCACGGTCGGGTGAAAATCCGTCAATCCGGCGCATGGGGCGGGCTCGGGCCAGTGACCGGCGGGAACGGTGATCGTTGCTCGGGAGGAGCCGGACCGCCCGGCACCCGTCGCCGGCGGCGCTGCCGGGACGCCTGCACACGTGCCCCCTCGGGGGGCGAGGGCCGAGGAGGCCGTCACATGTCCCAGGAAGCCGTGCCGGAGCAGGCCGCCGTGCCTGCGCAGCCGAAGGGTCTGCTCCAGCAGATGGAGGAGCTGATGGCTGCCCTGAACGCGGACCTGTCCCAGCTCGACGCGGATCTGGCGGCGCCGCGGGTCGCTGCCGCGGAGGAGAGCGACACCGCCTGACCTTCCCCGAGTCATGACGCCTGACGCCCGGCCCCTTCGCGGCCGGGCGTTCGCCATGCCACCCCGGGGTTGCGCCCCGCTTCGGGCCCGCCCGGCCGAGGTGTTGGACTGCGGGTGGGAGTTGGCGGGCTGCCGGTGGGGGTTGGCGGGCTGCGGGGGTGTGTTGTTCGGCTGCGGGTGAGTGGGGGCTGGTCGCGCAGTTCCCCGCGCCCCTGAAGACCTTGGGGTGGTCGCGCAGTTCCCCCGCGCCCCTGAAGGGGCACAGGCGTGGTCGTACAGTTGCCCGCGCCCCTGAAGGGCCTGGGCGTGGTCGTACGGTTACCCGCGCGCCTGCCGGCCTTGGCCCGGTCGTACAGTTGCCCGGCCCGAAGGCGTGCTGGTGGCGGACTCAGCCCGCTGCCGCGTCTCTTTCCGAGAGGACCTGGTCTCTCACGGCCAGGCGGCGCAGCATTTCCAGTACTCGGTCTCGGGCCTCGTCCGCCGCGTCGATCGCTTCCATGCACTGCCAGTACGTCGCCTCGTCGTCCGCGCCGCTGGCCATCCCCACGAGCGCGATGCCGACCTCCCCCAGCAGGACCCCGAGCCGCAGCAGCGACTCGTGGGCGTCGCCCAACTCGGTGAGCTGGGCGGCGCGTAAATCGCCCACGCCGAGCGGCGGGGCGCCGAGTATGCCGCAGCCGCTGCCCGCCAGTTCGGTGAGGCCGAGGGCCTCACCGCGCAGTTCCGGGGGTCCCGAGACCGCGAGACGGCTGCCGATCGCCTGGGCGAGGGCATAGGACTGCCACGCCTCCGCCATGAGCTGAGGCCCCTCGACGCTGCCCGCCAGAGCACTCCTGCTCGCCAAGATGAGCCGCACCGCATCCATGCGCTGCCCCCGACCTGTCCCGACGCGCTCTCACACGTCCGCCCGAACTCTTGCCTGTTCATTACCCACAGTGAGGTCCGCTGAGACAGAAAGCCAGAGGAAGCCCGAAATCTGTGGATAACAAGTCGGCTGTGGACAACATTTCAACTCCGGAGAGTGACAACCGGATGGACGCGATCAGCGTCAAGCACCGTCAGGGCTTCTCCCGCGCCGGAAATCTCCGTTCGTTGCGGTCGATCTTCGCATCCAGCGCCGACAACGGGTCGATGCCCAGCACCTCGCAGAGCTGGAGCAAGTAGGCGAGCACGTCGGCGACTTCGTCCGTGACCCGGTGGGCGGTCTCCGGGTCCGACATCACGCGCGCGGACTCGTCCGGCGTCAACCACTGGAAGATCTCCACGAGTTCGGACGCCTCGACGCTCAGCGCGGAGACCAGGTTCTTGGGCGTGTGGTACCGCTGCCAGTCGCGGGCGGCGGCGAACTCGGCGAGCCGCCGCTGCAGGGCCGCCAGGTCGGGCTTCGGCGCGGATTCAGGATCTTTCACGGTTCAGGTCTACCACCGTCACCCCCGCCACCCCGGCGGCCCAGGACCCGTCGCTCACGGCGCCGACCAGCCGGATGTGCCCGCGCTCGCACATCCGGGCCGCCAGCCGCACCAACTCCAGGGCCTGCCTGGGGTCGAGGGCCCGGTCGAAGCCGTCGGCGAGGACCGTGAGGGTCTGGAGGGCCGCCGGAACCTCCGCGACCGGGTCCACCTCCAGCACCCCGGGGCCGGTGAACAGCACCAGCGCCAGCGCGAGATACCGCAACTCCCCGTCCCCCAGCAGACCCAGGGCCGTCCGCACCCCGTCGCCCCGGTCCAGCACCGCCCGTACCGCGCCGTCGCGCAGCGGCTCGGCCAGCAGATCGAGGACCGGTCCCACGCAGCCGTCGCGAACGGCGCCGACGAGCAGCGCGTGCCGCCGGCCGCACTCCGTCCGCGTACGCCACAGCACGTCGGCGAGGTTGTCGCAGCTCCGGAGCAGCCGTCCGGAGCCGAGCGGCACGGCGGCGCGCATCCGGCCGGGGCGCGGATCGCAGGCGTAGACCGAGCGGAGGGCGACCACCATCTGTTCGGCGGCGGCGAGGACCCGGCGCTGGCCGTCCGTCTTGCCGGCGACGCGCAGCGGGAGCAGCGCGGTGCCGAGGCGGTCGTCGGGCAGCGGGCCGCGGGTGACCGGGGACGAGCCGGCCGTGTGCCAGGAGGCCTGGACGACCGGACGGCTCGGGTCGACGAGCGCCGTCTGCAGCAGGGTCAGGCCGCCGGCCGTCAACCGCTCGCCCACGATGCGGAGTTCGGGTTCGGCCTGGACGGCGACGTCGAGATGTACGGGCCCCTCGGGGCCGTCGGCCGTGCAGCCGATACGGAATCCGCGCCGCCGCTGGGCGTCGGGGCGGGCCCGTTCCGGAACACAGCCGCCCGGCTCGGGAAAGGTCTCGCCGAGACCCGCGCCACCACCGAGTCGCGCCAGCGCCTCGTACGCCCGCAGCGCGGTCGTCTTGCCACTGCCGCTGCGCCCCGCGAGCAGGGTCAGCGGCCCCAACGGAAGGTGGACGCCCCGGTGCCCGGCGAAGGCGGAGAGCCGCAACTCGGTGACGCTCGGCCGCTCCGGACGCGCCCCGGCGTCCGCACCGGGCAGCATCGGCGACAGGGATGACACGGTCATATGCGGACCGTAGGGGCCCTTCCACCAGGCAAACCGTTCCACCCAGTGGATCTTCCTACGATCGAGGGAGCGCCCTGAACGGGGCGGGGGCGCTGACGGCCGACCGCGAGCCCCGGACGAGACCGCCCGGGAGCGCGCCGACACCGGGCGCCGTCACACCCCAGAGCCCGGGCTCTTTACGGTGCACTTCCACGGCCCGGGGCTCTCATGTCACGCCCCGCGCCCCGGGCGCACCCCAGCACGCGCCGAGGCACTCCGGCCCCACATCACACCCCAGGAACCCCCGCCCCCTCCATCAACCCCCGCACCTCGGTTCCCGGGGGCGTGAGAAGGAACACGTTTCGGTCTACCCGGTGCATTCCGCTGGCCAGGCCGAAAACAACCCCTGTGCTGAAGTCCAGCACGCGCTTGGCGGTGTCGGACTCCGCGCCGGACAGGTCCAGGAGCACCGGAATGCCCGCCATCAGCGTCTCCGCCACCTCGCGGGCGTCCGCGAAGACGTTGATGCGCAGCACCACGAAGCGGCGCCGGGCCTCGGTCTCGGCTTCCGGTATGGTCCGGTGGCCGACCGCGGACGGCCAGGCGTCCCGGCCCCGCAACGGCACGACCTGGGCGAGCCCCTCCCACTGTTCGTCGGTGACATCGTGGCTGTTCACCCTGTTCACCGGCCTTCCCCCTGGCTCGCACTGAATGACTGCATCAGCCAATTCTTACGCATGGTCACCCGTTCGGCCCAACAGCGACACGGACCGCCACACCTCCTTCCGGTACAACGGCCGGAACCCGCCCTCACAACCCCTTGCGCGGCCGTGTGTGGCGGGCGTAACGCCTCATGATCAGGTCATGTGACACAGGCGTAACGGGCAATTCGTACGATCGGGCCTGGTGGGCGGCGACGCTGAAGCTGAGCGAGAGCTGAGCAGGAGCTGAGCGGAAGCCGCCCGGCCGCCGTACCAGACAGCGACCGGACGACCGGCGGCGCAGCCCGCCGGACGACCCGGTACAGCCCGACGGGCGCCCCGGCACATCCCGCCGGACGACCGGGCGACGACCGACCGGATGACCGCCCGGACACCCCGGACGCCGACAGAGAGGGGCCGCCCGTGGCCGCACAGGGCCCGCAGAGCACCACGACGCAGGTGCGGACCGTGTGCTCGTACTGCGGTGTCGGCTGCGGCATGCTCCTGGACGTCGGGATGGGCCCCGACGGCCGGCGCACGGTCCTGCGGGCGACGGGCGACAAGTCCCACCCGGCGAACTTCGGCCGCCTGTGCACCAAGGGCGCGACCACGGCCGACATGCTGGCCGCGCCCGGCCGGCTCACCACCGCCCTCGTCCGGGACGACCGGGGCGACGAGCCGGTCCCCGCCCCGGTCGCGGACGCGATCGCCGAGACCGCCCGGCGGCTGCGCGCGATCATCGACGAGCACGGGCCCGACGCGTTCGCCTTCTATGTCTCCGGCCAGATGAGCCTGGAGGCGCAGTACCTGGCGAACAAGCTGGCCAAGGGCTTCATCCGAACCAACCAGATCGAGTCGAACTCCCGGCTGTGCATGGCGAGCGCCGGCACGGGCTACAAGCTGTCGCTGGGTGCCGACGGGCCGCCCGGCTCGTACGAGGATCTCGACAGGGCGGATGTCTTCCTCGTCATCGGTTCCAACATGGCCGACTGCCACCCGATCCTGTTCCTGCGGATGATGGACCGGGTCAAGGCGGGCGCGAAGCTGATCGTCGTCGATCCGCGGCGGACGGCGACGGCCGAGAAGGCCGATGTCTTCCTCCAGATACGTCCGGGTACCGACCTCGCCCTGCTCAACGGGCTGCTGCATCTCCTGCACGCGGACGGACACACCGACCCCGGCTTCATCGCCGCCCACACCGAGGGCTGGGAGGCGATGCCCGGCTTCCTCGCCGACTACGCGCCGGACGCCGTCGCCGACATCACCGGCATCCCGGCGGACGACATCCGTGAGGCCGCCCGGCTCATCGGCGAGGCCGCCGAGTGGACGAGCTGCTGGACCATGGGCCTCAACCAGTCCACGCACGGCACCTGGAACACCAACGCGCTGGTCAATCTGCATCTGGCGACCGGCGCGATCTGCCGCCCGGGCAGCGGCCCGTTCTCGCTCACCGGGCAGCCCAACGCCATGGGCGGGCGCGAGATGGGCTACATGGGGCCGGGGCTGCCCGGCCAGCGGTCCGTGCTCGTGGACGAGGAGCGGGCGTTTGTCGAGGAGCTGTGGGAGCTGGCCCCGGACAGCCTGCGCAAGGACGGGTTCGGCAAGGGCACCGTCGAGATGTTCCAGAAGATGGCCGACGGGGAGATCAAGGCCTGCTGGATCATCTGCACCAACCCGGTCGCGTCCGTGGGCAATCGGAAGACCGTGATCGAGGGGCTGGAAGCCGCCGAGTTCGTCGTCACACAGGACGTCTTCGCCGACACCGAGACCAACGCGTACGCCGATGTCGTCCTGCCGGGCGCGATGTGGACCGAGTCCGAGGGCGTCCTCATCAACAGCGAGCGGAATCTGACGCTCGCGGCCCCCGCCGCCGACCCGCCCGGTGAAGCCATGGCCGACTGGCGGATCATCGCGGCCGTCGCGCGGGAGATGGGGTTCGAGAAGGGGTTCTCCTACGACAGCGCCGAGCAGGTCTTCGAGGAGATCAAGCGGGCGTGGAACCCGAAGACCGGCTGGGATCTGCGGGGTGTGACGTACGAGCGGCTGCGGTCGGAGTCGGTGCAGTGGCCGGCCGCCGCGGAGGACGGGCCGGCGCGGAATCCGATCCGGTACGCCGGGGCGGGGGCGGACGGAGGGCTCCTCTTCCCCACCGCCAGTGGGCGGGCCGTGTTCCACGCGCGGCCGCACATGCCGGCCGCCGAGATGCCGGACGACGACTACCCGTTCGTGCTCAACACCGGGCGGCTGCAGCACCAGTGGCACACGCTGACGAAGACGGGCAAGGTCGCCAAGCTCAACCGGCTGAACCCGGGACCGTTCGTGGAGATACATCCGCAGGACGCGCGTGAACTGGGCGTCCTGGAGGGGGACTCCGTCGAGGTCGCGTCGCGGCGGGGGCGTGCCGTGCTCCCGGCGGTGGTGTCGGACCGGGTGATGCCCGGGTGCGTGTTCGCGCCGTTCCACTGGAACGACCTGTTCGGCGAGTATCTGAGCATCAACGCGGTGACGAGCGACGCGGTGGATCCGCTGTCGTTCCAGCCGGAGTTGAAGGTGTGCGCGGTGTCGCTGGCGAAGGTGGCGGCGCCGGCACGGGTGCCGACGCGGTCGTCGGCCCCGGTCGAGACCAGGCCCGCCGAGGCCCTCGCGCCGGCGACGGTGACCGTGCCGACGACGGTGACCGTGCCCACGGCGGTCACCCCCGGCGTCGCCAACCCGTTCGGGCTGGAGCCCTCGCCCCCGCCCGTCCTCTCCGCCCAGGAGCGCCAGTACCTCACCGGCTTCCTCGCCGGGCTCGGCTCCGGTGTGCAGGGGGTGCCGGTGCTTCCGGTGGACGCGCCGTTCAGTCCCGAGCACGCGATGTGGGTCAACGGGGTGCTCGCCGGCATGTACTCGCGGTCGGCGGCCCCGGGCCCTGCGCCCGCCGCCGGGCCCGCCGGGCGTGAGGTCGTCGTGCTGTGGGCCTCGCAGACCGGGACCGCCGAGGAGTTCGCGGTGGCGGCGGCCGAGCATCTGGGGGCCGCCGGGCACCGGGCGACCCTCGTCGGCATGGACGAGGCGATCCCCGACCAACTGCCGCGCGGGGCCGACCTGTTGCTGATCACCAGCACCTTCGGTGACGGCGACGCACCCGACAACGGCTCCGGGTTCTGGGACGCGCTGTCCCACCGGGAGGCCCCCCGCCTCGACGGTGTGCGCTACGCCGTGCTGGCCTTCGGCGACTCCTCCTACGACGACTTCTGCGGCCACGGCCGCCGTCTGGACGCCCGGCTGGACGAGCTGGGCGCGGTGCGCCTGGCCCCGCGTACGGACTGCGAGCCGGACTACGAACCGTCGGCGGACGCCTGGCTCGGCCAGGTCATCACCGCGCTCGGCACGGACACCGGCATCGCCACGGACACCGGCACCGGCATCGGCACGGCTCCGGAGGCGAAGCCTCAGGGCACCACGGCCACGGCCGCAGCCACACCCACTACCACCGCTGCCGCCACGGCCCCGGCTCCCCTCACCCGTTCCCCCAAGCCCGCGCCCGCCGCCGCCCGGCTGGTCGGCAACCGGCTGCTCAGCCTGCCCGGGGCGGGCAAGGAGGTGCGCCGGTTCACCTTCGACACCAGCGGTACGGGACTGTCGTACGAGGCGGGCGACGCGCTCGGCGTACGACCCGTCAACTCCCCCGACCTGGTGGCGGAATGGCTGGCGGTGACCGGCCTTGACGGCTCGACTCCCGTGGAGGTCAACGGAGTTGGCGAGGTGCCGTTCGCCGAGGCCCTGCACCGGCACCTGGACATCACCCGGATCACCTCGGACCTGCTGCGCTTCGTCTCCGAACGCACGCGGGACAACCGGGAGTTGAAGAAGCTGATGCGCCCGGACAACAAGGACGGGCTGGCCCAGTGGTCGTGGGGGCGGCAGGCCGTCGACGTGGTCACCGAGTTCGCCGTGCGGGCCTCCGCCCAGGAGTGGGCCGGCGTCTTCAAACGGCTCCAGCCCCGGCTGTACTCCATCTCGTCGAGCCCGCTCGTCGACCCCCACCACATCTCGCTGACGGTGTCGGTCGTCCGGTACGAGAACCTGCGCGGACGGCCGCGCGGCGGAGTCTGCTCGCCCTTCCTCGCGGACGGCGAGCCGGACCTTGAGGTGCCGGTCTTCGTGCAGCGCTCGCCGCACTTCAGGCCGCCTGCCGACCCGTCGACCCCCATGGTCATGGTCGGCCCCGGCACCGGTGTCGCCCCCTTCATCGGCTTCCTCCAGGAACGGCGGGCCCTCGGCCACCGGGCGCCCAACTGGCTGTTCTTCGGGGAGCAGCACCGGGCCACGGACTTCTACTACCAGGACGAGCTGACGGCCCTTCAGGAGTCGGGCACGCTCAGCCGGTTGGACACCGCGTTCTCCCGTGACCAGCGCACCAAGGTCTATGTCCAGGACCGTATGCGCGAGCGCGGGCCCGAGTTGTGGCACTGGCTCCAGGACGGCGCCCGTCTCTACGTCTGCGGCGACGCCTCCCGCATGGCGAAGGACGTCGACCAGGCCCTGCGGGACATCGCGGTCACCCATGGCGGGATGACCGAGGGCGAGGCCGCCGCGTACATGAAGCAACTGGCGACGGAGAAGCGGTACGTGCGGGACGTGTACTGAGCCGGTTCCCGGGCCCTTCCCAAGCGGTTCCGCAGCGGTCTGACACGTACCTGGCCCGGCCTCGGGAAACCCTCCGCCGGACGACTTTGCCATCTCTTTACAACGCGTCCCGCCGCTGTCTCGTCTCTCCGCTCGATATGTGACGCCGCCGCATGCCGGGCAACCGGCCCGGCGGCCCGGGAACCGACGAGAGAGAGCCACTCATGCGCCGAACCGTCCTCAGTGCCACGGCACTCGCCTTCACCGCCGTGCTGGCGACCGCACTGCCGGCGTTCGCCGACGACACGAGCCCGACCACCGCGCCGCAGGACGCGTCCGCCGCGCCGAGCGCGGTCCCGTCCGCCCCGGCCACCAAGGCTCCGTCCGAGGCCGAACCCACCAAGGACACCAACAACGGCGACACGCGCCCGGAGCCGAGCCAGGTCTCCGTCGTCCCCAGCGGCGCGCCCGACACCGGTGCGGTGTCGGGGTCGACGGGGACCGGCACGGGCGTCCTGGCCGGTGCGGGCGCCACCGCGCTGCTCCTCGGCGGCGGCGCGGCCGTCGTCCTCGTACGGCGCCGGCGGGCGAACGAGGCGTGACCTCGCTCTCCAGGCGCGCCTTCACCACGGCCGCCACCGCCGCGACCGCTTCGCTGCTCGTGAGCTGCGCCGACCGACGAACCGACCGGGCCACGACCTCGCCCTCCGCGGGCGACGCGACCCCGTCCTCGCCTTCCGAGCCGTCCGCCGCCGGTGCCGGTGCCGGTGCCGCGCGTGCCCTCGGCCGCTCGGTCCCGGTCAGACTGCTGATACCGGTCATCGAGGTCGACACCCCGGTCATCCGGCTGGGGCTGGCCCCGGACGGCACCGTGGAGGTGCCGCCGATCACCGCGCACGACCGGGCGGGCTGGTACGAGCACTCACCGACACCGGGGCAGACCGGGCCGTCGGTGATCCTGGGCCATGTCACGGTCGGCGCCTACGGCGACGGGGTCTTCCGCCGCCTGGACCGGCTGCGGCGGGGCGAGCGGATCGAGGCGCGCCTGGAGAACGGCACGACAGCGGAGTTCGGCGTCGACTCCGTACGGACGATCGCCAAGGCCGACTTCCCCGCGGAGGAGGTCTACGGCAACGTGGACCTCCCCGCGCTGCGTCTCGTCACCTGCGGCGGCCCCCGCACGGGAGACGAGTACCGCGACAACGTGATCGTCTTCGCCACGCTGAGCGCCACGGGCCGGTGACCCACGGCCCCTTGGCGCACGGACCGCCGGCCCACGGAGCGGTGATCCACGGAGCGGTGATCCACGGCCCAGCGCTCCGCCCACCGATCGGGTCAGCGATCGACCTGTCAACCACCCACCCCCCACTGCCACTTGTCGCCCCATCACGACCATGGAGAGCGTTGAAACGGTCCCGCGAGAAGGCCGCGTCCGAGCTGTTCGCCGCCCTCTACCCGCGCCTCGCCGGCTGGTGCCGTCGGCTGGTCGACGACGACGAGACGGCCCACGAGATCGCGTCGGAGGCGTTCGCCCGGCTCTGGGCCCGCTGGACGTCCGTGGCGGAGCCGCACGGCTTCCTCTACGTCACCGCGGCCAACCTCGTGCGGGACCACTGGCGCAAGCTCGAACGCGAACGCAAGGCGATGCGCCGGGTCACCGCCGAGGCCTCGGTGCGCCCGCTGCCCGACCATGCCGAGCAGTCCGACCCCTCGGTCCGGCTGCTCGTGCAGTCGCTGCCGGAACGGCTGCGCGTGCCGATCCTGCTGCACTACTACGCTGACATGCCGATCCGGGAGGTGTCCGTGCTGACCGGACGCAAGGAAGGAACCGTCAAGGCCGACCTCCACGCGGCCCGCGAACTGCTCCGCGCCCATCTGAGGAGAAGCCTTGATCACACGCCCTGACGAGGGCCCGGACTTCGAGCCCGACGACCCGCTCACCGTCCTCCTGCGGCCCCCCGCCGACCGCCTCGGCCCACCCCCCGGCCGCTACGAGACGATCCGTCGCACCGCGGCCCGCCGCCGCCTCGTCCGGGCCGCGGCCGGCGCCGCCGCGACCTGCGCGGTCGTCGCCCTCATCGCCCTCCCCGTGCGCTTCGCCGGGAACGAGGCCCCCGACTCCCCCTCGGGCCCCATGGCCCCGCCGCCCGCGACCAGCCCCTCGCTCACCCCGCCGACCTCCCGCGTCCCCGACACCGGACCACCCGCCGAACAGCTCCCGAGCCCCGTCCCCTCGGCCCCACCCACCAAGACCGGGACCGCGCCCAGCGCTCCGGAGACGACCCCGACCCGCGCCCCGACCCCGACCCCGACCTCGACCCCGACCACCGACGTCTCGGCCCCGAGCGACTCGCCCGACGCGGGTTGAGCCAACGCCGCGCAACGCATCCGCGCGAGCGGGCCCGGCCACCCGTCTCCCGCAGGGGCGTACGCGCTCGGCCACCCGTCTCCCGCAGGGGCGTACGCGCCCGGCCACCCACCCCTTCGCGGTCGACAGGATCGGCTCCGCGCACCGCCGACCGTCCCAGGCCCCTTCCGTCGCGGCCGTCGCGGCACCCCCAGGGAGCCGCTCCGCCCCGGTGCCGGGCGCCCCGGACCGACGGCGCGTTCCCCTGCCGCACCGGCATCCACACGGCTAGCGTGGATCCACCGCGGCTTTGTCGAAGGGGGAGAAGTTGGGGTGGTCGAGGGGCAGAGGCGCGGCACGGGCGGGCTCGACGGAGGACTTGGCGGAAGCGGACGAGCGGCGCCGCCTATCCACCCTGGACCTCGTGGGCCTCGCGGCCGGCGGTGTCGTCGGTTCCGGATGGCTGATGGCGGCCGGTTCCGTCTACGCCGAGGCGGGCGACGGCGCCGTATGGGCCTGGGTGATCGGCGGGGCCCTGATGCTGCTGATCGCCGCCGTGATGGTCGAGTTGGGGATCGCCCTCCCCAAGACGGGCGGGCTGATCTTCCTCCCCCTCCAGGCCGCCGGACCGCTGGTGGCCACGGTCGTGGCCGCCGGGCTGTGGATCGCGTACGCGGTCAACCCGGCGAGCGAGGCCGTGGCCATGGTCCACGGGCTCGCGTTCCAGTTCGAATCACTGCTGGAGCAGGAGGGCGGGACCTACCGTCTCTCCGGCGCGGGCTGGCTCTGGGCCGTCGTGTTCATGGCGGCGATCGTGGGCCTCAATCTGCTGCCACCGCGTCGTCTGATCCGGCTGAACCTGTTCGTCACCGCGGTCAAGGTCCTGATCCCGGTGCTCATCATCGTCTTCCTGGGGACGGCCGCCGCCGACACCTGCCGGCCGGGCGACGTCTGGCACTTCAGCACACTGCGGGAGAGCGCCAGGAGCCAGGCCGGAACCATCTCACCGCTGTACGTGGTGCTGGGCGGCAGCATCATCTACGCGTACATCGGCTTCCAGGCCCCGCTGGACTTCGCCGGCAACGTCAAACGGCGCGGCACGGGAGAGGCCGCGCGGCTGCGATGGGCCGTGTACGGCACGCTGATCGGCGCGTTCCTGCTGTACACGGCGCTGCAACTGGTGTTCGTCCAGCACTGCGGCAGGCCCATGACGAACATGCTCGACTCCCCGTACGCCCAGTTCGCCATGGCCCTGTCGATGACCTGGCTGGTCTGGCTGGTCCATGTGGACGCGTTGCTCTCGCCAATGGGCTCCGGCATCGTCTTCACCCACGCGCTGACCCGTGAGGTCGCCGCCCTGAGCCGCGCCCACCTCACCCACCGGGGGCTGCAGACCGCCCGCCGGGCCTCGTTCCGGTTCCGGGGCGCCGAGATCGACGCGTACTGGATGATCCTGCTGGTCAATTTCGTCATCGGTCTGGGGATGCTCGCGCTCGCCCGGGGCCGATGGGAGGAGCTGGTCGCCCTCAACAGCGTGCCCACGATGGTGGTCTACGCCCTGCCGGGTGTCGTCCTGGTGGCGCTGAGACCGCCGGGAGTCCGGGGCGCGCGGCGGAGGGTTCATCTGGCCCTGGCCTACACCGCGTTCATCGCGATCGCCCTCGTGATCCACGAAGCGCGGTGGGCCGATGTGTGGCGGGGCATGGCGGCCGTGGGCATCGGCGCGGCACTGCTGCTCGGGCTGCCCCGGCTGGCGAGACTCGACCTGCCCTTCGTGGGACGCCTGTTGCGGCGCTACGACGCTCGCGACCACGTCTCGCGCTTCGCCGCCCCCGGTGACCCGGCCGTCCGGCCGATGCTGCTGTTCCTCGCGCATCTGGCGGTGCTCGTGGTGTGCACGTTCCTGCGGGAGCACCTGGGCGACAAGGACCACGCGTACGACCCCCTCGACGTGGCGACGCTGCTGATCGTCACCGTGTCGGCGGCCGTCGTGTTCCCCCTGATGGTCCGGGCCGCACGCCGCTACATGGCGTCCGCACCGCCCACTCTGCCCGCTCCCCGCCCCGAGCCACGGCCGAAGTCACCGGTCACCGAAGGGACTTGATCACCCACTCCGCCGCCTCGCACCTCCCGGCCGCCCGCAGCGCCGCCACCGCGTCGTCGCGGTGGCCCACGTCCGACCACCGGCCCACCGTGGCCCGCAGCAGCAGCTCCGCGTCCGGCAACGGCAGCGCCAGCACCTGGCCCACGACCTCGACGACATCGGCCGGGGTCACCAACTGCTCGTTCTCCAGGAACCGTTCGAGCAGCGTCCAGGACACCTTGTGCAGCCCGGCGTGGTGCAGTCGTCCCGCCACATCGGCGACCAGCTCGGCGTCGACCGTCAACTCCTGCGACGGATCGGAGAGTTCACGGCAGGCCGAGCGCACGGCGACCGCGTACTTGGCGTCGTGCAGCGCGCGGACGCACTCCACGAACCAGTTGCGGTCCTCATCCCTCCCCATGACGGCCATGGCGATCCGACGCCCCACCTCGTGCGCGGCCCTGGTCCGGTCACGGCTGCGCTCGACACGGCCCAGCAGGGTCACCAGATCGGCGCCGGAGCGCCCCTCGACCCGTACGGCGGCGACCTGGCACAGCAGCCGGGAGCACTCGGGGGCGGCACCGTCCAGGGACAGCCACTCGCCCAGCTGGGTCAGCTCGTTCAGGGGGCGGGGGGAGGAGGCGGCGGCGGAGGGAGGGGGCGTGGAGGCGGCGGTGGAGGGTGTCGAGGCCGAGGGTGTCTCGGCGGAGGGTGCGGAGGTGCCCGCCACGATGTCGTTCAGCAGGCTCCGGGTGGTGCGGGTCAGGGCCGGCTCCTTGTGCCAGGAGGCCACGAGCACGGCCAGCTCCTGCACGTTCGCGTTCGCCGCCGCGTAGCGCCGCACCAGGGCGCACTTGGCGGGGGACGCCTCGTCCTTCGCCAGCATCGCGCAGAGCTTCACCAGATGCCGGGGCTGTGTGGTGCGGCCGATGTGCTCGGCGAGGGCGTCATGGCCGGTCCCGCGCCGGGCGATCAGCTTCGCCACCAGGCGTCGGGTGCGCTCCACCTCGGTCGCGTCCGAGGCGTTCAGCCGCTCCTCGACCCAGCGCTCCAGGACCCGCCCGGCCGGGCTGAGATGCTGGAACGCGCCCGCCAGATCGGCGATCTCCTCCCCCTCCTCGCCCGCCCCGGCGGCACCCGGCGGGCTGTCGGCGATCGCCCGCAGGGTCAGCCCGAGCAGCCGGTCGGCCTCACGGTGGCAGCCCTCGTCGCGGAGCGCGGTGTGCAGCAGGGCCTTGTCGAGGTTGGTGCGGCCGGAGCCGGGCCCCGCGAACACCTGCACGGTGCGCTTCGCGAGCGCCGACCGCCGCTGCTCCAGCACCCGCACGAACACCGCCACGTCGAACGCCGTGCGCTGGCACGCGACATCGTGCACCAGACTCGCGGTGATCGGGGCGCGCTCGCTGCGGGACTCCGCCTCCTGCTGCATCACGGCCAGCTCGGCGGCCTCTCCGACGGGCCGCGACAGGGCCGCCGTCGCCATCAGCATGACCGCGTCCCGTGGATCGAAGTGGTGGGCGAGATGGACCAGTTCGCCGACCGGGCGGCGCAGCGCGAAGGCGTGCAGAGCACGCATGGCCATCGCCTCACGGTGCTCCTCCCGCATCCGGCGCAGGATCCCCACGAACTGCCACACCTGGATCCGAGTCACCCACGCATACGCCTCGTTGAGCGACTCGGCCAGGTCCATCTGGAACAAGTGGTCGGTGTGGCGGGTGCGTTGGGCGGGCGGAGCGCTCCGGACACGTTCGGCGCCCTGGACGGCCGCTGCGCCACCGGTGCCGTCGATGAAGCCGGGGTTGGTATGGGTGTGGGCGTGGGTGTTGGTATCGGTGTTGGCGTTGGTATCGGTGTCGGGGTTGCCGTCGGTGCCCTGGACGTCGGTCATCCGCCGCCCAGCATCGCGGGTTCGATCTCACCCCAGTACAGGACGAAGTCGACCGGGTTGGTCAGCAGTTCGCCTGCCCTCCGGTCGACGCGGCGGGCCAGGTCGCGGCTCTGCTCGTCCCCGGCCTTGAGCCGCACGACCACGCGGCCCGCGAGGTCCGGGCGGCTCATCAGACCGGGCAGATTGCGCTCGCCGTTGAGGAGCAGTTCGCGGACCCACTCGTCCACCGTCTCCGGTGTGCGGGTCCGGGGCCGGCGGCCCTTCGCGCTGTTGGTGAAGAGCGGGGCGGCCTCCGAGGCGTCGTTCAGCAGCATCCGGGGCGTGGGGTGGACGCCGCACTCCTGCATGCTCTCGTCGATGCCGGCCCGGAGCGCGCCGAGCGTGAGGTCGTCGGGGTGGTCGGGCATGCCCTGCGCCAGCACGTTCAGCAGATGGCCGCTGAACGTCGTACAGCCGTCGAGAGGGGCGGGAAGGTTCGCGCAGGCGCCCGCCCACGCGTTGTGGACGTTGCCGCCGACCGCGGTGAGGACGCAGGTGCCCTGGTAACGGGTGCCGAGGACGCCCGGCAGGGCGGACTCGGAGCCGAGGTGCGGCAGCATGCTGGAGTAACAGCAGTCCGCGATCAGCACTTTGAGGCCGGCCCTGCTCTTCCTGATCGCCCGGTACACGTACCAGGCGGACAGCCAGGTCCAGGGCTCGTTGATCCGGGAGGAGCCCACCGCGAAGTGGACCTGCCCGCCGGGTACGTCCTGCCAGTACGCGCCGTGCCCGACGTACACCACGAGCAGCGTGTCCTCCGGCCCCTCCCCGGCCGCGGCCGCCTCATGGAGGGCCCGCATCACCCCGTCCGCGGTCCGCGCCCGCCCCGGCTCCAACACCGGCGACCGCTCGGCCGCTCCCCACCTCGGGTCCCGGGCCAACGCCTCCCCGTACGCCCGGGCACTCGCCTCGATCGTCGGATACCCATGTATCCCCGAGTCGTCGTCATACGCCCCGACCCCCACCACCAACGCCCGGGATGCCATACCGTCAACTCCCCCCGAGCCCGGCGGGACGTTGTGGGGGTTCTGGGGCTTGCGGGGGGTCTGGGGTCTGCGGGGGCGCCGGGGGTCGCGGGGGCTCTGGGGGTTGCATAGGTTCCGGGTTCGGCGGGGGCTGAGGGGATCGCGGGGGCTCCGGGCCCCGCGGAGGCTCCGGGGATCGCGAGGACTCCGGATCTTGTGGGGGCTCCGGGCTGCGCGAAGGCACCGGATGGCCTTGCGGCGACTCTGGGCCCCGGGAAGGCTCCGGGCCTTGCGAGGGTTCTGGATCCTCCGGGGGGTTCGGGGGCTGCCCTGCCCCCGGGTCCTGCGGAGCCTGTTGAGGCTGCCCGGCCCGTGGCCCCTGCCCGGCCTGCGGAGGCAGTGGAGGCTGCCCGCCCTGCGGGTCCTGCCCAGCCTGCGGCGGCTGCGGCGGAGCTGGTGGGCGCTGCGGATCCACCGGCTCCGGCGGCTGCGGCGGACGTACGACGATCGTGACGGACGGCGGATCGAGCCTGCGCCCCCGCCAGTTGTCGACCGCCAGTTGCGCGGCGACCTGGATCGTGGCCCCGATGCCGCCGCCGAGCACGGCCTGCAGCATCGTCTCGGTGAGCCCCCCGTCGAGGGTGCCGTCCCGCCGGGCCGGCTCAAGCCGCCACACCAGCCCTGTCGCACGCCCGAGTTCTTCGAGGAGCTCCTCCGGATCGTCCAGCCCGACCGGCCCCTCGACCTTCACGGAGATTGTCGCCGTCATGTCTGCCATGCCTCCCCCGAAGCGCCCAGCCGTACGCATCCACTCTGCCAGCCCGAACACCGACCCCACGAGGGCGAACCGGGGCCCGTTACAGGCTCACCGCACCCCCGATCACCACCCTCACGCCCCCGACCGCCGCCCCACCTCGTACGTGGAACTCGGTGGAGCAGCCGTAACCGCCTTAAATGCGCACGACGTTGAGACCGATCCGCATGGCGGTCTCGGAGCCGAACAGCTTCGCCGTCCCGGCCTCCAAGTGCGGTCTTCGGGGTCGTCGCGGTTCGTGCGGGGCCGGCCCGCGGCGACTGGACGTCGGCGTACGGGCCGTCAGGCGCCGGCGTCCGCAGGTGAGACGAGGTCGGCGATACGGGCCCACATCTGCGGCGGGTTGGAGTACATCGGGAAGTGGGCGCAGTGCTCGATCTCGGCGAGCTCGACGCCGCCTTCGGCCAGGGCGGGGAGGTAGGAGAGCGCGTTGTTCTGCTCCCCGTACATGAACGTCTTCGGCGCGGGGAGCCCGAGGAACCGGTCGAGCAGCTTGCCGTGGTCGGAGAGATCGACCACGGACTCGAAGATGGCCCTGACCACTCCGGCCCGGACCTCACGGCATTCGCCGGTGACGGCGAGGCCACCGGCCCCTTCCTCACCACCCGTCAGGGAAGCCGACGCTTCACCACCGGCATCGCCCACGCGGCCACCGGCAGTGTCCAGGACGCCACACACGAATTCTTCGGCATCCCGTTCGTCGGCACCGACCACGTCTTCCGCCTCATCGGAGACCGCGTGGAAGCGTTCTCCGGAATCCAAGCCGATCTTTTCGAGCACCTGAGCCACGGCAGGCTGGAGCAGTACCGCAGCGAGGTCTACACCCGGCGGTCCACTTGGCCCACGGGCAGTTGGGACGAGGATTGGGGCGGCCCCATTTCCCTGCACCAGGACGGCTCCGTCCTGGCCATGCACCTGTTGCCCTAACCCATCGCGCATCCGCACTCATTGACACAGGGTCGGAAAGCCTCGCTCGCCGTCCGTGGCCAAGCGCCTTCTAAGCGCTTGGCCCCGGTTCGAGCCCTACGGGGCGGTCACTTCCTCCCCCAACGGGAGGCGACCGCCGACGAGACCGCCGAAGAACTGGTCGAAGCCATGGCACTGGCCCGTCGGGTCTTTAGCCATGTGCGACATGCCCTACTCGTATGTCTCTTTCCGGCGAGTGCGATGTCTCCGATCACCCTGCCCTGCCCCGTTCACCTCACCGAGCGACAGGAGTGAAGCTCCGTTGTTCCACAGACCGAGGTGGTCGCGATGGACAGCGATGACGCCGTTCTGCACCGCGGTTCGCTCGGACGGTCCGGTGAAATACGTGGTCGTGACGAAGACCGCGACATCGGCCTTGAAGTGAACCCTCGACCCGAGAAGGTCTCGGATCTCACGGCTTGGGATCCTGCTCCTGGGTGAGTAGCGCTTGCACTGGATCACCATGCGCCGGCCGTCGGGCAAACGCCCCAACACATCCGCGCCATCGTCGTGAGAGCCTCCCACCCGGCGAACCTCGGTGCATCCATCACGTCGGCACAGCTCCACGACGAAGTCCTCGAACTCCCCTCCCGACATGGCGTCCACCTTGGCGAGAGACCGCCGGCCGGCCAAGACCGCCTCTTCCCGCCGCCACCGCTGATCACGCTTCTTGACCAGCCGATTCACACGCCACAGCCACCACCCGCCGGCCCCACCCCCGACGAGGGCCGACCCGGCGACGACGTACGGCCAGATGATCTGCCAGAAGAAGACGAGCAGGACGAGACAACCGCCACCACCGATCAAGCCCGCCTTGAGTCGCTGTTCGCGCCGCTTCCGCGCCGCCGAACGACGTCGATTCCGCACCGCCACCGAACCCCTCCCCATGCCCGAGCAGCAGTCTCGGCAGCTCCGCGGGGTTCGGTAAGGGCTCAGATCGGCCAGTGGCCGATGTCATTTCCCGCACATGGTGCGCACAGGCGAAATCCCAGCTCAGGCACCCTTGGCGACCGGCTCCAGAATCGCCACGCACTCCACATGATGAGTCATCGGAAACAGATCGAACACCCGAAGCATCCGCACCCGATACCCCCCCTCCCGGAAGTACCCCAGATCCCGCGCCAGCGCGGCCGGATCGCAAGCCACGTACGCGATCCGGCGGGCACCCAGTGACGAAAGATGCTGGACCGTCTTCTTGCCGGCCCCCGCTCGCGGCGGGTCCAGGACGATGAGGTCGACCTCCGCGATGCCCGTGCGCGGAAGCACCGCCTCGACCTTGCCCTGTTCGATACGGACGCGTTCGAAGTCGGCGAGGTTGTGGCGGGCGTCCTCGACGGCGCGTTTGCCGGACTCGATGCCGAGGACGGCGCCCTTGTCGCCGACGCGGTCGGCGAGGGCGCCGGCGAACAGTCCCACTCCGCAGTAGAGGTCCAGGGCCATGTCGCCCTTGCGCGGGAGCAGGCCCTGCATGACCGCCTTGACGAGGGTGTCGGCGGCCTTCGGGTGGACCTGCCAGAAACCACCGCTGCCGACACGGTACGTACGGTCGTCCGCGCGCTCGCGGACGAAGGGGCGCCCGTGGACACGGTGCACGCCCCCGTCCTTCTCCTCGACCCGCATCACCGACACCGGCTTGTCCAGCTCCACGATCGGAAGACGCGCCCCCGGCCGGGGCTCCAGGATCACCTGGCGGTCCTGCGACCCCGTCGCCGCGATCGCGTCGATCGACGCCATGCCCGTCCAGTCGCGCTTCTCGATCCCCAGCTCGGACACACCCGGCGCCGCGATCATGCAGTGGTCGATCGGCTCGACCTCGTGCGAGCGGTGCTTGCGCAGTCCGGCCCGGCCGGAGTCGTCCACCGCGTACTGCACGCGCGTACGCCACGCCGGGACCTCGCCCGCCGGCAGCTTGTCGCCCTCGGCCGGCATCACCGTGCCGTCCCAGCCCGCCTCCTCGGGCGTCAGGCCCGCGAGGCGCCGCAGCTGCTCGGTGACGACCTCACCCTTGAACCGGCGCTGGGCGCCCGGCTTGGCGTGCTGCCAGTCGCAGCCGCCGCAACGGCCCGGGCCGGCGTAGGGACAGGGGGCCTCGACGCGGTCCTTGGAGGCCGACAGGACCGAGACCGCGTCCGCCCGCAGGAAGCGCGCCCCCTCCTCACCGTCGGTCACCCGCGCCACGACCCGCTCGCCGGGCAGCGTGTGCCGTACGAAGAGGACCTGGCCCTCGGACGTACGCGCGATGCAGTGGCCGCCGTGGGCGACGGGGCCGACCTCGACCTCGTACTCCTCCCCCACCAGCGATTTCTTGGGTTCTGCCTGCATGGTGGGGTGACTCCAGAAGAGAGGAAAGCGACAACAGCCGGACAACAGCCCACCAGTCTACGTGGGTGCCGTCCGGCCGCTGACCACGAGCGAGGGCGAGCGGCGACCAGCGCCTCCCCGCGCTCAGCCCGCCCGGGCTCAGCACTCCCGCGCTCAGCCCTCCCCGCCCTCAGCCCTTGCTGCCCGAGGACTCCCTCGACGAGCCCTTCGACGACTCCTTCGGCCGCTCGTTCGCCGGCCCCCGCCGCACCGACCCCGGCGCGCTCCAGTCCTGCCGCTTGCGCGCCCGGCGCTTGGCGACCTCGGAGGACTCCAGCTGGTAGGGCACGGAGGTCACCATGACGCCCGGCGTGAAGAGCAGTCGGCCCTTGAGCCGGAGTGCGCTCTGGTTGTGCAGCAGATGCTCGTACCAGTGGCCGACCACGTACTCTGGGATGATCACCGACACCGCGTCGCGCGGCGACTCCTTGCGCAGCCCCTTGACGTACTCGATGACCGGCCGGGTGACCTCGCGGTACGGCGAGTCGAGGACCTTCAGCGGTACGTCGATGCCACGCCGGGTCCACTCCTCCTGGAGCGCCTTGGTCTCGGCCGGGTCGACGTTGACGCTGAGCGCCTCCAGCGTGTGGGAGCGCATCAGCTTGGCGTAGGCGAGGGCGCGCAGGGTGGGGCGGTGGATCCTGGAGATCAGGACGACGGAGTGGACCCTCGACGGGCGGACGACGTCGTCGCTCGGGCCGTCCGGCGCGGCGATCTCCGCGGCGACCCGGTCGTAGTGCTTACGGATGGCCGTCATCGTCGCGTAGAAGATCACCATGCCGAGCAGGGCGACCCAGGCGCCGTGCGTGAACTTGGTGACGAGGACGACGATCAGGACCAGCCCGGTGAAGAAGGCACCGAAGGTGTTGATCGCGCGGGAGCGGACCATGTGGCGGCGCTTGGCCGGGTCCCTCTCGGTGCGCAGATGGCGGTTCCAGTGCCGGACCATGCCCGTCTGGCTGAGGGTGAAGGAGACGAACACACCCACGATGTACAGCTGGATCAGACGGGTCGAGTCGGCGCCGTAGATCCACACCAGCAGCACGGCGGCGCCCGCGAGGAGCACGATGCCGTTGGAGAAGGCGAGGCGGTCGCCGCGGGTGTGCAACTGGCGCGGGAGGTAGCGGTCCTGGGCGAGGATCGAGCCGAGCAGCGGGAAGCCGTTGTACGCGGTGTTGGCCGCCAGGAAGAGGACCAGCGCGGTGGCGGCGGCCAGCACGACGAAGAAGAACGTGCCGTCGCCGAAGACGGCGGCGGCGACCTGGGAGATCACCGGGTTCTGGACGTAGGAGTCACCGACCGGGGTGCCGTCGCGCACCAGGTCGACCGCCGGGTTCTCGGCCATCCGTACGTCGGTGGCCATGGCGAGGCCGATGATGCCGCAGAACATGGTGACCGCGAGCAGGCCCATCGCGGCGAGGGTGCTGGCCGCGTTCTTCGACTTGGGCTTGCGGAAGGCGGGCACGCCGTTGGAGATCGCCTCGACGCCGGTGAGCGCGGCACAGCCGGAGGAGAAGGCGCGCAGCAGCAGGAAGACCAGCGCGAAGCCGGCGAGGCCCTGGTGCTCGGGCTTGATCTCCAGGTCCGCGGTGGGCGCCCGCATCGTGTCGTCGAGGACGAGGCCGCGGTAGGCGCCCCAGGCGATCATCACGAAGACGCCGACGACGAAGACGTACGTCGGGATCGCGAAGAGCTTCCCCGACTCCTTCACACCGCGCAGGTTCATCAGCGTGAGCAGCACGATGATGCCGATCGCGCACAGCACCTTGTGCTCGACGAAGAAGGGGATGGCCGAACCGAGGTTCTCCACACCGGAGGAGATCGACACGGCGACGGTGAGGACGTAGTCGACGAGGAGCGCGCTGGCGACGGTGAGACCGGCCTTGGGGCCGAGGTTGGTGTTCGCCACCTCGTAGTCGCCGCCGCCACTCGGGTACGCGTGCACGTTCTGCCGGTAGGACGCGACCACGGTGAACATCAGCACGACGACCGCGACGGCGATCCAGGGGCTGAAGTGGTAGGCCGACACGCCCGCGATGGAGAGGACCAGCAGCACCTCGCCGGGTGCGTACGCCACGGACGAGAGCGGGTCGGAGGCGAAGACGGGGAGAGCGATGCGCTTCGGCAGGAGCGTTTCGCCGAGCCGGTCGCTGCGCAGGGCGCGCCCGATCAGAATCCGTTTGGGCACGTCGGTCAGTTTGGACACGCAGAGGATCGTAAGCGCCACGACTGGTTCTGGGCACATCCGGGTGAAATCCCGGCGGGCCCCTGGGTGAAATCCCTCCGGCGGTGACTGCGAGGTGCGTCACGTCACGCATCCTCCGGTGTGATGGGCGGCGTCCTCACGTCTATATGACGAATTCCGTGGCGTTCGCGTCCACTTCCGTGACGTTCTCGTCCACCTCACTCACTGGAGGCCCCATGCAGGCCGCTACCGCGGAGCTGATCGGCGCTCTCGCCTCCCTCGTCGGACTCGGTGTCCTGACGAGGATCAGCGTCCGCCGGATCAGCCGACGCCGTCCCACGATGTGACCCGGGACTGCACGGGGGTGCCCCCGGTGGACCGCACGTGTGTAGCTTGGGCGACGGTCTGAGACCCTGTTTTCGACGTTTCGGCTGAACAGTAGCTATTGACACCGGAAGGACGGTCGTGCACATCGTCATCATGGGCTGCGGGCGAGTGGGTTCCACCCTCGCCCAGACCCTGGAGCAACAGGGGCACACGGTCGCCGTGATCGACCAGGACCCCACGGCCTTCCGTCGTCTGGGCTCGGGTTTCGGCGGCCGGCGCGTCACCGGGATCGGCTTCGACCGGGACACCCTCCGTGAGGCGGGCATCGAGGAGGCGGGCGCGTTCGCCGCCGTCTCCAGCGGCGACAACTCGAACATCATCGCCGCCCGCGTCGCCCGCGAGATGTTCGGCATCGAGAACGTGGCGGCGCGGATCTACGACCCCCGCCGCGCGGAGGTCTACCAGCGCCTGGGCATCCCGACGGTCGCCACGGTCCGCTGGACCGCCGACCAGATGCTCCGCCGGCTGCTTCCGTCCGGGGCGGAGCCGCTCTGGCGCGACCCGACCGGCGGCGTCCAGCTCGCCGAGGTGCACGCCTCGTCGGCCTGGGTGGGCCACAAGATCAGCAAGATGCAGGAGGAGACCGGCGTCCGCGTCGCGTTCCTCACCCGCCTGGGCGAGGCGATCCTGCCCTCCTCCCAGACGGTGCTGCAGGAGGGCGACCTCGTGCACGTGATGATGCGGACGGACGACGTGGAGAAGGTCGAGGCGTCCTTCGCCGAGGGCCCCGACGAAGAGGGCGGTCACTGATGAGGGTCGCCATCGCCGGAGCGGGAGCGGTCGGCCGCTCGATCGCGGGCGAACTGCTGGAGAACGGCCACGAGGTCCTTCTCATCGACAAGGCGCCGACGGCCATCTCGGTCGAACGCGTCCCCCAGGCGGAGTGGCTGCTGGCCGACGCCTGCGAGATCACGTCCCTGGACGAGGCGGCGCTCCAGCGCTGCAACGTCGTCATCGCCGCGACCGGCGACGACAAGGTCAACCTGGTCGTCTCGCTGCTGGCGAAGACGGAGTACGGCGTCCCGCGCGTCGTCGCCCGCGTCAACAACCCCAAGAACGAGTGGCTGTTCAACGAGTCCTGGGGCGTGGACGTGGCCGTGTCGACCCCGCGTCTGATGTCGGCGCTGGTCGAGGAGGCCGTCAGCGTCGGCGACCTGGTCCGGCTGCTGCGCTTCAGCCACGGCGACGCGAACCTGGTCGAACTGACCCTGCCGCCGGAGTCGGCCCTCGCCGGCACCCAGGTGGGCGAGGTCGAGTGGCCGGAGGACACCTCCCTGGTCACCATCATCCGAGGCACCCGGGTCCTCACCCCGACCCCGGACGACTCCCTGGAGGCCGGCGACGAACTCCTCTTCGTGGCCGCCCAGGCCCGCGAGGAACAGCTGGAGGACCTGCTGTCTGTGCGCCGCGAGGACGCGACGAGCTAGCGGGTTCCGATACGAGCTCGGGGCGCCGGAGAATCTCCGGCGCCCCGAGCTCGTCACCTCAGGCCTTCGTCACTTCTCAGCCCGGTCCAGGCACCCTCAGCCCGTCCGGCGTGTGAGGACGAGGCCGTTCAGGCCGAAAGCGGGGGTCTGGGGGCGCAGCCCCCAGCGCGGCCCGCACCCACACACCGGGTGCCTAGTCACCCGCCCGCGCCGCGGCCTTCCGCTCCTCCGCCGCGCGCTCTTCCGCCTCCATCTCGGCGAACACATCGATCGGCGCCGGCGCCTTCGCGAGGAAGATCCAGGTCAGCCACACGGCGAGCAGGAAGGGCGGGATCTTCAGGGCGATGAGCACCCAGCCCAGCTGGGTGGTGTCGGCCCACCAGTAGAGCGGGAAGAGGATCGCGCACTTGGCGAGCAGGATCGCGCCCCAGGCGTAACTGGCCTTCGCGTAGGCCTTCTTGCGGCCGGGGTTCCGGGTCCGCCAGGACAGGTTCTCCTTGAAGACCGGGCCGAGCATCAGGCCGATGAGCGGCACCCCGGCCAGCGTCGTGATGATGTACGCGAGTCCGAGGCCCAGCGTGTAGAGCATGCCCGGCAGATAGAAGTCCTTGGCGTTGCCGGTCATCATCGCGAAGACCACACCGAAGGCGACCCCGAAGACACCGCTGAAGGCGTGCTTGACGGTGTCCTTCATGACGAGACGCACCACGACCAGCAGGACGGAGACACCGAGGGCCGCGAGGGCCGCCTTGTGCAGGTCCTTGTTGATCGTGAAGATGGAGACGAAGAGCAGGCCCGGCAGCACGGTCTCGACCATGCCGCGCACGCCACCGAAGGCCTCGAACAGCGCGGCCTCCGTCACCGCCCTGGAGTCCTGCGCGCCGTCCTGCCCGCCCTCGGCGTCCTGGACGCCGCGCTGGGCGTCTTCCGTCGGCTTGTCGAGCGACGTCACCGGCTACTCCCGTCCGAGCGGTCTGAGTTCGTACTTCGGATTGAACAGCACCCTACGGCCCCGGCTCATCGAGACCCGGCCGGATGCGATCAGCTTGCGCCCCGGCTCTATCCCGACGATGGAGCGCCTGCCCAGCCACACCACGTCCAGCGCGGCCGAGCCGTCGAACAGTTCGGCTTCCAGGGCCGGGACACCGGCCCGGGGGCGCAGCGTGACCGTGCGCAAGGTACCAGTAACCGTCACTATCTGTCGGTCGTGGCAGTCACATATGCGCGTACAGCCCGCGGTGTCCGCGTCCTCGCGCAGCTCCTCCGACTCCAGGTCCGTCTGGGACGAGGAGAGCCGGTCGAGCATGCGCCGGAAACGGCCCGCCGGCTTCTCTGAACGAGGAACAGCACTCATGACAAAAAGCGTACCGGGGCCCGCCGACAGAGCGGCACCCACGGTTACTTCTCGAAGCGGTACCCCATCCCCGCCTCGGTGATGAAGTGCCGGGGCCGCGAGGGGTCGCCCTCCAGCTTGCGCCGCAGCTGGGCCATGTAGACCCGCAGGTAGTTGGTCTCCGTCCCGTAGGACGGCCCCCAGACCTCCTGGAGCAGCTGTTTCTGGCTGACCAGGCGCCCGGTGTTGCGGACCAGCACCTCCAGGAGGTGCCACTCGGTGGGGGTGAGCCGGACGTCCCTGCCGTCCCGGTTCACCTTCTTCGCGGCCAGGTCCACGGTGAAGTCGTCGGTCTCCACGATCACGTCGCCCTCCTCGCCCGCGACGGGTTCGGCCCGGCGGACGGCGGCGCGCAGCCGGGCGAGCAGCTCGTCCATGCCGAAGGGCTTGGTGACGTAGTCGTCGGCGCCCGCGTCGAGGGCCTCGACCTTCTCGTCGGAGGAGTGCCGGGCCGACAGGACGAGGATGGGGACCCGGGTCCAGCCGCGCAGTCCCCTGATCACCTCGACGCCGTCCATGTCGGGCAGCCCCAGGTCGAGGACGACGACGTCGGGGTGACGGGCGGCGGCGAGTTCGAGGGCACTCGCGCCGTCGTGGGCCGCGTCGACCTCGTATTTGCGGGCCTTCAGGTTGATCACGAGCGCGCGGACGATCTGCGGCTCGTCGTCGACCACGAGCACCCGGGTCATGTGGTTCGCCTCTCTGCCGATGGGGCCGTGCCGGCCGGTGCCGCCCCGCTCCCCGACGCGGGCCTGTCCGCCGCCGGAACCGTGTCCCCCGACGGGACCGTGTCGTCCGTCGAGGGGACCGTGTCCGTCGACGGGGCCGCGTCCACCGACGTAGACGTGTCCGCCGCCCGACCGGTGCCCGAATACGGGCCCCCACCCGTCCCGGATCCGTTCTGCGCGGCCCGCACCGTGAGCACCATGGTGAGTCCGCCGCCGGGGGTGTCCTCGGCGTCGAGCGTGCCGCCCATGGCCTCGGCGAAGCCCCGGGCGACCGCGAGCCCCAGGCCGACGCCGGTCCCGCGCGGGGCGTCGCCGTGGCGCTGGAAGGGGGCGAAGATGCGGTCCTTGGCCTCGTCGGGGACGCCGGGGCCCCGGTCGGTGACCCGGACCTCGACCCGGCCGCCGAGAGCGCTGGCGGAGACCTGGACGGGTGCGCCGGGCGGGCTGTACTTGACGGCGTTCTCGACGACGTTGGCGACCGCTCGCTCCAGCAGCCCGGGGTCGACCGCGACCATGGGCAGGCTCTCGGGGATCTCCAGTCCGACGCTGCCCTCGGGGACGCCGCCGAGCGCCATCGGCACCACCTCGTCGAGGTCGATCTCGCGGATCAGCGTGGTGACCGTGCCGGTCTGCAGCCGGGACATGTCGAGGAGGTTGCCCACGAGGTGGTCGAGCCGGTCGGCGCCCTCCTCGATCCCTTCGAGCAGTTCGGCCTCGTCCTCCTCCGACCAGGCCACGTCGTCGGAGCGCAGCGACGACACGGCGGCCTTGATCCCGGCCAGCGGGGTGCGCAGATCGTGGCTGACGGCGGCGAGCAGCGCGGTGCGGATGCGGTTGCCCTCGGCCAGTTCCTTGGCCTGGTCGGCCTCCTGCTGAAGGCGCCGGCGGTCCAGTACGACGGCGGCCTGGGCGGCGAACGCGGCGAGCACCCGGCGGTCCTCGGCGGGCAGGACGCGCCCCGAGAGGGCGAGCGCCATGTGGTCGCCGACCGGCATGTCCACGTCCGCGTCCTCCGGACGGTCCACCTGCCGGGAGCCGACGCTGCCCGCACAGGTCCACGGGTCCACCTCGCTGCCGCGCTCCAGCAGGGCCACCGACTCCATCCCGAAGGTCTCGCGCACCCGTTCGAGCAGCGCCTCCAGGCTGGTCTCCCCGCGCAGCACACTGCCCGCGAGGAAGGACAGGATCTCCGACTCGGCGCGCAGCCGGGCCGCCTGGTGGGTGCGCCGGGCGGCGAGGTCCACCACGGACGCCACCGCCACCGCGACCCCTATGAAGACGGCGATGGCGACGATGTTCGTCGGGTCGTCGACCGTCAGGGTGTGCACCGGCGGTGTGAAGAACCAGTTGAGCAGCAGTGAGCCCAGCACGGCGGCGGCCAGGGCGGGCAGCAGACCGCCCAGCAGGGCCGCGGCGACCGTCAGCGACAGGAACAGCAGCATGTCGTTGGCGAGACCCAGGTCGGTCTCGAAGTTGGCGAGCAGCAGCGCGAGCAGCAGCGGTCCCGCCGTGCCGACCAGCCAGCCCCAGATCATCCGGGCCCGGCCGAGCCGCGCGCCCCGGGCGACGGGCAGTCCGCGTCCCTTGCCGGCCTGGTCGTGGGTGATGAGGTGGACGTCCAGGTCGGGTCCGGAGCCCCGGGCGACGGTCGCGCCGACGCCCGGCCCGAACACGTACTGCCAGCTCTTGCGCCGTGAGACGCCCAGCACGATCTGGGTGGCGTTGACCCCGCGCGCGAAGGCCAGCAGCGCGGCCGGGATGTCGTCGCCGACGACATGGTGGAAGGTGCCGCCGAGGTCCTCGACGAGGGTGCGCTGGACGGCGAGTTCCTTGGGCGAGGCGGAGGTCAGCCCGTCGCTGCGGGCGATGTAGACGGCCATGACCTCGCCGCCGGCGCCCTTCTCCGCGAGCCGGGCGGCCCGCCGGATCAGGGTCCGCCCCTCGGGGCCGCCGGTCAGCCCGACCACGATCCGCTCGCGCGAACCCCAGATCCTCGAAACCTGGTGCTCGCTGCGATACGCGTTCAGGTACTCGTCGACCCGGTCGGCCACCCACAGCAGCGCCAGTTCCCGCAGGGCGGTCAGGTTGCCGGGCCGGAAGTAGTTCGACAGGGCCGCGTCGACCTTGTCGGGCTGGTAGATGTTGCCGTGCGCCATCCGCCGCCGCAGCGCCTGGGGCGACATGTCGACCAGCTCTATCTGGTCCGCCCGCCGCACCACCTCGTCGGGCACGGTCTCGCGCTGCCGTACACCGGTTATCGACTCGACGACATCGCCGAGCGACTCCAGGTGCTGGATGTTGACGGTCGATATGACGTCGACACCGGCCGCGAGCAGTTCCTGGACGTCCTGCCAGCGCTTGTCGTTGCGGGAGCCGGGCACATTGGTGTGGGCCAGCTCGTCCACGAGGGCGACCCGGGGCCGCCGGGCGAGGACGGCGTCCACGTCCATCTCGGTGAAGACCGCGTCCCGGTACTCCAGCTCCCGGCGCGGGATCTGTTCCAGCCCGTGCAGCATGACCTCGGTGCGCGGGCGGCCGTGGTGCTCCACGAGGGCCACCACGCAGTCGGTGCCGCGTTCGACCCGGCGGTGCGCTTCGGACAGCATCGCGTACGTCTTGCCGACGCCCGGTGCCGCACCGAGGTAGATCCGAAGCTTCCCGCGTCCCATGGCCCCATTGTCTTCCCGTGACCGCCGCCTACGCAGCGTCGACCTTACGGCCCATCATCACGACAAAAGGGACAGAGGCGACCTGGGGCCGCCTCTTTGACACAACCCTGACGCCGACGCCCCATAAGGGTGCGGGGAACTGCGCGACCGGCCACGACGGACCCGCAGTTCCCGGACGGCCTCGGCCGGATCGCGGCTAGCGGACCTCGGTGATCTCCGGCCCGCGCTGCAGCTGCCCCATGCCGCCGGAGAAGCGGGACCCGGCCTGCTCCTCCTGCTGGACACCCTCGGGGACCATCTGCGCGTCGTTCGGCAGCTTCAGGACGATCGGGTCGCGCGGAGCCATGGGGCCCTCGCCGCGGACGACGACCGTGTCCCGGAAGATCTGCTCCAGCAGCCCGGCGGTCCCCGGCTCCACCGCGCCCCGCCCGGAGATCACTCCGCGCAGGAACCAGCGGGGCCCGTCCACACCGACGAACCGGACCACCTGGAAGCCGCCCGTGCCGTCCGGCAGCTGCACCGGCACCTGTGCGCGCAGCTCCCAGCCCAGCGGGCCCTCGACCTCGTCGATCACACCGCCCTGCTGGGTGATGCCGCTGGCGATCTCCTCGCGGACCTCGCCCCAGATGCCCTCACGCTTGGGGGCGGCGAAGGCCTGCAGCTGGACCGCGCTGTCGCGGAGCACGACGGTCGCCGCGACGATCGCGTCGCCCGCGACCTCGACCCGCAGCTCCATGCCGTCGACTCCGGGCACGAAGATGCCGCCGAGGTCCACCCGGCCCTCGCCGGGATCGCGCACCTCGGAGCTGTCCCACGGCCCGTCGGGCCGGGGCTCGGGCTCCAGCCGTACGCGCTCCCGCTGGACCTCGTCCGCCTCAGCGTCGGCTTCCCCGGCAACGCCGTCGACCTGCTCGGCCTCGCTCGCCGCGTCCGCCGCGTCCTCGGCGGAACCCTTCTTCTTGCGACGTCCGAACACGTCACTGTCCTTCCCGGTCGGATACGACCGATGCGTATCGATTCCCACCCGTTGTGCCGCTTGTTGTGCCGCCCACGGCGGCATGACCGCCGGTGGACCCGAAGCCCCCCTCGGCCCGCGCCGAGTCGGGAAGCTCCGCCACCTCCTGGAAGCGCACCTTCTCGACCTGCTGGACGACCAGTTGGGCAATCCGGTCGAAGCGCTCGAACCGCACGGCTTCATGCGGGTCGAGATTCACCACGATCACCTTGATCTCCCCACGGTACCCGGCATCAACCGTCCCCGGGGCATTCACCAGGGCGACGCCGCAGCGGGCGGCGAGGCCGGATCGTGGGTGCACGAAGGCCGCGTACCCCTCCGGGAGCGCGATGGACACTCCCGTGGGTAGCACGGCCCGTTCGCCCGGCTTCAGCTCGTGACTCTCCGTGGTGCGCAGATCGGCGCCCGCGTCGCCGGGCCGCGCGTACTCCGGCAGCGGAACGTCCGGGTCGACGCGCCGGATCAGGACATCGACAGGGGTACGGTCGCCGCTCATGGGTTCACCTCGAAGGCACGGGCCCGCCGGACCTGGTCCGGGTCGTTCATGGCCGCCTGGATCTCCTGGTCGCGGCCGTGGTCGATGAAGTGGTCGACCTTGACCTCGACGAAGAGCGCGTCCGCGCGGACGGCGAGCGGGCCGTCGGGGCCGCCGATGCGTCCTTCGGCGGTCGCGAAGATCTTCCGCCCGGCCACCGCCGTCACCTCGGCCCTCAGATGCAGCACGGTGTCGACGGGGACGGGCCGCAGGAAGTCCGTCTCCAGCCGCCCGGTCACCGCGATGGTGCGCAGCAGCCAGGTGAGGGAGCCGAGGGTCTCGTCGAGGGCGCTGGCCAGGACTCCGCCGTGCGCGAGGCCCGGGGCCCCCTGGTGCGCGGGCCGTACGGTGAACTCGGCGGTGAGAGTGACGCCCTCACCGGCCGTCGCCTCCAGATGCAGCCCGTGGGGCTGTTCGCCGCCACAGCCGAAACACTGCCCGTAGTGCGCGCCCAGCGACTCACCGGGGGCGGGTGCCTCGGGATGCCGTACGGGCGCCGTGGCGTCCGCCGGCGGTCGCAGGGCCGCGGAAGTACCTCTCACAGGCGCAGACCTTACCCGTCCGTCAGCGTCCGGCCATCGCCCCTACGGGCAGGGTTTCCCCTCGGGCGCCCCTATTCCGGGGCCGGAGGGCCCGCGTGCCAAGCTTGACGCCATGCAGCTCTCCGCCTCGCCGTACGAAGAACGCCTCACCGCGCCCCGCACCTGGTGGCTCGTCTGCTTCCTGGTCGGCGTCTCGATGGCCCTCATCCTGCTGCCGTTCGGCACGCTTCCGCTGCTGGGCGGGCTCGCGGGCGGCACCGCGGTCGCGGCGGTCGTCGCCAGTTCCTACGGCTCGGTCCGCATCCGCGTCGTCGGTGACTCGCTGATCGCGGGCGAGGCGAAGATCCCGGTGAGCGCCCTGGGAGAGCCGGAGATCCTCGACCGCGAGGAAGCCCAGGCCTGGCGCACCTACAAGGCCAATCCCCACGCCTTCATGCTCCTGCGCGCCTACATCCCCACCGCCCTGCGCGTCCCGGTGACCGACCCGGCCGATCCGACCCCGTACGTGTACCTGTCGACGAGGGAACCGGAGCGTCTGGTGGCGGCCCTGGAGGCGGCGAGGACGGCGGCGTAGATTTCTCGCCCAACTCTTACCGGCGACCTCGTACCGGCGGCGGTTTTCGGCAATTTCTTTTCGCGGCGGCGGAGACCGGCCACGGCGGCGTGATTCCGGTGGTGCGGAACTCGGGCGCGCCCGCTCGACGAACCGGGCGAACCGGGGGCGCCCGACGACTTCCGCTCAGCCTCCGCCGAGTTCCTTCGGCAGCTCCCCCACCGCAAGGGGATCGACGGGTTTCTCCAGCGGCGGCAGTTCCGGCAATGCCTCCCACGGCACCTGTGTCCGCCGGAGGTCCTTACGGATCCGCTCCGCGAGATGTCTGGTCTCCCGGCGGTTCATGACCGCCCCGACCGCGGCCCCGACCAGAAACGGCATCAGGTTCGGCAGATTCCGCACCATCCGCTTCATGATCTGTTGCCGCAGCTGCCGCTTCATCTGCCCGCCGAGCGCCAGGTTGATCGTCGACGGCCTGGTCACATCGATGCCCCGCTCACCGGACCAGGAGTCCAGATAGGCGGTGCTGCGCTGCAGCAGATTCCCGGGCGGCCGCACCCCGTAGACCTCGTGCAGCTCGGCGATGAGCTTCAGTTCGATCGCGGCGACCCCGGTGATCTCGGCGGCCAGTTCCGCGGGCATGGCGGGCGGCGCCGGCAGCATCGCGGCGGCCCCGACGCCCGCGCCCACCGTGGAGGTCGCGTTGGCGGCCCCCGCGACGAGCTTGTCGGCGATCTGCTCGGGCCCCAGCCCCGGGAAATGGGCGCGCAGGGTCGCGAGGTCGCGTACGGGGATCCGCGGGGCGATCTCGATGACGCGGTCGGTGATGTACGCGAGGCCCGCTCTGGCCCCGTCACCGCTCTTGCGGGCCCCCACCTTGAGGCCCTGTTTCAGTCCGTCCCGGACGACGGCCGCGCGTCGTCTGGCGACCGGCGCCGGAGTGTCCACCGGTACGGGCAGGCGTCCCTGCTCATCCGTGGCGCCCCCCGACGCCGTGCCGGACGCACGTTCGAGCGAGGCCGCTCCCTGACCGGAGGAGCCCCGCTCGTCGTCACGCACGCCGTCGGAGCCGTCCTGCGGCCCCGGGTCCGCCCCCTTGCGGGAGCGGCGCTTCCAAGGAGGGGTCGAGCCAGTCACGGCCGACCCTGCCTCAGTCGCAGTCGCGGCAGATCGGCTGACCGTTCTTCTCCTTGGCCAGCTGGCTGCGGTGGTGCACCAGGAAGCAGCTCATGCAGGTGAACTCGTCCTGCTGCTTGGGCAGCACCCGGACGGCCAGCTCCTCGTTCGAGAGGTCGGCCCCGGGCAGTTCCAGGCCTTCGGCGGCCTCGAACTCATCTACATCCACGGCGGAAGTCGACTTGTCGTTCCGGCGAGCCTTGAGCTCTTCCAGGCTGTCCGAGTCGACGTCGTCGTCGGTCTTGCGTGGGGTGTCGTAATCCGTTGCCATGTCGCGCTCTCCCCCTCTGGGTGTCTGCGGTGTCTCCAGCGCACGTAACGCGTGAGAGGCCGGACTTGTGCCCGACCTGAGGCGGAGATTTTGCCTCACATCAAGGTCTGTTACTCAATCGACACCCAACCGGACTCCTCAAGAGTGATCGGCTTGGATGGCGAACGGGACCGTACACGGTCCTGAGGCTGCATATCAAAGGCGCCTCAGCATGTACTTCCCGTGATCTCAACCCCCGAAAACCCGGATTTTCCCGGCTTTACGACGGCCACATGATCACGCTCGGTAGATGGCTGGAAATTCGCCCATGTGATCGATCACACATCGGTCGTGCACGACCGTTTCGATCGAGTGCCCCGGAAATTCCGCGTAAAGCGAACATGTCCCGGAACCGGGGTCATTTTCTCAGACGGGAAGGGTCACGCGCATCACGAGTCCGCCCCCCTCACGTGGCCGGGCGGCGATGTGGCCGCCGTGCGCACGGGCCACGGACCGGACGATCGACAGGCCGAGGCCCACGCCCTTGTCGCTGCCCGTGCGCTCCGTACGCAGCCGCCGGAACGGCTCGAAAAGGTTGTCGATCTCGTACGCCGGGACCACGGGCCCGGTGTTCGTGACCACCAGGACCGCCTGCCCGTGCTGCAACTCCGTGGTGACCTCCACCCAGCCGCCCGGCCCCGGCACGTTGTACCGGACGGCGTTCTGGACGAGGTTCAGGGCGATGCGCTCCAGCAGGACGCCGTTGCCCTGGACGACCGCGGGGGCCCACTCGCCGCGGATCTCCACCTTCTTGGCGTCCGCCTCCGAGCGCACCTGGTCGATGGCCTGGGAGGCGACCTCGGCGAGGTCCACGGGCTTGCGCTCGACGATCTGGTTGTCGCTGCGGGCGAGCAGCAGCAGACCCTCGACGAGCTGCTCGCTGCGCTCGTTGGTGGCCAGCAGCGTCTTGCCCAGCTGCTGCAGCTCGGCCGGCGCGGCCGGATCGGAGAGGTGCACTTCGAGAAGCGTGCGGTTGATCGCGAGCGGTGTGCGCAGCTCGTGCGAGGCGTTCCCGACGAACCGCTGCTGCGCCGTGAAGGCCCGCTGGAGCCGCTCCAGCATCTCGTCGAAGGTGTCGGCCAGCTCCTTCAGCTCGTCGTCCGGACCGTCCAGCTCGATACGGCGGGACAGGTCCGAGCCGGCCACCGCGCGCGCGGTCCGCGTGATCCGGCCCAGCGGCGCCAGCACCCGGCCCGCCATCGCGTACCCGAAGGCGAACGCGATCACGGCGAGCCCGAGCAGGGCCAGCAGGGAGCGGCTGAGCAGGGTGTCCAGGGCGCGCTGGCGCTGGTCGTCGATGCACGAGGCGATCGCCGCGTTGAAGTCGTCGAGCTGGAGGTTGGTCGGGGCGGTGTCCGCGTCCACCGCGGGACATATGTTGCTGGACACGCTGATGTTCGTGCCGCCCTCGATCTTGAACACCGGGGTGTTGCCGGTGCTCACGGCCTGGGCGGCCAGCAGATAGATGATCGACAGCAGCAGGATCCCGGCGATCAGGAACATGCCGCCGTACAGGAGCGTGAGCCTTATCCGGATGGTCGGGCGCAGCCAGGGGAGCGGGTTCTGCCCCCGCCGGGGGTCCCAGGTGGGCTTCGGGGGCGCTTGGGGCGGCGCGGGGGTGGCGGCCACGGCGGATCAGATCCGGTAGCCGGAGCCGGGCACGGTGACGATGACCGGTGGTTCGCCGAGCTTGCGGCGCAGCGTCATGACCGTCACGCGCACGACGTTGGTGAACGGGTCGGTGTTCTCGTCCCAGGCCTTCTCCAGGAGCTGCTCCGCCGAGACGACGGCGCCCTCGCTGCGCATCAGCACCTCCAGGACCGCGAACTCCTTGGGCGCGAGCTGGACCTCCTTGCCGTCGCGAAAGACCTCGCGGCGGTTGGGGTCGAGCTTGATGCCGGCGCGCTCCAGGACGGGCGGCAGCGGCACGCTCGTACGCCGGCCGAGGGCCCGCACGCGCGCGATGAGCTCGCTGAAGGCGAACGGCTTGGGCAGATAGTCGTCGGCGCCGATCTCCAGGCCCTCGACGCGGTCGCTGACGTCGCCGGACGCGGTGAGCATCAGCACGCGCGTGGGCAGGCCGAGCTCGACGAGCTTGCGGCAGACGTCGTCGCCGTGGACGAGGGGGAGGTCGCGGTCGAGGACGACCACGTCGTAGTCGTTGACGCCGATGCGTTCCAGAGCGGCCGCACCGTCGTACACGACGTCGACGGCCATGGCCTCCCGGCGCAGTCCGGTGGCCACCGCATCGGCGAGCAGCTGCTCGTCCTCGACGACGAGTACGCGCACGTCGCTTGTCCTTCCTGTGTCCACCCGCGCGGCGCGTCACAGGCGCGCACGGGCAGGGTGTTCGTGGGTGTGTGACCTCCATCCTGCCTTTTTCGGCCGTAAGTCGGCTGTAAGACGACCCCGTGACAGGAAGGCCGAAGGCGCCCGGCCGGGAATGCGGGACTTTTTCGTCCGGTTGAGGTTTCCGTCCGAGAGACCGGGGGGAGGACGGCTTTACACCCCGCGATCACGCTCTGCTTGTGCCGCACCACCATGCGGTACGCGGCGGTCCGCTTCTCCGCAGAGTGGGCGTGGGTGTCCGGCACCGTCGCCGCCCGGCCAGGGCAGCGCTGGGCATCCACAAGAGACGTGATCGCCCCTTCCGAACGGCACACCCCCGTGCCAACGACCCACGACCCAGGACGAGGGGGCGCAGCATGGACGCATTCACCGCAGGACTTCTGCAGCGCATAAGGGCGACCGAGTCCGACCTGACCAGGGCTCGCGACGAGGGCGACGACTTCCTCGTCGAGGTGGAGCAGGGAGAACTCGACGACCTGCGCCGCCTCGCCGCCGATCACGGTGTGGAGGTCGGCGCGTACAGCGTCTGATTCCCGGCCCACACGCACGACGTCTGATCCCGGCCCACAGGCACCAGAGCAGGACCCCCGGCAGATCCAGTCCGGGGGTCCTGTTTTTTGGGGCTCGGTTCGCCTCCGGGGCGCCTGTGCCTGTGTCGAGAGCCCGACCGTGCTCGACCCTTCGGGCCTCCGCGCGCTCGGGCTCTCGACACAGGCGCGCCCCTTCGGCTCACTCGCCGTAGGGCACCCTCTTCGGCTGTTGCTCTCAGAGGCACCTTCGGCGGTGGCCGTCAGTCGTGCCAGGCGCCCAGGTCGTCCAGGCGGCGCTGGAGGGCCTCGAAGAGGACGGGTGGGGCCGCGATGGTCAGGTCGGGTGAGAGGGGCTCTGAGGGGCGGCCACCGGTCAGGGCGCCCGCCTCCCGGGCGATGAGGTCGCCCGCCGCGTAGTCCCAGGCGTTCAGACCGCGCTCGTAGTACGCGTCCAGGCGGCCCACGGCCACGTCGCACAGGTCGATCGCGGCCGAGCCGCCGCGCCGGATGTCCCGCACCTCGGGGATCAGCTCACGCAGCACGTCGGCCTGCCTGGCTCGGCGCTCGGCGCGGTAGCCGAAGCCGGTGCCGACGAGGGCCAGGCCCAGCTCCGGGGCGGGCCGCACGCGCGCGGGACGGTCGTTCACGTACGCGCCCTCACCGAGCACCGCCCGGTAGACCTCACCGCGCACCGGGGCGTCGACCACGCCGACGACCGTCTCACCGTCCACCCGGACCGCGATGGACACGGCCCAACTGGGCAGTCCGTACAGGTAGTTGACGGTGCCGTCGAGGGGGTCGATCACCCATTGGACGCCGCTGGTGCCCTCGACGCTCGCGCCCTCCTCGCCGAGCACGCCGTCGTGCGGCCTGCGCTCGGCCAGCAGGCCGGTGATCAGCTTCTCGGAGGCGATGTCCATCTCGGTGACGACGTCGACCGCGCTGGACTTGGTGGCGGCCACGCCGAGATCGGCGGGCCGGCCGTCGCGCAGGAAGGCTCCCGCGCGGCGGGCCGCGTCCAGTGCGATCTCCAGCAGTTCGGCCCTCAGGCCGTCCGGGCGCTCTGACTGGTCGGTCACGGTGCTCCTCACGCGTACGGGCTGTCGGCGCCCGCGGCGGCGGGCCGGGGGGCGCGGGCCGGGCAGCAGCCGACCGGGCACAGGTTGTGGCTCGCGCCGAGCGCGCCGAGGGCGCAGGGGGTCACGTCCTGGCCCCGCTCGGTGGCGGCGCGCTCCAGGACGAGGTCGCGGATCGCGGCGGCGAACCGGGGATCGGCGCCCACGGTGGCCGAGCGGCGGACCGGCAGACCCAGCTCCTCCCCCTTGGCCATGGCCTCGGTGTCGAGGTCGTACAGGACCTCCATGTGGTCCGAGACGAACCCGATGGGCGCCATCACGACGGCCGGGGCCCCGGACTCGTGCCGCTCCTCCAGGTGGTCGCAGATGTCGGGCTCCAGCCACGGGATGTGCGGGGCGCCGGAGCGCGACTGGTAGACGAGCTGCCAGGGGTGCTCCACGCCGGTCCGCTCGCGCACGGCGTCGACGATGAGCTTCGAGACGTCCAGGTGCTCCGCGACGTACGCGCCGCCGTCCCCGTGGTCCTCGACCGGGCCCGAGGTGTCCGCCGAGGCGTTCGGGATGGAGTGGGTGCAGAAGGCGAGGTGCGCGCCGTCGCGGACGTCCTCGGGGAGGTCGGCGAGCGATTCCAGGACGCCGTCGATCATGGGCTCCAGGAAGCCCGGGTGGTTGAAGTAGTGCCGGATCCTGTCGACCCTCGGCGGCTCCAGGCCCTCGGCCTCCAGGGCGGCGAGCGAGTCGGCGAGGTTCTCGCGGTACTGGCGGCAGCCCGAGTACGAGGCGTACGCGCTGGTGGTGAGGACCAGGATGCGGCGGCGGCCGTCGGCGACCATCTCACGCAGGGTGTCGGTCAGGTAGGGCGCCCAGTTGCGGTTGCCCCAGTAGACCGGCAGGTCCAGGCCGTGCTCGGCGAAGTCCTTGCGCAGGGCGTCGAGCAGGGCGCGGTTCTGGTCGTTGATGGGGCTGACCCCGCCGAACAGGAAGTAGTGCTGCCCGACTTCCTTGAGGCGTTCCTTGGGGATGCCGCGCCCCCGCGTCACGTTCTCCAGGAACGGGACCACGTCGTCCGGGCCCTCCGGGCCGCCGAACGAGAGCAGGAGCAGGGCGTCGTAGGGGGTGGCGTCGTGCGCGTGTGGCATGTCATCGATCCTGCCACCCGACACCGACGGCCGGGATCCCGGCCCATGTCCGAGGATGACTTAGGGTCACCTGACCCGTAAGCTGTATCAGCCGCCTTCACACCTTACGAGGAATCAGTTCCTCCCCTTCCCGGACCGACCGGAGCCCCCGTGCCCAGCCCCTACACCGCCCTGTTCGCCGCCCCCGGCACCAAGGGCTTCACCGCCGCGGGTCTCCTCGGCCGGATGCCCCTGTCCATGATGGGCATCGGCGTGGTCACGATGATCTCCCAGCTCACCGGGCGGTACGGCCTGGCCGGCGCGCTCTCGGCGACCATCGCGCTGTCCGCCGCCGTGCTCGGCCCGCAGATCTCGCGCCTGGTGGACCAGTACGGACAGCGGCGGGTGCTGCGCCCGGCGACCCTCGTCGCGCTGACCGCGTCGGCGGGACTGCTGTTCGCCGCGCACTACGGCTGGCCGGACTGGGTGCTGTACGTCTGCTCGGCCGGCATCGGCTGCGTGCCGAGCCTCGGGGCGATGACACGCGCGCGGTGGGCGGCCCTGTACCGGGACACCCCGCAGCTGCACACCGCGTACTCCTTCGAGTCCGTCGTCGACGAGGTCTGCTTCATCTTCGGGCCGATCATCTCCATCGGGCTGTCCACGGCGTGGTTCCCGGAGGCCGGGCCGCTGCTCGCCGCGTGCTTCCTCGCGGCCGGTGTCTTCTGGCTGACCGCCCAGCGCGCCACCGAACCGGCGCCGCACCCGCGCGCGCGGCACGACAAGGGCCGCTCCGCGCTGCGTTCGCCCGGACTGCAGGTCCTGGTGGCCACCTTCGTGGCGACCGGGGCGATCTTCGGGGCCGTCGACGTGGTCACCGTCGCCTTCGCCGAGGAGCAGGGCCACAAGGCCGCCGCGAGCGTCGTCCTGGCCCTCTACGCGGCCGGTTCGTGTGCCGCCGGCATCGTCTTCGGGCTTCTGCGCTTCGGCGGGGCGGCGGAACGCCGGTGGCTGCTGGGCGTGTGCGGCATGGCCGTGAGTATGATCCCCCTCCTACTGGTCGGAAACTTGCCGTTTCTGGCCGTGGCGCTCTTCGTGGCGGGACTGTCCATCGCACCCACGATGATCACGACCATGTCCCTGATCGAAGAGCACGTACCACGCACGCAACTGACCGAGGGCATGACCTGGGTGGGCACCGGGCTCGCGGTCGGCGTCGCGCTCGGCTCCTCGGTCTCCGGCTGGGTGATCGACGCGGCCGGGGCGGAGGCGGGGTACGTGGTTCCGGCGGCGTCCGGGGCCGTCGCGGTCGCGGTCGGTTTCCTCGGGTACCGCCGGCTGCGCAGGCCGGCTCCAAGGCGGGGAGGGCCCCATGAGCACCACAGTGATCGGGAAGAGCGGCACGTGGCGTAACTGGGCGGGGAACGTCACCGCCCGGCCCGTACGGGAGGTCACTCCTGCCACCGTCGAGGAACTCGCCGCCGCCGTACGGCGCGCGGCCGAGGACGACCTCCGGGTGAAGGCCGTCGGCACGGGCCACTCCTTCACGGCCGCCGCCGCGACCGACGGCGTACTGATCCGCCCTCAACTGCTGACGGGCATAGGCAGGATCGACCGCGAGGCCATGACCGTCACGGTGGCCGCCGGCACCCCGCTCAAGCGGCTCAACCTGGCTCTCGCGCGCGAGGGGCTGTCGCTCACGAACATGGGCGACATCATGGAGCAGACGGTCTCCGGCGCGACCAGCACCGGTACGCACGGCACCGGCCGGGACTCGGCCTCGATCGCCGCACAGATCCGGGGACTCGAACTGGTCACCGCCGACGGCTCGATCCTCAGCTGCTCCGCCACGGAGAACCCCGATGTCTTCGCCGCCGCCCGCGTCGGCATCGGCGCCCTCGGCATCGTCACCGCGATCACGTTCGCCGTGGAGCCGCTCTTCCTGCTCACGGCACGCGAGGAACCGATGCCGTTCGAGAGGGTGCTGGCCGAGTTCGACGAACTGCACGCCGAGAACGAGCACTTCGAGTTCTACTGGTTCCCGCACACCGGCAACACCAACACCAAGCGCAACAACCGCAGCGCGGGCCCCGAGAAGCCGGTACCGCAGCTGAACAGCTGGTTCGAGGACGAGTTCCTCTCCAACGGCGTCTTCCAGGTGGCCAACTGGGTCGGGCAGGCGGTCCCCGCCACCATCCCGACGATCGCGCAGATCTCTAGCCGCGCCCTGTCCGCGCGGACGTACACCGACATCCCCTACAAGGTCTTCACGTCCCCGCGCCGGGTGCGCTTCGTGGAGATGGAGTTCGCCGTTCCGCGCGAGGCCCTGGTGGACACGCTGCGTGAACTCAAGGCGATGGTCGACCGGTCGAACCTGCGCGTCAGCTTCCCCGTCGAGGTCCGCACCGCCCCCGCCGACGACATCACGCTCTCCACCGCCTCCGGCCGCGAGAGCGCCTACATCGCCGTGCACATGTTCAAAGGGACGCCCTATCAGGCGTACTTCACCGCCGCCGAGCGGATCTTCGCCGCGCACGAGGGGCGGCCGCACTGGGGCAAGGTGCACACCCGGGACACGGACTACTTCGCCAAGGTCTACCCCCGCTTCGGCGAGTTCACCGCGCTGCGTGACCGGCTCGATCCCGAACGGCGGTTCCAGAACGACTACTTGCGCCGGGTGCTCGGGGCCTAGCCCGACGGACGTCCGTCGAAGATCACGTGAAGCACGTCCCTCCCGAGGTCACGAAAAGGTCTGTTCCGGCGACGCGTTGACGTCTTCCATGAGAAGTTGAGCGGCGTGCCGATCCACGCAAGTGGCCCGAATGGAGTACTGTTGCGAGCCCTGGGTCCGGACTCCCGCCAGCGTGTCCGGGGCCTTAGAGGACCGCCGGGAGGGGGATCGTTGCACAGGGTGATGAGGTTCGTCACTTAGCGTTGCGAATAGGTAACCGTGCCATAACGGCGGCCTCGGGCTCACGCCCGACACGCCGGGCAACTCGGCAAGGTTGTGGCAGGCTGCACCCGGGCAGGCCACACTCGACTAGCGGAAGCAGCGACGCACGTGACGTCGGCAGGCACCACCCGGGAGGTCCCCATGCCCGAACTGCGTGTCGTGGCCGTCTCCAATGACGGCACACGGCTGGTGCTGAAGGCTGCCGATTCCACGGAGTACACGCTTCCGATCGACGAACGGCTGCGTGCCGCCGTGCGCGGCGACCGTCCCCGCCTCGGTCAGATCGAGATCGAGGTGGAGAGCCATCTCCGCCCCCGTGACATCCAGGCGCGGATACGCGCGGGTGCCACGGCCGAGGAGGTCGCGCAGCTCGCCGGCATCCCCGTCGACCGGGTCCGCCGGTTCGAGGGCCCCGTCCTGGCCGAGCGCGCCTTCATGGCCGAGCGGGCGCGCAAGACCCCGGTCCGCCGCCCCGGCGAGAACGCCGCCGGACCCCAGCTCGGTGAGGCCGTCCAGGAGCGACTGCTGCTGCGCGGCGCCGAGAAGGACACCGTCCAGTGGGACTCGTGGCGCCGCGACGACGGCACCTGGGAAGTCCTGTTGGTCTACTGCGTCGCGGGCGAACCGCACTCGGCGAGCTGGACGTACGACCCGCCCCGGCGGCTCGTCCAGGCCGTCGACGACGAGGCGCGTTCGCTGATCGGCGAGTCCGACGACCTCGGGGCGCCCGAACCGAGCTTCCCGTTCGTGCCGAGGATCGCGCGGCTGCCCCGTGACCGCCCCCTGGACCGCCAGGCGGAACGTCCCGCCCTGCCCGCGCCGCCCGAGCCCGACGAGGATCTCGTGAGCGAGCGCGACTCGCTCACCAGCATCCTGGAGGCCGTCCCCAGCTACCGGGGCGACCTGGTGGTGCCCGACCTGCCCTCCACCGAACCGCAGGAGGAGCCCGTCGAGGAAGTGGCGGAGGAGGAGTCCGCTCCCCCCGCGGCCTCGGCCGGTTCCGCCTACGCGGACATCCTCATGCCGCGTTCGGTCAACGGCCACCGCGACCGGCTCACCGGCGCCACCGACCGTCAGGCCGAGGCCGACGGTGTCCGGCCGGGTCGTCGCGCGGCGGTGCCCAGCTGGGACGAGATCGTGTTCGGTACGAGACGCAAGAAGCAGGAGTAGCGGGCCCCCGGCGATGGGAGGTCGGAGGGGTCGTCTCTCAAGCAGATCCGTTTCTCTTCGGCTCTTCCGTGGCTCTCTTCGGTGCAGGATCGGTCATTCATACGTGTGCGGGGCCCGCGTCGTTCAGACGCGGGCCCCGGGCATGCCGTCGGCGAGTGGGTCACTGAGGGTCGGGGCCGGTGGCGACCGGTCGGCCGCCGTCCCGGGACCACTCCGACCACGAACCCACGTACAGGGCCGCCGGAACGCCCGCGACGGCCAGCGCCAGTACCTCGTGGGCGCCGGAGACACCGGAGCCGCAGTAGACGCCGACCTCGGAGTCGGCGGTCGCGCCGAGTCCCTTGAAGCGGTCGGCGAGTTCGGAGGCGGACCGGAAGCGGCCGGATTCGGTCACGTTCTCCGTGGTCGGGGCCGACACCGCGCCCGGAATGTGCCCGCCGACCGGGTCGATGGGCTCCACATCGCCTCGGTAGCGCTCGGCGGCCCGCGCGTCCAGCAGGAGCCCGGTGCGGGCCAGCGCGGCGGCGCCGTCCGCGTCCAGCAGCGGCAGCGCGCCGGGGGCGGGCTCGAAGGTGCCGGGCGCGGGCTCCGGGATGTCGGCCGTCAACGGGCCCTCCCAGGCCGCCAGACCCCCGTCCAGGACCCGCACCGAGGGGTGGCCCGCCCAGCGGAGCAGCCACCACGCGCGCGCGGCGGCCCAGTTGAGCCCGCCGTCGTACACGACGACGGCACGGTCGGCGCGGACCCCGGCCGCCCTCATCGCCGTACCGAAGGCGGCCGGGTCGGGCAGCGGGTGACGGCCGCCGGAGCCCGCCGGCCCGGCGAGTTCGGCGTCCAGGTCGACGAAGACGGCTCCCGGGATGTGTGCCTTCTCGTACTCGGGGCGCAGGTTCGGGCCGCCCAACTGCCAGCGGACGTCCAGGAGGAGGGGAGGGTGGGCTCCCGCCAGCTCGTCGGCGAGGGCGGGGGCCGAGATGATGGGGTTCATGGCCCCATCCTCGCGTACGGGGTGGCCGCGTCGTCCAGGTCCGGCTACTCTGCCCGCCGGGCGGTGCCGATCACCAGGCGTACGGAGTCGGACACATGCCGTACAACCGATGGCCACCGCACGGCGGCGACGCGGCAAGCGGCCGGTACCGGCGAGCCGGGCATCCTCGCGTACGTACGCCTCGCGCGGCGGTGCGGCGCGGGCCCGTGGCGCCACGGGTGGTGCGAGCATCGGCACGGGGCGTGATCGCGCGTGGACGCGGTACACGCGTACGGAGGGCGGACGGACACGGCCACCACGAGGGGCCGAGGAGAGAGTGACGATGACCGAGGCACGGGGGTCGACCGGCCTGAACGGTACGGCGTATCCACCGGGGACCCCCTGCTGGGTGAGCCTGATGGTGCACGGGATGGCCACGACCCAGGACTTCTACGGGGCGCTGTTCGGCTGGGAGTTCCAGCCCGGCCCCCAGCAGCTCGGCCCGTACGCGCGGGCACTGCTCGACGGGCGCCAGGTGGCGGGCATCGGCCAACTGCCGCCCGACCGCCATCTCCCCATCGCCTGGACGCCGTACTTCGCCTCGGACGACGCGGACCGGACGGCGGAGACCGTACGGCACTGCGGCGGCACCGTCGGGGTGGGGCCGCTGGACGCCGGTGAGGCGGGCCGGCTGGCGATCGCCTCCGACCCCGCGGGCGCCGTCTTCGGCATCTGGCAGGCGGCGGAGCACCTCGGCGCGGACATCACCGGCGTCCCCGGCACCCCGGCCTGGGACGAACTCCTCACCGTCGACAGCTCGCTGGTCGCCAAGTTCTACGAGACGGCCTTCGGCTACGAGGAGGAGCCGGTCGTCTCGGACGACCTCGACTACGTCACCCTCCGCATCCAGGGCCGACCCGTCGCCGGTATCCACGGTGTCGGCAACGCCCTGCCCCGCGACCGGGGCCCCCACTGGCTGACCTACTTCGAGGTGACCGACCCCGACGAGGCGGCCAACCGCGTCATCGAACTCGGCGGGCACGTCCTCCACCCCACCCACGACACCCCGCACGGCCCCGTGGCCTCGCTCGCCGACCCGGAGGGGGCGAAGTTCGCGGTGGTGCGCACGGAACGCTGAACGGTGTGCGCGGGCGTTCGCACGGTCGGGTGATCCGCGAAGCGGCCCCGGACGGCCCGGAGATACCCGCGTGCTCCGTCAGACCGTCTCGACCGGCAGGACGTCCGGGGAGAGGGCGCCGGCGTGGGCCGTGGCGGCCGTCATACGGCGGCGGTGGTGGCGGCGGCAGAGGACCTCGTAGCCGATGTCGTCGGGCTGGTTGACGTCGCCGACGACGACCTGGGCGCCCTCGACGACCATCTGACCGCCTATGGTGCGGGCGTTGTGGGTGGCGCGGGCGCCGCACCAGCACAGGGCCTCCACCTGGAGGACCTCGACGCGGTCGGCCAGTTCGACCAGGCGCTGGGAGCCGGGGAAGAGCTTGGAGCGGAAGTCGGTCGTGATGCCGAAGGCGTAGACGTCGAGCGCCAGGTCGTCCACGACGCGGGCGAGTTGGTCGATCTGCTCGGGGGCGAGGAACTGGGCCTCGTCGGCGATCACATAGTCCGCGCGGCGGCCCTTGGAGAGGTGGTCGACGAGGTACGCGTAGAGGTCCTGGCCGTCCTCGACCTCCACGGCGTCGGTGACCAGGCCGAGCCGTGACGACAGTTTGCCCTCGCCCGCGCGGTCGTCACGCGTGAAGATCATGCCCTGGAGGCCGCGCGCCGAACGGTTGTGCTCTATCTGGAGGGCCAGCGTCGACTTCCCGCAGTCCATGGTTCCGGAGAAGAACACCAGCTCGGGCATGGTGAGTTGAGCACCTTTCGGCATGGAGGGCGTGGGGGCGACGGGCAAGGGAGCGGCAGGACGGCGAGGGCGGGCGGGACGGCGGACGGGCAGGGTGTCAGGAGCGTACTTCGAGGAGCGGGACCAGCTGTTCCGAGGGGGTCATCGAGCCGTGGTTGCCGACCATCGCCGACTCCTTGGGCTCCCGCTCGGAGGCGATGATCAGGACGTCGTCGCGTGCGGCCGCGATCACGTCGCCGAGGCGGGCGTACACGCGCTCGTCGATGTGCGGGCCGAACCAGCCCGCCTCGATCGCCTCGTCGCGTGAGGCGATCCAGAACTGTTCGCCCAGGACCTCGCGCCAGCAGGTCAGGACGTCCGACTCGGCGCCCCGCACGGCGTACACATGGCGGGCGCGGCCCTCGCCGCCCAGGAGGGCGACCCCGGCGCGCAGCTCCCAGTCCTCGTCGAAGTCGATGCGGTGCTGCTCGTCGAACGGGATGTCGAGCATGCCGTGGTCGGCCGTCACATACAGCGCGGTGCGCGGCGGGAGTTGCTCGGCCAGGCGCTGGACCAGGCGGTCGACGTACATGAGCTGGCCGCGCCAGGCGTCGGAGTCGACACCGAAGCGGTGCCCCGCGCCGTCCAGCTCGGAGTAGTACGTGTAGATCAACGCGCGGTCGCCGGCGGCCAGTTGTTCGGCGGCCAGGTCCATGCGGTCGTCGCCGGAGAGACGGCCGTGGAAGGCGCCGCCGCTCAGCGCGATCTGGGTGAGGGGGGTGTTCTGGAAGGCCGGGGCGGTGACCTGGGCGGTGTGCACACCCGCCTGGTCGGCGCGCTGGAAGATCGTGGGGTACGGCTGCCACACGCGCGGCGCGGTCCACGGCTGCCAGCGGAGCTGGTTCATCAGCTCCTCGGTCTGGGGGTTGCGGACCGTGTAGCCGGGCAGGCCGTGCGCGCCCGGGGGCAGGCCGGTGCCGACGGAGGCGAGGGAGGTGGCGGTGGTGGCGGGGTAGCCCGCGGTGATGGGGCGGCCGGTGCCGCCGCGCGAGGACTCCAGCAGCGCGGTCATGTACGGCGCCTCGTCCGGGTGCGCCTGCAACTGCTCCCAGCCCAGGCCGTCGACCAGGAACACACAGGCCCGGTCGGTCGCCGTCAGCTCCGGTATCGCGGCGCTCGTGCCGGGGACTCCCATGCCCGCCGCGAGGGTGGGCAGGAGGTCGGCGAGCGAGCCGGCGCCGTACTCCGGGACGGGGGCGGTGTCGAGGGCGAGGGGTTCCGGGTCGTCCCAGGTGGGCAGTGCCATCAGCGGGCGGGGTCCGCGGTCGCCTCGGAGAGCGCCTGGGCGAAGGCGAGGGCCTGGCGCACGGTCTCCGGGCCGTCCCCGGCCTCGCTGACCCGCAGGCTGAGGTCGTCCGCCGTCGAGCTGCCCGTGTACCCGTGGTCCGCCTCGCAGTTGGGGTCGCCGCAGGCGGCGGGCTCCAGGTCGATGCGGGAGACGGCGCCCCAGCCGATGGTGAGGACGACCTCGCGGGGCAGGGTGCCCGGGGTGTACGACTCCGGGTTGGCGACGACTCGGCTGAGCACGACCGACGAGATCCGGCCGATCTTCACCGACTCGGTGGACGTCGTGGCGTACGGCGTCGGCGAGGTGGTGTCCGCGGCCTGCTCGTCGGTGTGGCTCACGATGAAGCGGTTGCCCGTGAGGACGAGGACGGTGACGTGGCGCCGCACCTCGTTGGCGTCGAACGTCGTCTCCTGGTGAACCAGGTACGACTTGATGGCCTCGCCGCCGACAGCGGCCTCCACCGCCTCGGCCACGAGGGCCGGGTAGTAGCCGCTGCGCTCGATCGCCGCACGCAGCCCCTGGGTCGTCGTACTGGTCTTGGCCATGACGTCCATCCTACGGTGGCGCACTGACTGCGAGGGACCGCTCTGCCGTCTCTGTTCTGTCGTGGACGGATCAATGCGTGGGGCCGTACGCCGTCCGTGCGGGGGCCGTGCGCCGCCCTCAGTACACGGGAAGCGTCCTCGGGCCGAGGTCGTCGCGCACGGGCGGGCGCGCGAGCCGGACGGTGGCGCCGAGGACGCTCAGGCCGCGCGGGGCGACGACGACGGGCTCCAGGGAGACCGCCACGACCTCGGGGTGGTCGTCCACCAGCCGGGAGACCCGCAGCAGCAGCTCCTCCAGCGCCTCCGTGTCGACGGGGGCGGAGCCCCGCCAGCCGAACAGGAGCGGCGCCGTCCGGATCGACCGGACCAGCGAGGCCGCGTCCCGCTCGGTGGCCGGGATCAGCCGGTGCGCCATGTCGCCGAGCAGCTGGGACGCGGGGCCGGCGATCCCGAACGAGAGCACCGCTCCGGCCGCCGGGTCGAGCACGGTCCGCACGATCGTGTCGACTCCGCGCGGAGCCATGCCCTGCACGACCGGACGCAGCTCCTCCGGTCCCCCGAACAGCTCCGTCAACTCCGTGTACGCCCGGCGCAGTTGCTCCTCGTCCGCGAGGTCGAGCCGTACGCCGCCCAGGTCGGCCCGGTGCCGTAGGTGCGGGGCGGTCGTCTTGAGCGCGACGGGGTAGCCGATGGCCCCCGCCGCTCTGGCCGCCTCGTCGGGCGTGGGCGCGGGCCGCGCCTGCCGCAGGTGGATGCCGTACCTGCCGAGCAGCGCGGCCGTCTCCTCCGACCCGAGCGTGAGCCCCTCGCCCCTGGCCAGCGCCGCGTCGATCTGCTCGGCCGCCCCCTTCTCGTCGATGTCCTCGAACTCGGGCACCCGCCCCGGCTCCGCCGCCTCCCGCCGCCACTGCGCGTGACGCACGGCTTCGGAGAGCGCACGAACGGCGCGCTCGGCGGCGGGGTAGGCGGGGATGAGCCGGGAGTCGGCCGGGCCGGAGGGGTGTGCAGGCGTGACGTCGGTCGCCTCGCTCACCCCGGGTACCCGCGTGACGTCGGCCGCCTCGCTCACCCCGGTGGGCAATCGTTCCGCAGGGCGGAACAGGTGGGCACCGCCTACAGCGCCCGGCGCCTTCTCGCCGACCTGGGGCGCAGTACTGGCTGCGGCCGACAACGCTTCGGCCAAGCCACCCAGCTCGACGTGCACCACAAGCACCGGCTTGGACGGATTCGCCGCCGCAGCCGACCGCAACGCCTCCGCCAGTGCCGCATCCCCCGGCGACATCTCCCCCAGCGCCGGAATCGCCGTCACCACCACCGCGTCGCACGAGTCGTCCGCCAGCGCCCGGGACAGCGCCGCGTGGAAGTCCCGCGCCGAGGCCCCGGTGGTCAGGTCCAGCGGGGGCAGCGGCCGCAGCCCCTCGGAGAGGCACGCGTCGTACGTGAGCATCCCCAGCGACTCGGAGTTCCCCAGGATCGCCACCCGCGGCCCCGCCGGCAGCGGCTGCCGGGCCAGCAGCAGCCCCGCGTCGACCAGCTCCGTGATCGTGTCGACCCGGATCACCCCGGCCTGCCGCAGCAGCGCGGACACGGTGGTGTGGGGCAGCCGGGTGGCGCGCACGGCATGCCCCTGGGGCGCGGAACCGTGGCGCGCCCCCTGCACCACCACGAGCGGCTTGACCGCCGCCGTGCGCCGGGCGAGGCGGGTGAACTTGCGCGGGTTTCCGATGGACTCCAGGTACATGAGGACGACATCGGTGTCCGGGTCGTCGTACCAGTACTGGAGGACGTCGTTCCCGGACACGTCCGCGCGGTTGCCGGACGACACGAAGGTGGAGACGCCCGTGTCACCGGTGACCCCTCCCCCGCGCCGGTGCAGCCGGGACAGCAGCGCGATCCCGATGGCGCCGGACTGGGCGAAGAGGCCGATGCGCCCGGAGCGCGGGGTCTCGGGGGCGAGCGAGGCGTTGAGCCGGACGTCGGGGGCGGTGTTGATGATCCCGAAGGCGTTCGGACCGATGATGCGCATGCCGTACGTGCGCGCCTGGCGCACCAGTTCGCGCTGGCGCTCGCGCCCCTCGGGGCCGCTCTCGGCGTATCCGGCGGAGACGACCACGAGCCCCTGCACGCCGTGTTCACCGCACTGGGCGACGACCTCGGGGACATGGGCGGCGGGGACGGCGACGACCGCGAGGTCGACGGGCCCCTCGATGTCGGTGACGGAACGGTGCGCGGGCACCCCGTCGAGTTCCTTCTCGTCCTCCCCGAGGGCCTTGTTCACCGCGTACAGCCGCCCGGTGAAGCCCGCTTCCCGGAGATTGGCGAGGACACTGCGGCCCACTCCGCCCGGTGTGCGCCCGGCGCCGATGACGGCGACCGAGCCGGGGGCGAGCAGCCGCTGGACGGATCTGGCCTCGGCCCGCTGCTCCCGCGCGCGCTGCACGGCGAGGGAGCGGTCGGTGGGCTCCAGATCGAACTCCAGGCGGACGACGCCGTCCTCGAAGCTGCGCTTCTGCTGGTACCCGGCGTCGGTGAACACCTTGATCATCTTGCTGTTGGCGGGGAGCACCTCGGCGGCGAAGCGTCTGATGTCGCGTTCACGGGCGACGGCGGCGATGTGTTCCAGCAGGGCGGAGGCGACGCCCCGGCCCTGGTGGGCGTCCTGCACGAGGAAGGCGACCTCGGCCTCGTCGGCGGGGGCGGACGCGGCCGTCCCGTCGGCGCCGATGCGGTCGTAGCGTACGGTGGCGATGAACTCGCCGCCCACCGTGGCGGCGAGCCCCACCCGGTCCACGAAGTCGTGGTGCGTGAAGCGGTGGACGTCCTTGGCGGACAGGCGAGGGTAGGGCGCGAAGAAGCGGTAGTACTTCGACTCGTCCGAGACCTGCTCGTAGAAGCTGACGAGACGCTCGGCGTCATCGACGGTGATGGGCCTGACGCGTGCGGTGCCGCCGTCGCGCAGCACCACGTCGGCCTCCCAGTGGGCGGGGTACTCATGCCGGTCCGACGAGGTCTGCATGGGCCCCAGAGTACGGCTCGCGTACGCATGCGGCGCGGGGCAGTCTGGGGCGGCACAACAGAAGCACAACAGAAGTGCGACAGCCGGTTCGTGGCCAGGCCGTGGGCCCGTTCCGGTACGTCGCCACATATGGGAAACTGGTCTAGACAACCGGTCTAGACCTCTCCGCAGTACCCGAGACACCTGAAGGGCAGCATCACATGGCTGAGCGCCGCGTCAACGTCGGCTGGGCCGAGGGCCTCCACGCCCGCCCCGCATCCATCTTCGTCCGGGCCACCACGGCCTCCGGTATCCCCGTGACGATCGCCAAGGCCGACGGGAACCCCGTCAACGCGGCCTCCATGCTGGCGGTCCTGGGCCTCGGCGCCCAGGGCGGCGAGGAGATCGTGCTCGCCTCCGACGCCGAGGGCGCGGACGTCGCGCTCGACCGTCTGGCGAAGCTCGTGGCCGAGGGCCTCGAAGAACTCCCCGAGACGGTCTGACCGACCGGGCAACCGAAGCGGAAAGGCCGGAAAGGCCACCCGCACGCACCACCCGCACACACACCGAAGGGCTCGTCCGATTTATCGGGCGGGCCCTTCGCATTTTCGTCCTGATTCCGTTCCATTCCGTTCTGCGGGCAGCAGAAAGAATGCCCTTCGGAATTCTTCCCTCTTTGTATACGGCTCCCGTGTTAATGCCGCAGGCTCGGCATGTTTACGGGGTGTTGCGAAGTCCTCACACGCTCCGGGCGTTCCGCCCCGCCGGCCCCGCCCGGAAATCGGAGCCGGTGCGCGGCGGTGGCGCGCTCGGTGTGCAGGGAGGTGATGGTCCGGGCCCGGTCGCTGTCGCCGCGCGCGACGGCGTCCACGATGCCGCCGTGCTCCGCCCAGGACTCCACGGGGTTCGCCGGTGCCTCGACCGCGTACATCCAGGCGATCTTGTGCCGCAGCTGGGCGAGTGTCGAGGTCAGGGCGGGGCTGCCGGACGCCTGTGCGAGCGTCTCGTGGAACCAGCCGCCCAGGGAGCGCAGATCCTCGCTGGTGCCCCTCCTGGCCCGCTCCTGGCCCAGTCTGACCAGGCCCCGCAACACCTTGAGGTGCGCCTCCGTACGGCGCTGGGCGGCACGGGCGGCGCCCAGCGGCTCCAGCAGCATGCGCATCTCCAGCAGGTCGGCGGCCTCCTGCTCGGTCGGCTCGGCGACGCACGCGCCCGCGTGCCGTCGGGTCACCACGAAGCCCTCGGCCTCCAGGGTGCGCAGCGCCTCGCGCACGGGGACCCGGCTGACGCCGTACCGGCGGGCGAGCAGTTCCTCGGTGAGACGGCTGCCGCGCTCGTAGACACCCGCGACGATGTCATCACGGATCGCCGTGCATACCGAATGCGCCGGAATACGCATGACCGACCTCCGCCTTAATCCCCGTGAAACGTCGATGATTGACGTGTGTTCCAGTGACTCTATTGCAGCGAGCCGGAATTTCCGATGGCGGACCGGAATCCAGGGATATTTTTTGGACAGGAGCTACGTCACAACAGGTACGCACAACGCGGAAAGCCCCGGCTCGGTGAGCCGGGGCCTCCTGCGAAGCGGTGGGTCCGTCAGACGTTCACGCCGTGCGAGCGCAGGTACGCGACGGGGTCCATGTCCGAGCCGTACTCGGCCGTCGTCCGGGCCTCGAAGTGCAGATGCGCGCCGGTGACGTTGCCGGTCGCCCCGGAGAGGCCGATCTGCTGGCCGGGGGTGACGGTCTGGCCGACGGAGACGCCGATGGACGACAGGTGGCCGTACTGCGTGTACGTGCCGTCGTTCATCTTGATGACGATGTTGTTGCCGTACGCACCGCCCCAGCCCGCCTCGACGACGGTGCCGGCGCCGACCGCCAGGACGGTCGTGCCGGACGCGGCGTGGAAGTCGACGCCGGTGTGGCTGCCGGAGGACCAGACGGCGCCGCCGGCCTTGTAGCCGGTGGAGATGTACGAGCCGCTGATCGGGGAGACGTAGGTGTTCAGGCGCTCGCGCTCGGCGGCGCGGGCGGCGCGGGCCTTGATCTCCTCGCGCTCCTTGGCGACGGCACGTTCCTGCTCGGCCTTCTCGGCGGCGGCCTTGCGGGCCTCCTCCTGCGCCTTCTTCTTGACGGCGGCGACCTCGGCGGCCTGCTGCTGGGCGACGGCCTGGGCGTCCACCTGGTCGGCGACCGTGTCGCCGAGGACGATGATCTGGTTCAGGCCGGTCTGCTCGACGGCGGGCTCCTCCGCGGCGAGCGCGGGAGCGGCCAGGGTGCCGATGACACCGGTGGTGGTGAGAGCGGCGACGCCCACGTTCCTCGTGGTCGTGCGCTGCACACGGCCGGGACGGCGGTGCTTCCCGGGGGCGCGGGTGAACGCCATGAAGTGGCTGGTCCTTTCCTTCCCTCTCGCCTACCGGGTTAGCTGACGGGTTCGGAGCAGGAAGGTCTCCTACGGCCGCCCCCCGTTTCGCGTCGCTCCGCGAAGGGCACCCGATTCACCCCAGGGACTTCGGTGGGTCCCCGGCTCCCCTGGCTCGCGCCATGCGGGGACTCGGCGATGACTGTCCGGTGCCGCGGCTGCGGCGAACTTCTGACGAACAGCCGGACCGACGCTAAGCGGGCCGTCTTCGAAATAACAAACGGATCACAGGATTTGTTAAGTACGCCACAGGTCAGACACACAACCTCCGCCATCAATACGGACAAACGCGGGCCCTGGTGACTCTTCAGTCACCAGGGCCCCACGGACGCGTGTCCTTCTGTCCGGTTCCTCCTCGGCTTCCCCTCGGCCTCTCCTCGGCTTCTACTCGGCCGGTACGACGGTGACTTCACCGATTCCGAGGGCCCTGACCGGCTCCTCGATCTGCGCGGCGTCCCCGACGAGGACGGTCACCAGCCGGTCCACCGGGAAGGCGCTCACGGCGGCCGCGGTGGCCTCCACCGTGCCGGTGGCGGCGAGTTGGCGGTACAGCGTCGACTGGTAGTCGTCCGGCAGGTGCTGCTCGACCTGGTCGGCCAGCGTGCCCGCCACGGCCGCGGCCGTCTCGAACTTGAGGGGGGCGACCCCGACGAGGTTCTGCACGGCGACATCGCGCTCGGCGTCGGTCAGTCCCTCGGCCGCGAGGGTCCGCAGCACCGTCCACAGGTCGTCCAGCGCCGGCCCGGTGTTCGGGGTGTCGACGGAGCCGCTGATGGCGAGCATCGCCGCGCCCGAGCCGTCGGGGGCGGAGCGCAGCACCTGCCCGAACGCGCGCACCCCGTAGGTGTAGCCCTTCTCCTCGCGCAGGACACGGTCCAGACGGGAGGTGAGGGTGCCGCCGAGGCAGTAGGTGCCGAGCACCTGCGCCGGCCACACACGGTCGTGCCGGTCGGCGCCCACACGGCCGATGAGCAACTGGGTCTGGACGGAACCGGGGCGGTCCACGATGATCACGCGCCCGGCGTCGTCGGCGGTGACCGCCGGCACGACGCTCGGCTTGGCCGGGGAGCCCGTCCAGGCGCCCAGGGTGTCGCCGAGCAGGGCGTCGAGGTCGACTCCGGTGAGGTCGCCGACGACCACGGCGGTGGCCGTCGCGGGGCGTACGTGCCGCTCGTAGAAGGCGCGTACGGCCGCGGAGTCGATGCCCTCGACGGTCTCCTCGGTGCCCTGGCGGGGCCGCGACATCCGGGACGTGGCCGGGAACAGCCGCTTGTAGAGCTCCTTGGCGGCCCGGCGGCCCGGGTTGGCGGTCTCGTGCGGGATCTCGTCGAGCCGGTTGGCGACCAGCCGCTCGATCTCGCTGTCCTCGAACGCCGGTGCCCGCAGGGCGTCGGCCAGCAGACCGAGCGCCTTCTCCAGCCGCGACACGGGCACTTCGAGGGACAGACGCACGCCGGGGTGGTCGGCGTGCGAGTCGAGGGTGGCGCCGCAGCGCTCCAGCTCGGCGGCGAACTCCTCGGCCGTGTGCTTGTCGGTGCCCTCGGAGAACGCCCTGGTCATGATGGTGGCGACGCCGTCGAGGCCGGCCGGCTCGGCGTCCAGGGGCGCGTCGAGGATGACCTCGACCGCGACGACCTGCTGGCCGGGGCGGTGGCAGCGCAGCACGGTCAGGCCGTTGTCCAGGGTGCCGCGCTCGGGCGCCGGGAACGCCCAGGGCCTGGCCTCGCCGGCCTGGGGCTGCGGGTGGAAGTCCATGGTCGCGAGCTCGGTCACTTCGCCGACTCCTCGTTCTCGTCCGTGCCTTCGGCGGCCTCCGCCTCGGCGGCTTCGTCTTCGGTGCCCTCTTCGCCGTCGACGGGCTCGTAGACGAGCACCGCGCGGTTGTCGGGCCTCAGGCGCGCCTTGGCGATCTCCTGGACCTCGTCGGCCGTCACCTCCAGGACGCGGTCGACGGCGGTGAGGGCGAGCTTCGGGTCGCCGAACAGGACCGCGTACCGGCACAGTTCGTCGGCGCGGCCCGCGACCGTGCCGAGCCGGTCAAGCCACTCGCGCTCCAACTGGGCCTGGGCGCGCTCCATCTCCTCGGCCGTGGGGCCCTCCGCGGCGAAGCGGGCGAGCTCCTCGTCGACGGCGGCCTCGATGACGGGCACCTCGACGTCACCGGAGGTCTTCACGTCCAGCCACGCCATGGAGGGCGCGCCGGCCAGCCGCAGCAGGCCGAACCCCGCCGTCACAGCCGTACGGTCACGGCGTACGAGCCGGTTGTACAGGCGGGACGACTCGCCGCCGCCGAGGATCGTGAGCGCCAGGTCGGCCGCGTCGCACGCGCGCGTGCCGTCCTCCGGCAGCCGGTAGGAGGCCATCAGCGCGCGGGCGGGCACGTTCTCCTCGATCACCTCGCGCAGCTGCTCGCCCATGATGTCGGGCAGCGAGCCGTCGCGGGGCTCGGGCTTGCCGTCGTACGCGGGGATGGAGCCGAAGTACTTCTCCACCCACGCGAGGGTCTGCTCCGGGTCGATGTCGCCGACGATCGACAGGACGGCGTTGTTGGGCGCGTAGTACGTCCGGAAGAACTGCTGGGCGTCCTCCAGGCTCGCCGCCTCCAGGTCGTCCATCGAGCCGATCGGCGTGTGCCGGTAGGGGTGGCCCTCCGGGTAGGCCAGGCGGAAGATCTTCTCGAAGGCGGTGCCGTACGGCACGTTGTCGTACCGCTGGCGGCGCTCGTTCTTGACGACGGCCCGCTGGTTGTCCAGGTTCTTCTGGTCGAGCGCGAGCAGCAGGCTGCCCATGCGGTCGGCCTCCAGCCACAGCGCCAGCTCCAGCTGGTGGGTGGGCATGGTCTCGAAGTAGTTGGTGCGCTCCCAGCTGGTGGTGCCGTTCAGCGAACCGCCCGCGCCCTGGATCAGCTCGAAGTGGCCGTTGTCCTTCACCTGGCCCGAGCCCTGGAACATCAGGTGCTCGAAGAGGTGCGCGAGGCCCGTACGGCCCTCGACCTCGTGGCGCGAACCGACGTCGTACCAGAGGCACACCGCGGCGACCGGGGTCAGGTGGTCCTCGGAGAGCACCACGCGCAGGCCGTTGGCGAGGCGGTGCTCCTTCACTGTCAGGCCTTCGGAGCCGGCCTCGGCTGTGGCCGTGTGACCCATGGGCATGTACGTCCCTTCGATCGCTGTGCTGAGTTCGCGGGATCCGTGTGCGCGGGATCCGTCCGTGGAATCGTCGCGGAAACCGCTGTTTTCCTGCCGGTCCTGCCACTGTATGCAAGCGCGCGGACCCCTGGAGAAGTTCCCGGGCGTCGTACGCCGAGAGCGAGACCGGGGTTGCGGCCGCCGGTGACTGGTTAAAGTCGGCGCACGCTGTTGACGCGGCGGCACGCAGGGCCCGGCGGGACGGTGAAAGCCGGGTCGTGTCCGGGTTGTCAGTACGGCAGTCCACAATGGTCCGCGTCAGACCCCGTTCACGTGTCGGTGAGAGTGAGCCGGAGACGTGAGCGCCCCGTAGGTGAGCGACCAGAAAAAGAGGAGCCGGCAGCGATGGCCCGCCGCAGCACGAAGACCCCGCCGCCCGACGACGCGTTCGAGGAGCGGATCCTCGACATCGACGTCGTCGACGAGATGCAGGGCTCCTTCCTGGAGTACGCGTACTCGGTCATCTACTCCCGAGCCCTGCCGGACGCCCGTGACGGTCTGAAGCCGGTGCACCGCCGGATCGTCTACCAGATGAACGAGATGGGCCTGCGCCCCGACCGCGCCTACGTGAAGTGCGCCCGTGTCGTCGGCGAGGTCATGGGTAAGTTGCACCCGCACGGCGACGCGTCGATCTACGACGCCCTGGTGCGCCTCGCCCAGCCCTTCTCCATGCGGCTCCCGCTGGTCGACGGCCACGGCAACTTCGGTTCGCTGGGCAACGACGACCCGCCGGCCGCCATGCGGTACACCGAGGCGCGGATGGCCGACGCGACGAGCCTGATGACGGAGTCGATCGAGGAGAACACGGTCGACTTCGCGCCCAACTACGACGGCCAGGAGCAGGAACCGGTGGCGCTGCCCGCCGCCTTCCCGAACCTGCTGGTCAACGGCGCCTCGGGCATCGCCGTCGGTATGGCCACCAACATGCCGCCGCACAACCTGGGCGAGGTCATCGCGGCCGCCCGCCACCTCATCAGGTATCCGAACGCCGACCTGGACACGCTGATGAAGCACGTCCCGGGCCCGGACCTGCCCACCGGCGGCCGGATCGTCGGCCTCTCCGGGATCAAGGACGCGTACGCGACGGGCCGCGGCACCTTCAAGATCCGCGCCACGGTGACGGTGGACAACGTGACGGCCCGCCGCAAGGGCCTGATCGTCACCGAACTGCCGTTCACCGTCGGCCCGGAGAAGGTGATCGCCAAGATCAAGGACCTGGTCGGCTCGAAGAAGCTGCAGGGCATCGCGGACGTCAAGGACCTCACCGACCGCGCGCACGGCCTGCGTCTCGTCATCGAGATCAAGAACGGCTTCGTGCCGGAGGCCGTCCTGGAGCAGCTCTACAAGCTGACGCCGATGGAGGAGTCCTTCGGCATCAACAACGTGGCCCTGGTCGACGGCCAGCCCCTCACCCTGGGCCTCAAGGAGCTCCTGGAGGTCTACCTCGACCACCGCTTCGAGGTCGTGCGGCGGCGCTCGGAGTTCCGCCGCGGCAAGAAGCGCGACCGTCTTCACCTGGTCGAGGGCCTGCTCACCGCGCTGGTGGACATCGACGAGGTCATCCGTCTGATCCGCTCCAGCGACAACTCCGCGCAGGCCAAGGAGCGCCTGATGGAGCGCTTCTCCCTGTCGGAGATCCAGACGCAGTACATCCTCGACACCCCGCTGCGCCGCCTGACCCGGTTCGACCGCATCGAGCTGGAGTCCGAGAAGGACCGGCTCAACGCCGAGATCGCCGAGCTGACCCGCATCCTGGAGTCGGACGCGGAGCTGCGCAAGATGGTCTCCGGTGAACTGGCGGCGGTGGCCAAGAAGTTCGGCACCGAGCGCCGTACGGTGCTGCTGGAGTCCTCGGGCACCCAGGTGGCCACGGTCCCGCTCCAGGTGGCGGACGACCCTTGCCGGGTGCTGCTGTCGTCGACGGGTCTGCTGGCCCGTACGGCGAACGGCGAGCCGTTCGCGGCCGACGAGGACGGCAAGCGCGCCAAGCACGACGTCATCGTCTCGGCGGTGCCGGCGACGGCCCGGGGCGAGGTGGGCGCGGTGACCTCCACCGGCCGCCTGCTGCGCCTGAACGTGGTCGATCTGCCGCAGCTGCCGGACACGTCGGCGGCCCCCAACCTCTCGGGCGGCGCCCCGCTCGCGGAGTTCCTCTCCCTCCAGGACGGCGAGACGGTCATCTGTCTGATGACGCTGGACGAGTCGTCGCCGGGGCTGGCCATCGGCACCGAGCAGGGTGTCGTCAAGCGGGTGGTCCCCGACTACCCGTCCAACAAGGAGGAGCTGGAGGTCATCACGCTCAAGGAGGGCGACCGGATCGTCGGCGCCGTCGAGCTGCGCACCGGCGAGGAGGACCTGGTCTTCATCACGGACGACGCCCAGTTGCTGCGCTACCAGGCCTCCCAGGTCCGCCCGCAGGGCCGCCCGGCCGGCGGTATGACCGGCATCAAGCTCACCGAGGGCGCGAAGGTCATCTCCTTCACGGCCATCGATCCGGCCGCGGACGCGGTCGTCTTCACGGTGGCGGGCTCCCGCGGCACCCTCGACGACTCCGTGCAGACCACGGCCAAGCTCACCCCGTTCGACCAGTACCCCCGCAAGGGCCGCGCCACGGGCGGTGTCCGCTGTCAGCGGTTCCTCAAGGGCGAGGACTGCCTCTCCATCGCCTGGGCGGGCCCGGCTCCGGCCCGCGCCGCCCAGAAGAACGGCATGCCGGCCGACCTCCCGGAGATGGACCCGCGCCGTGACGGCTCGGGTGTGTCCCTGGGCAAGACGGTGGCCTCGGTGGCGGGGCCGGTGTGAGCGGAGGCCTTCCCGGGGTGGTGGGCGCAGGCCTTCCCGTGATCCCGTGCTGGTGAGCGGAGGTCCTCACACGGTGTCGTAGGAGGCCTCGGATTCGTCGGCCTCCGCCTCCTGGACATAGCGAAGGACGCCCCACATGCCGTGCTCGTCGGCGTGCGGGGCGTCCTTCTCGCCCTTGCACGCCTCCAGCTCCTCGGTCAGGGCCGGGGCGTCGATTCCGGCTCCGATCAGCACGAGCTGGCTGAGACGGCCCTCGTCACCGCTCCCGTCACGGTCCTCCCAGGGCTCCGGGTAGAACCGCAGGAACCGCCCGACGGCATGCACGGCGTAACGGTTCCGGGGGTCGTACGGCCCGAAGTCGACGTACCCCTTGATGCGGTAGAGCCCGTCGGCCCGCCCGTCCAGGAACTCCATGAGCCGCCGGGGATCCATCGGCACATCGGAGACGAAGGCGACACTGTCGTAGCCGGTGTGCAGATGCCCGGCGTGATCGTCTCCCTCGTGGTGCCCGTCGTGGTCGTGCCGGTGGAGGTCGTCGAAGGAGAGCTGGCCGACGCGCTCCTCGGAGGGCCGGCAGTCGAACAGGAACTCGGGGTCGATGCGCCCGTAGGTGGCGGGCACGACGGCCGCGCGGTCACCGAGCGAGCGGACGAGCGACAGGACCCGCTCCCCGTCCTCGGCCCGGTCGAGCTTGTTGACGACGACGAGGTCGGCGATGGCGAGATGCCGGTCGATCTCGGGATGCAGCTGCCGGGTCCGCGGGAACTCGGCCGCGTCCACGACTTCGACGAGCCCGCCGTACACCACCCGGGGGTTCTCGCTGGCGAGCACCATCCGCACGAGCTCCTGCGGCTCCGCGAGCCCGCTCGCCTCGATGACGATGACGTCGATCCCGGCGGAGGGTTCGGCGAGCCGCTCCAGAAAGACATCCAGCTCGCTGACGTCGACGGCACAGCACAGGCACCCGTTCCCCAGCGACACGGTGGAATCCCCGAGCGCCCCCGCCACGGCCATCGCGTCGATCTCGATCGCCCCGAAGTCGTTGACGACGGCACCGATCCGGCTGCCGCCGCTGCGGTGGAGGAGGTGATTGAGCAGGGTGGTCTTGCCGGAACCGAGGAATCCGGCGAGGACGACGACGGGAATCTGCGGCGAACCCTGCGAACCCCGCGGAATCGGCCCCGGACCCGGCCTCTGACTCGACGACTGGCTCACCACGCGCCCTCTCTCACCCCGTTGCGTGCGCCGGAACGCCGCAGCTCTCGTACGTCCTTCGAATGCCGCCCCAGGATACGAGCGGGGGCGAACGCTCCGTGGCGTGAACGATTGTCAGCGGCGCCCGAGGGGCACACGTTGGGCATGGCGCCGGTCCGCGCGACCCACGCATCCCTCCGTGCGCCTCCTCTCCGCCTCCCAGCCGACCGACATCGCCCGGCGACACTGAGAGGCGGCAAGCGCCGCCCACCGCTCGCCGGTCTCCACCCGTCGACCCGCACCCGACGACCGGCGGACGGCCGCCTGAACCAGGGGTTGACATGGCCACACAGAATCTTGGGGCTCGGGGACTCGGCCCCGCCGCCGCAGCGGGTTGCGCCTTCGTGGTGGGAGCGCTGGGCGCGTTCGCCGTGGAGCGGCGCATCAACACCGTGCTTCGACGCCTGGAGAGGCTGGAACGCGAGACCGAGCAACGCGCGGCACTGATCGCCTACCAGCGGCACAACTTCGACCTGGTCATGAAGGCGGCCGCGGACCCGACGCTGCTGCCCGTCCTGAACGCCTACGACGAGGAACTCCCCACGGACCGACAGCGGCAGTACCTCTTCGCCAACCTCCTCTACACGCACGTGCTGCAGGGCTACCGGGTGGGCGTCTTCAGCCGGGCCGAGCTGTACGGGCACCTCCGCGGCATCTTCCAGAGCACCGTGATGCGCGACTACTGGGCCGCCACGCGTCACCACCGGTCGAGCCTGAAGGAGGGCTCGGAGGAGTCGGAGATCGGCAAGATGGTCGACGGCCTGATCGGCGATCTGGAGGACGCGAGCACGGACGAATGGTGGGTCGTGGGCGAACCGCCCGCCGAATGAGGCCGCCGCGCGCACCCCCTACGGCGCTCGCCGCGCACAGAGCGACCCCTGCCCCTGGCTTCACTCCAGCGTGTCATCGATGCATGCGCATCAACCGGCCCGGGACAGCTAGGTTGGCCCCGCTCGTATCACTACTCACAGCTCAAGGATCGAATCCCGTTGAGAATCGTGCGCCGCATCGGTGCGTCCCCTCGCGAGAGGGGCAGTGCCGCGGGGCAGACATGCCCAGACATCTTCGAACTGCAGGATGGCAACTTCGCAGTGATCGGGACCGACCAGACAGAGAAACTCGACCCCGAGCTTCCTGCCGACGCCTCGCGCGCTGACTACGAGAGGATCGTGGTCATCAGCCGCGAGACTCTCATCCGGGCAAAGTCGGACATCCCCGACGCCTGATCCTGAACGGGGGCTCGCCTGCACTACAGCGCGGGCCCCTCGCGCCGCCCCGTCCCGCGACGACGAGGGCCGTCGGATCCGGTTCACCCCTCTGGGGCCCGGCCGGAATTCACTCGCGCGCAAGTCAGGTTAGGCTCACCTCTGTGAGTACGTGCACATCCGCGTCCCGACACCTCGACGAGCCTCTCGCGGGGACCGCCGCCACGGCGAGGACATGGCTGCTGCTGGAGCAACCCGGCCCCTGGGGCGTCAAGGCGCTCACGTCGAGCCACCTGGACCCCGCGCTCGGCCGCGCCCTCGAAGCCGCGGCGGAGGGCACCGGCGTACGCGTGGCGCTCATCCGGCGCCCCGGCCGCCACGCGGACCGCCGCGAGGTCCGCGAGCGCCGCGTGTACCTGGCCCACACCGTGCCCGGGAACGTGTGGCTGCACAGCGCGACGACGACCGATCCCGACCAACTGCTCGACCTCGACTTCACCGCCCTCGGCGGAGGCGACCATCGCACCTTCGGGACGGTTCTGGAGGGCCGGCCCCACACCGGCGGCCCCCTCGCCCTCGTCTGCACCAACGGCAAGCGCGACCGCTGCTGCGCGCTCCTCGGCCGCCCGCTCGCCGCCGAACTGGCCGCCTCCGGAGTCGAGGGCACCTGGGAGGTCACCCATCTGGGTGGTCACCGCTTCTCCCCCACCCTGCTCGTACTGCCCTTCGGCTACGTGTACGGCCGCGCCGAGGCCCACCACGTCAAGGAGGTCCTCCAGGGCGTACGGGAAGGCCGTGTCGTCACCGACGGGTGCCGCGGGAGCTCCGCCTGGGAGCGCCCCGGGCAGGCGGCCGAGTTGGCGGTGCGTACGGAGACGGGCGAGGACGCGGCCGACGCGCTCACCGTCCTGCGCACGGACGGCGCGGCCCCCCGCTGGGACGTGACCGTCGCCCACACCGACGGCCGCCGCTGGACCGTCGCCGTCGCCCAGGGCGCCGCCCAGCCACCCCGCCCGGAGAGCTGCGGCTCCGCACTGGGCTCCCCGGCGAGGATGGACGTACTGACCGTACGAGAACTGCCCGTACGAGAGCTGTCACCGGCCGCGGTCACGCGCTGACCGCCCAGCTCCAGCCCTGGCCCGTAGCTCCTGTCTGGCAGCTCCTGCCCCGTCGCCGTACAAACACCCGGCCCCTGAGATCCGCGCCACACCCCTCTACGACCGGCCCACCCCGTCCACGTACCGTCATGGGTATGAGCCCCACTCCCCCCGCACGCCGCCTGCGTCTCGGTATGCCGCGGCGGGTGTTCTCGCAGGTTCTGCTGATGCAGGTGGCGATCGCCGCCGGTGTCGCCGTCCTCGCGACCGGGCTGTTCCTCGCGCCGCTCAGCGAACAGCTGGACGACGAGGCGATGCGCCGGGCTCTCGCGATCGCGCAGACCACGGCGGCCCAGCCGCAGATCGCGGAGGACCTGGTGTCGACGCGGCCGTCCGTGAACGGCCCCGTGCAGGTCGAGGCCGAGCGGATCCGCAAGGCCAGCGGAGCCGAGTACGTGGTCGTGCTGGACAGGGTCGGAGTGCGCTGGTCGCACCCCGATCCGGCGGAGATCGGCGGGCTCGTCTCGACCGACCCGCGCCGCGCCCTGGCCGGGAACGAGATCATGGAGATCGACTCGGGCACGCTCGGGCGCTCCGCTCGCGGCAAGGTGCCGCTGCGTGACGCCGACGGGACGATCGTGGGCGCCGTCTCGGTGGGCATCGAGTACGACAGTGTGCGCGCCCGGCTGATCCACGCGATCCCCGGGCTCCTGGCGTACGCCGGCGGGGCCATGGCGGTCGGGGCGCTGGCCGCGTATCTGATCTCCCGACGGGTCCACCGCCAGACCCGTGACCTGGCCTTCTCCGACATCGCGGGGCTGCTGGCGGAGCGTGAGGCCATGCTGCACGGCATCCGGGAGGGCGTGGTCGCGCTGGACCGCGCCGGGCGCGTACGCCTCCTGAACGACGAGGCGCGGCGGCTGCTCGGGATGGGCGACGAGGCGGTCGGCAGGTCGCTCGACGACGCGCTCGGCCCCGGCCGGACGACCGATGTGCTGGCGGGCCGGGTCACGGGCACCGATCTGCTGACCGTGCGCGGTCAGCGGGTGCTGGTCACCAACCGCATGCCCACGGACGACGGGGGCGCCGTCGCCACCCTGCGCGACCGCACCGAACTGGAGCAGCTCGGCCGCGAACTCGACTCCACACGCGGCCTGATAGACGCCCTGCGCGCCCAGGACCACGAGCACGCCAACCGGATGCACACCCTCCTCGGCCTGCTCGAACTGGAGATGTACGACGAGGCCGTGGAGTTCGTCGGCGAGGTCGTCGGCGACCACCGGGCGACCGCGGAGCAGGTCACCGAGAAGATCCACGATCCGCTGCTGGCCGCGGTCCTGGTCGGCAAGGCGACCGTCGCGGCCGAGCGCGGCGTGGCCCTGTCCGTCGCGGGCGGCACGATGCTGCCGGACCGGCTCATCGACCCCCGTGGGCTGGTCACCATCGTCGGCAACCTCGTCGACAACGCCCTGGACGCCGTCGCGGGCACGCCGCACGCGCGCGTGGAGGTCGATCTGCGCGCCGAGGGGCGTACGGCGATCCTCAGGGTGCGCGACACCGGCCCCGGAGTCCCGCCCGACAAACGCGAGTTGATCTTCACGGAGGGCTGGTCCACCAAGGCGCCGCCGGCCCACCGCGAGCGCGGCATCGGGCTCTCCCTGGTGCGCCGGCTCGCCGAGCGGCAGGGGGGCACCGCCCGGGTCACGGAGGCGGAGGGCGGCGGCGCGGAGTTCACCGTCGTCCTGCCCGAGGCGCTCGCGGAGCCGCGCCTGGTGACACAGAACTCCCGTCCGACGCCTACCTCTACGGCACCCGACGACGAGCCGGCCCGGCAGGACGAGCCGACGGCCGGCCTCGACGGGCGACCGGGCCCCGAGCGGGAACCCGGAGCCGCCATCACAGCCGCCGAGAAGGAGTCGCGATGATCGAGGTCCTGATCGTGGACGACGACACCAGAGTCGCCCGCGTCAACGCCGCCTACGTGGAGAAGGTCGCCGGTTTCCACGTCGTCGGCGTGGCCCACAACGCGGCCGAGGCACTGCACCGCTTGGAGACGCTGCCCCAGGTCGACCTGGTCCTCCTGGACCACTATCTGCCGGACGACACGGGCCTCGTGGTCGTCCAGGAGATGCGCCGGCGGGGCCACCAGACCGACGTGATCATGGTGACGGCGGCCCGCGACATCTCGACCGTCCAGGCGGCGATGCGCCAGGGCGCGCTCCAGTACCTGGTCAAGCCGTTCGCGTTCGCCGGCCTGCGGGCGAAGCTGGAGGCGTACGCGGAGCTGCGGCGCACCCTGGACGGCGGCGGCGAGGCCGAACAGGCGGAGGTGGACCGCATCTTCGGCGCGCTCTCGGCGGGCGGCGAGCCCGACCTGCCCAAGGGCCACTCCCCCACCACCACCGAGCTGGTACGCCGTGCCCTGATGACGGCGGAGGGCGCGCTGTCCGCCCAGGAGATCGCCGAACGGACCGGCCTGAGCCGCCAGACCGCCCAGCGCTATCTGAAGCTCCTGGAACGCACGGGCCGGGCCCGGCTGACCCTCAAGTACGGCGACGCGGGCCGCCCGGAACACCGCTACGAGTGGGCGACCCGGCCCTGAACAACCGTTCCTGAGAGCCCCCGACGCGCCGCCAGTACGCCCTGAGCGCCCTCAGAGCGCCCTCCTGACGCCCGTACGCCGTCGAACGCGCCCCCGGCCCTCATACCGCCCCGGCGCCCGTCAGCGACCGCACCTCGGTCTCCGCGTGCTTCGCCTCGTCCGGCGGCTCGGCCGAGGTGACCGTGCCGAGCCAGCCCGCGAGGAAGCCCAGCGGGATGGAGACGAGGCCCGGGTTCTGCAAGGGGAAGTACTGGAAGTCGACGCCGGGGAACAGCGAGTCGGCGCTCCCCGACACGACGGGCGACAGCAGTACGAGAACCAGGGAGGGAACCAGCCCGCCGTACACCGACCACACCGCGCCACGGGTGGTGAAGCCGCTCCAGAACAGCGAGTACAGCAGCACGGGCAGGTTGGCGGAGGCGGCGACCGCGAAGGCCAGCCCCACGAGGAAGGCCACGTTGAGGTCCTTGGCGAGCAGCCCGAGCCCGATCGCGACCACACCGATACCGACGGCGGCCGTGCGTGCCACCGCGACCTCGCTGCGCGGCTTCGAACGCCTGCGCCGCAGCGACGCATACAGGTCATGGGCAACGGACGCCGACGACGCGAGGGTGATGCCGGCGACGACCGCGAGGATCGTGGCGAAGGCGATGGCGGCGACGATCGCGAACAGAACCGTTCCGCCAGTGGAGTCCGCGCCACCGCCCAGATCGAGGGCCAGCAACGGCACCGCCGTGTTCCCGGCCGCGTTGGAACCCCGAACGGCCTCCGGGCCGACGATGGCGGCCGCGCCGAAGCCCAGCACGATCGTCATCAGATAGAAGCCGCCGATGAGCCCGATCGACCAGACCACCGAGCGACGGGCGGCCCGCGCGGTGGGCACGGTGTAGAAGCGCGACAGGATGTGCGGCAGCCCGGCCGTGCCCAGCACCAGGGCGAGTCCGAGGCTGATGAAGTCGAAGCGCGCGACCCAGTCACCGCCGTACTTCAATCCGGGCGCGAGGAACGAGTCGCCGTGTCCGCTGCGTTCGGCCGCCGTCCGCAGCAACTGGTCGAAGTCGCCGTGGAACCGCACCAGTACGAGCACGGTCAGCGTGATCGCCCCGCCCATCAGCAGGACCGCTTTCACGATCTGGATCCAGGTGGTGGCCCGCATCCCTCCCAACGACACATAGACGACCATGAGCGCGCCGACGCCGATGACCGTCCAGGCCTGCGCCGCCTCGCTCTCTCCCCCCAGCAGCAGCGCGACGAGGGTGCCCGCTCCGACCATCTGTGCCACCAGATACAGAACGGACACGGTCACCGAGGAAGTTCCCGCCGCGATCCGCACCGGCCGCTCGCTCATCCGCGACGCGACCACGTCGGCGAGCGTGAACCGCCCGCAGTTGCGCACCAGTTCGGCCACCAGGAACAGCACCACGAGCCAGGCGACCAGAAAGCCCACCGAGTAGAGCAGCCCGTCGTACCCGAAGAGCGCGATGAGCCCGGAGATGCCGAGGAACGAAGCGGCGGACATGTAGTCGCCCGCGATGGCAAAACCATTCTCCATGGGCGAGAACAGCCGCCCGCCGGCGTAGAACTCCTCCGCCGAGCCGTGCCGATTGCGGCTCACCCAGGTGGTGATGCCCAACGTGACCGCCACGAACGCGCTGAACAGCAGCAGCGCCAGCGTCTGATGGTCGGCGGTCACCGCTCGCCCCCTCGGACACCACGCGTCAACTCCTGGGTGTCCCAGCGCAGATCGAGCGCCGCCCGGTCCCGGCGCAGCCTGGCGTGCCGCGCGTACGCCCAGGTGAACACGAACGTCGTGAGGAACTGTCCGAGCCCCGCCAGCATCGCCACGTTCACCGCGCCCGCCACCGGCCGTGCCATCAGCCCCGGGGCCGTGGTCGCCGTCACGACGTACGCCACGTACCAGCCGAAGAAGACGGCGACGCCCGGGATCACGAACCTGCGGTAGCGGCTGCGCACCTCCTGAAAGGCCGCGCTCCGCTGGACCTCCAGATACACGTCCGCCGCGCCCCCGCCTCGGCTCTCCCTTGCCTCGGCCACGACCGGGGCGGGCCCGCCCGTGCCGTCCAACTCCCCCCAGCCGGAGGCCAGCGCGTCGTACCAGGGATCGTCGAACCGCACGTCCTCGCCGTCGAGGCCGTACCCCTCGTGCCGCTCATCCGGGCTCTCAGAACCATCCCCGCGTCGGCGGGAGCGGCCGGTGCTTGACTGCATGCCCAAGCATGGACAGAACGGAAAGACCCCCGACGTACCTCTTCACGATTCTTCACCCCATCAGGTGAAACCCCGGCCAGCCTCCCCCACCCGGGACAGCCATGTCCGAACAGAACGCACACTCGGTACGTCGGGTGGGCCGCGCACGGCGAGAAGGGGGCGCGTCGGGTGTGTCCGCCCGCAGCGGTCGGCGCGTCAACCCCTCCAGCTTCTCAGCCAATCGATTCCGCGCCGTTCCGAGGACGGACACCCCCCGACGTGCCCCCGACCCATCCACCGAACCGAAGGCACCCCGGGACCCAGCCCAGCGCAGCGACTACGCGTCGATACGCGACCGGTCCAACGTCGCCGCCGAGCTGGAGATGAACTCCTTGCGCGGCGCCACGTCGTTCCCCATCAGCAGATCGAACACCTGCTCAGCCGCCTCCAGGTCGGACAGATTGATCCGCCGCAGCGTCCGGTGCCGCGGATCCATCGTCGTCTCCGCCAGCTGGTCCGCGTCCATCTCTCCGAGACCCTTGTACCGCTGGATGGAGTCCTTGTACCGGACCCCCTTGCTCTGGAACTCCAGCAGCTTGTCGCGCAGCTCCCGGTCCGAGTACGTGTAGACGTACTTGTCCTGCCCCTTCTTGGGCTGGACCAGCTCGATCCGGTGCAACGGCGGCACGGCGGCGAAGACCCGCCCCGCCTCGACCATCGGCCGCATGTACCGCTGGAAGAGCGTGAGCAGCAGACACCGGATGTGCGACCCGTCCACATCGGCGTCGGTCATCATGATGATCTTGCCGTAGCGCGCCGCGTCGATATCGAACGTACGACCGGACCCGGCCCCTATGACCTGGATGATCGCGCCGCACTCGACGTTCTTGAGCATGTCCGTGACGGACGACTTCTGAACGTTGAGGATCTTGCCCCGGATCGGCAGCAGCGCCTGGAACTCGGAGTTCCGTGCGAGCTTCGCCGTGCCGAGCGCCGAGTCACCCTCGACGATGAACAGCTCACTGCGCTCGACGTCGTCGCTACGGCAGTCGGCGAGCTTGGCGGGCAGCGAGGACGACTCCAACGCGGTCTTCCGCCGCTGCGCGTCCTTGTGCTGACGTGCGGCGATACGCGTACGGGCGGCCGCGACGGCCTTCTCCATGACGACCCGCGCCTGAGCGGCGGCGTCCCGCTTCGTGGAGGTCAGGAACGCCTTGAGCTCCTTGGCGACCACCTGCGTCACGATACGCCGGGCCGCCGAGGTCCCCAGGACCTCCTTGGTCTGACCTTCGAACTGAGGTTCGGCCAGACGCACGGTGACGACGGCGGTGAGGCCTTCGAGGGCGTCGTCCTTGACGACGTCGTCCTCGGCGACGCGCAGCAGCTTCTTGGCGCGCAGCACCTCGTTCATGGTGGTGGCCACGGCCTGCTCGAAGCCCGCGACATGGGTGCCGCCCTTGGGGGTGGCGATGATGTTCACGAACGACTTGAGGGTCGTGTCGTAGCCGGTGCCCCAGCGCATGGCGACATCGACGCCGAGTTCGCGGGTGACCTGGGTGGGCGTCATCTGGCCGTGCTCGTCGAGGACGGGCACGGTCTCCCTGAAGGTGCCCTGCCCGGAGAAGCGGAGGACGTCGCAGACCGGCTTGTCGGAGGCCAGGTACTCGCAGAACTCGCTGATGCCGCCGTCGAAGCGGAACGACTCCTCGCCCTTGCTCCCGCCGTCACCCAGACCGAATTCGTCGCGGACGACGATCGTCAGCCCGGGCACGAGGAAGGCGGTCTGCCGGGCACGCTGGTGCAGATGATCCAGCGAGAGTTTGGCGTCCTTGAGGAAGATCTGGCGGTCGGCCCAGTAACGCACGCGGGTGCCGGTGCGCGTCTTGGGGATCCGCTTGCCCTTGCGCAGACCGCCGGCCTCGAACTTGGCGTCCTGGCCGGCGCCCGTGAACGCACCGGGCACACCGCGCCGGAAGCTGATGGAGTGCGTGGCGCCGTTGCGGTCGACCTCGACGTCGAGGCGGGCGGAGAGCGCGTTCACCACGGAGGCGCCCACGCCGTGCAGACCGCCGGAGGCCGCGTACGAGCCACCGCCGAACTTTCCGCCGGCGTGCAGCTTGGTCATGACGACCTCGACGCCGGACAGGCCGGTCTTGGGCTCGATGTCGACCGGGATGCCGCGGCCGTTGTCCCGCACCTCGACGGAGGCGTCGTCGTGGAGGATCACCTCGATGTGGTCGCAGTAGCCCCCGAGGGCCTCGTCCACGGAGTTGTCGATGATCTCCCAGAGGCAGTGCATCAGGCCCCGACTGTCGGTCGAGCCGATGTACATACCGGGGCGCTTCCGCACGGCCTCGAGTCCTTCGAGGACGAGCAGGTGCCGCGCGGTGTAGTTGGAACCGTCCCGGTCTGCTCCGGTCAGCAGCGCTGTGGACGGCACGGACGTATCGGCGGTCACGCGGTTCGCTCCTCGCTGAATTTCAGGTGAGGCCCTTTTGGGTAAGGGGCCGGGCTCTGTTGCCGGTCCGAGGGTACCGAGGCCTGGTAGAGCCGTTGTAACGCCACCCTCGTCCGAAACTCAGAGTAGTCCAGAGTCGCATACACGTTCGATCCCTCGATGGGGTGAAGTACATATCACGTTCCCTTCGAGGCATGAACCATTTAGGCTCCGGGCACGTCCTCATGAACAACCGGCAACCCAGCCGGGAGGACCGTACAACCGAAAGAACAACCACCAGAACCACCCACAGCCAGCGCGAACCCGTACGACACGAAGACACGCACTACGGCTCATTCGCCGCCAACCGGCAGCAGACAGCCGGCCCGGAAAGATTTTTTCGAGTTAAAGCCGCGAGCGGGAACGTTTTCGGCCTGGTTGGATGTTGACCCTGGTACGACAGCTCGTCGAGCTAGAGAAGAGGCGACGTGACTACTGTTCTGACCCCCGCGACCCCGCTGACGGCCGCGGACCGATGCGACCGCTGCGGCGCCCAGGCATATCTGCGCGTCGTCCTGCTGAGCGGTGGAGAGCTTCTGTTCTGCGCCCACCACGGCCGCAAGTTCGAGCCGGAGCTCAAGAAGATCGCCTCGGAGATACAGGACGAGACGGAGCGGCTCACGGCTGCTCCCGCGACCGCGGAAGAGGACGAGCGCTGACGCTTCGCACCTACGACGAGCCGCCACCGGCTCGAGGCCGGTGACCGGGCGGCCACTCCCGTACACACGGGGTGGCCGCCCGCTCTCGTGCCGCACCTGCCCCGGCACACACCGCACGCCGGGCCTCAGAGCCGCCTCAGCGGCTCCCCGCCAGCACCCGGGCCACATACGAGCCCCTGGTGTAGACGCCGGGATTCCCGGCGAGCCCACAGCCGCTGCCCCATGAAACGAGCCCGATCAGCTTCCCCCGGGCGACCAGCGGCCCTCCGCTGTCTCCCTGGCAGGCGTCCCGGCCGCCGTCCTGCTCCCCGGCGCACACCATGGAGTCGGACAGGTATCGGCCCTCCGCACTGCCCGGATAGGCCCTCTCGCAGACGTCGTCGGCCAGCACCTTCACCGGCGCGGCCCGCAGACTCCGCGCGTAGTCGCCGGCCCCCGTGGTGTCCCCCCAGCCGTAGACCGCGGCCGGTGTGCCCGGCGCGTACGCGGCGTCATCTGCTCCCGCCAGCCCGATGACGGAGTTCTCGGGCAGCGGTGAGGCGAGCGTCACCACCGCGAAGTCCCCGGCGTTCGTATAGGGGTCGTACTCCGGGTTGATCCAGGCACCGCTCACCGGAACCTCCTGGCCCTCGGCCGACTGCAGTTCGGCGCGGCCCGCGACGACCCTCAGGTCGGGGACGCGTTCCGGGGGGCCTCCCAGCACGCCCTCGCTGAGGCAGTGGGCGGCCGTCAGAACGGTCGTACGGCCGACCACGACCCCGCCGCAGAACTGCCCGCCCCGCGTACCCCCGAACCGGTCACGGCTGGACAGCGCCACCGTCCAGGGCGCCTGGGAGATCTCGACCGGATGACCGCCGATGACGACCTCGGCCGTCGCCGGTGGCGGTGACGCCAGCGGTATGACGGCCGTGGTGGCCGCGACGGCCAGCAGTCGGGCGAACGATCGACGCATGCGCGCTCCTCACTCCGGGACTTGGATGGCACACCCAGAGTGATCCACCGGATCCGCTTCCGCATGCCGCACACACGCCGAAGGCCCGGTTCCTTCGGGGGAACCGGGCCTTCGGGACCGACCGTGCGGGCGGTGCCGCGCTTCTAGTCGAGGTAGTCGCGCAGGACCTGCGAGCGGGACGGGTGACGCAGCTTCGACATCGTCTTGGACTCGATCTGGCGAATGCGCTCACGCGTGACGCCGTACACCTTGCCGATCTCGTCGAGGGTCTTCGGCTGACCGTCGGTGAGACCGAAACGCATGGAGACGACGCCCGCCTCGCGCTCGGAGAGCGTGTCGAGGACGGAGTGCAGCTGCTCCTGCAGGAGCGTGAAGCTGACCGCGTCGGCCGGGACGACGGCCTCGGAGTCCTCGATGAGGTCACCGAACTCGCTGTCGCCGTCCTCACCCAGGGGGGTGTGGAGGGAGATCGGCTCACGGCCGTACTTCTGGACCTCGATGACCTTCTCCGGGGTCATGTCGAGTTCCTTGGCCAGCTCCTCCGGGGTGGGCTCGCGGCCCAGGTCCTGGAGCATCTGGCGCTGGACACGGGCGAGCTTGTTGATGACCTCGACCATGTGCACCGGGATACGGATGGTGCGGGCCTGGTCGGCCATGGCACGGGTGATCGCCTGACGGATCCACCAGGTGGCGTACGTGGAGAACTTGTAGCCCTTGGTGTAGTCGAACTTCTCGACCGCGCGGATCAGACCGAGGTTGCCCTCCTGGATGAGGTCCAGGAAGAGCATGCCGCGGCCGGTGTAGCGCTTGGCCAGGGAGACCACCAGACGGAGGTTGGCCTCCAGGAGGTGGTTCTTGGCGCGGCGGCCGTCCTCGGCGATGATCTCCAGCTCGCGCTTGAGCTTGGGGGCGAGCTTGTCGGCGTTGGCCAGCTTGTCCTCGGCGAACAGACCGGCCTCGATGCGCTTGGCGAGCTCGACCTCCTGCTCGGCGTTGAGCAGCGGGACCTTGCCGATCTGCTTGAGGTAGTCCTTGACCGGGTCGGCGGTGGCACCGGCGGCGGCGACCTGCTGGGCCGGCGCGTCGTCCTCGTCCTCGTCGGAGAGCACGAAACCGGCGTTCTCGGTGCCCTCGGGCTCCTCACCGGGCTTGGCGCCGGGAGTCTCCTCGATGACCTCTTCGTCGGCGAGCTCGGCGTCGTCCTTCTTGGCGGTGGTCTTCTTGGCCGCCGTCTTCTTGGCGGCGACGGCCTTCTTGGCGGGAGCCGCCTTCTTGGCGACCGCCTTCTTCGCGGCGGCCTTCTTGGCGGGTCCGGCGTCCTCGGCGGAGGCATCGGCCGTGGGCACCGCGGGAGCGGCGGTGGCGGTGGCCTTCTTGGTGGTCACCGTCTTCGCCGCGACCGTCTTGGTGGCGGTGCGCTTGGCCGGACTCTTCGCTGCGACGCTCTTTCGGGTGCGCTTGGGCTCCGCGGCACTGACCATCAGCGTCACACCCTCTTCCTCGAGGATCTGGTTGAGGCTGCGCAGTACGTTCTTCCACTGAGTGGCCGGAATCTGGTCAGCTTCGAAGGCCCGACGCACATCGTCGCCGGCGATCTGCCCCTCAGCCTTTCCCCGCTCAATGAGCGCCATGACAGAGACGGACTCGGCGATCTCCGGCGGGAGCGTACGGGATGTGCTGGCCGACACGAACAACCTCTCGGAACGTTGGAAAACGGCTTCCGGCCCCGTCCACAGTGGACAGGAGCCGACCACCGGCTTGGGAGTGGGCCGACGGTGCGGGCGGGGGCCGGGAAGATGCACAGCGCCGTGAATGGCGTCCGTATTCCCTCCGCGGCTGTCACCTCTTAGGTCATCGCGCTGTTCCCACAAGCGTTACGCCCAATCTGCGTGGCCCGAGTCACACCCCGTAAGCGCTCAAAAGCGGTCAGACACGGCCAGAGGTAATCGATCAAGGCCACAACCGGTTCTGCCAGGACGGGTACCCGAACGATTCCCGAACGAACTCCTCAATGCGGATCACCGTTCCCACCGAGATCCGGCACCGGCTCCTCCGGGGCACCCGTCGCGCGGGGACTCACCGTCCCCGTGCGGACCCACCGGCCCCGGCGGGAAGAGTCGCCCGGCGAGCCGGGCGGCCGCTGCCCCCTTCGCGGCCGGCCGTCCCGCCCGTGCCCTGGACGGTGCCCGCACTCCGTCGTGCCGCCGGACCCCGCCGAATCCCGGAAGGATCCGATGGGGCCCGGCGGCACGGGTCCGCCGGTCGAGCGACGTCACGGAAGGGCCTGCGCCCGGGCCGTGCCGCCCTTGTCCCGCTCTGGCTCGTCCCGCTCTGGGCGCCCTCAGTGCTCGCGCGGCGCCGGCACCACGCGCTCCACCTCGGGGTGGACGGTCAGCAGCTGACGCATGGCCGCCTCGGCCGCCCCTCCGTCGCCCGCGGCGAGAGCGTCGACGATCCTGGCGTGGTGCGTCAGGGACGACTCGGTCGGCCGGTCACACCCGGTGACCGGTCCACCGGAGACCTGGAGGGCAGCGGAGACGATGCCGGAGAGGTGCTCCAGCATGCGGTTGCCCGCGAGCTGGATGAGCAGCGAGTGGAACTCGGCGTCCGCGCGCGAGAAGGTCAGCGGGTCGCCCTGCGCCATGGCGTGGCCCATGAGCTCGACCATGTCGCCGAGGCGCTGCTGAACGTCGTCACGACCGTGCCCTGCGGCGAGGCGGGCGGCGAGCGGCTCGATCGTCCAGCGCAGCTCGCTGAGCTCGCGCCGCTGGTTGTCGCGCTGCGGCCCGAAGGCCCGCCACTCGATGATGTCCGGGTCGAGCAGGTTCCAGTCGCTGACCGGCCGGACGCGTGTGCCGACGTTCGGGCGGGCGCTGACCAGGCCCTTGGCCTCCAGCACGCGCAGGGATTCGCGGACGACGGTGCGGGACACCTCGAACCGCTGGCCGATCTCCTCGGGCACGAGGGGGCGGTCCGCGCCCAGGTCGCCGGAGACGATCATCTGGCCGAGCTGCTGGACGAGTTGGCCGTGCAGCCCGCGTCCGCGGCTCCCGGCGGCGCGTCGGCCCACGCGCCCCAGCTCGGGGTCCGCGCCGTCCCAGGAGGGGAGGCCCACGCGGTCGGCGCTCAGGGGCTCGGCGTACGGGTAGCGGTCGAGTTCGCCCGGTCCTGCGAGGCCGGATTCGGCGGAGCGGGCGGCGGTCATCATGGTGTGCGCAAGGGTACTCACGCATCCTTTGTCGGCTGCGTTCCCAACTCCCTTGAGGTCTTTGGTGAAAAGCACACGAAAGGGTGATCGCTCACCCCGTCGCAATTGACGCCTTATCGGAAAGAAATGGGCGTTCTACGAGGAGTTGCGCGCATTGCGCCGGCGCGAGAGCACGGACGGTGACCACGAAAGGGTGAGGACGATCATCACCGGACCCGGCCGCGCAGGTTGGTGAGCACATAGGCCCCCAGCAGCGCGGTCAGCGACAACAGCAGCGCCCCGCCCACGGGTTGGGAGACCGCCCGTGCCACCGCCTCCAGATAGCGCTCTCCCCCGAACGGCCACTGCATCAGCACGAGCTCACGCAGCCGCATCGGAAACCCGACCGCACTGCGCACCGACGGCCCCTCCAGCACCTTCTGCACCAGGGGTACGACGACGAGGGGTACGGCGACCACGGCCGCGAGCCCGGCGGACGTGGACCGGAAGACACCCGCCGCGAGCACCCCCGCCCAGGCGCACCCCACGACGAGACCGATCCAACTCGCGCCGAGCGGGAACCAGTCGGCGGGAACCGAGACGAGCTCCGGCCCATGGACGAGATAGAGCACTTCGAGGTCGCAGCCCACGGTGAGGACCGCGAGCAGCAGCGCGGTGGCCGCCGCCACGACGAGCTTCGCGACGAGCAGCCCCAGGCGACGGGGAACGGTGCCACGGTCGGCGGCCAGGGCGGGGTGGCGGAACTCGTCGCCGAAGGAGACGGCCCCCAGCAGCCCCGCCCCGATGGCCGCGGGCGGCAGCGGCAGCTCCCGCGGCCACGCGGCCAGCAGTCGCGGCTGTGGGGTGTGCCCGATCCTGGCCAGGATCACCGCCATGAGGGCGGAGGTGACGAGCACGGTCACGGCGGTGACGTACACGGTGCCGACGCCGCCCGCCCGCCGCAGCTCGTAGCGCAACGGACGCAGCGGACTCGGCGCCGAGCGCACGGTGATGGGCGGCGGGAGCGGCGGCAGCGGGCCCGCGTCGGACGGCCGGGCGGGGGGTGGCGGTGCGGGGTCGCCATCGGTCGCGGGGGTGGTGAGGGACTCGGGGAAGGTGGGGGACTCGGGGGCGGTGGGAGGCTCGGGGGCGGTGGGAGGCTCGGGACGGGCACGAAGCCCTGGTTCGGCGTGAGGTGTGAGGTGATCACGCGGTCCGGGTTCGTCGTGAGCCACGAGGTGGTCACGGGATCGCGGCGGAGGGCCGGGGTCCGGACGCGGTCCGAGGTGATCACCCGGTCCGTGATCCGTGTGCGGCGCGGAACGCGTATGAGGTCCGGGGTCGACGAGAGGCGCGGAGTCGACCTCTGGTGCGTCGTCGGCCGGTGTCCATGATGCGGCCGAGACCGTCCGAAGCTCTTCGACGGGCGCCTGCCACCCCTCGGCCGACTCCGGGACCTCCAGAACCGAGCCATGGGCGCCCTCGACCACCCCCAGGCCCTGGCCCTGGCCCTGGCCCTCTCCCTCGACCGACGGCGGCATCGGCGACGGCATAGGGCCCATGTCGCCGATCTCGTCCGCGAGTTGGTGGACGAGGATGCCGTGCCGGAACACGGTCTCGCCGACCTCCGCACATGTGCTGCCGTACACCGACAGCCGGTTGCCGCCCTCCCGCACGATCTCCACGGAACGCCGTGCGGTCCGGGCCTCCTTGGTGAGCAGCGCTCCGAGCCGGGCGGCGTGCGGGGTGCGGACGGCCACCCTGGGCCGGAGCCGGGTGCGGGAGAACTCGGCGACCTCCTGGTCGGCGACGAGCCTGCCCCGTTCGAGGGTGAGGACCCGGTCCGCGGTCCGCGCGGCCTCCTTGGGGTCACCGGTGGTGAACAGGACCGTGCCGCCCTGGTCGGCGTGGGCCCGCATGATCCCGTGCAGCCATCGGCCCTCGCGGACGGCCAGCCCGTCGGCCGGGTCGTCCAGCACGAGGGTGTGCGGGTCGGACAGCAGTGCGCAGGCCAGGCCGAGGCGGCGGTCCATGCCCCGCGAGAGCGTGTTCAGCCGCGCCTCGCACAGGCTGACCAGACCCACGACCTCCAGGACCTCGTCCGCCCGTCGTGTGGGCAGCCCCGCGGCCGCACAGAGCATGCGCAGATGGTTGCGGACCGTGCGGGCCGGGTGGCCGGGCACATCGCCGAGGAGTACGCCCACCTCGCGGCTGGGGTGGGCGATGCGATGCAGGGGACGGCCTCTGAAGTAGGCGATCCCACGGCCCCGTTGGAGTTCGAGGATGAGTTTCAGCGCTGTCGACTTGCCCGCTCCGGGGGCGCCGAGAAGTGCGGTGACGCGGCCGGAGTGCGCCTCGAAGGACACGTCGTCGACTGCGGGCGGAAACTCCTTGCGGGGATTGCTGGTCAATCCGATGGCCTGGATCACCTGAAGCAAGATAGCGCGGTATGTCCGTTTTTTCGGGTACCTTGCGGCTCACCTCGCGGGCCGTCTCACAGCCACCGGGCGAACCGCCTTCCGAGGACGGGCCCGCACCTCCGCTCCGGCTTCGCCGTGTCAGACCTCGGGGCGCAGCATCGGCGGGTTGAGGAGGGTGGCTCCGCCGGCGCGGAAGAGCTGGGCGGGGCGGCCGCCCTGCCGCGTGGTGGTCCCGCCGGTGGGCACCAGGAAGCCGGGTGTACCCGTCACCTTGCGATGGAAGTTGCGCGGATCCAGCGCCACCCCCCACACCGCCTCGTAGACGCGCCGCAGCTCGCCGACCGTGAACTCCGGCGGGCAGAAGGCCGTGGCCAGCGAGGAGTACTCGATCTTGGAACGGGCGCGCTCCACCCCGTCCGCGAGGATCTGCGCGTGATCGAAGGCCAAGGGCGCCACCGGTTCCCCGTCACGCCCGTAACCGCCCTGCTCCAGCAACTCCTCGACGGGCGCCCAGCGCGCGCTGTTGGCGTCGCCGCCCGGCCGCGGCGCCGGCAGGTCCGGGGCGAGGGCGAGGTGGGCGACGCTGACGACCCTCATCCGCGGGTCACGCTTCGGGTCGCCGTAGGTCGCCAACTGCTCCAGGTGCGCGCCGTTGTCCTGCGCGCGCTCGGACGGTTCGTGGGCGGTCAGGCCGGTCTCCTCGGCCAGCTCCCGTGCCGCCGCCTGCGACAGGTCCTCGTCCGGCCGCACGAAGCCACCGGGCAACGCCCACCGCCCCTGGAACGGCTGTTCGCCCCGCCGTACCGTCAGCGCGCAGAGCGCGTGACGACGGACGGTCAGCACGACCAGGTCCACGGTGACAGCGAAGGGCGGGTAGTCCGACGGGTCGTAGGGCATGCCGCGATCATAGTCGTCTGCCTGACGATAAACACTCCCTTCGTCGGTCGCTTCCCCACTTGATCCACTTCTGTCCGATACCGATCTCACGAGCCGACCGCCGACCGCCGGCTGCCGGCCTCGTGGACACTGCGACGCCGCCCGCCACCCGCCGTCCCCGTCCACGCCACCGTCGCTGCCACCGCCGCCGTCGCCGGAGGTCACACTCCCAACTGCAGTCCGTCGGCCGCCTCCTCGACCAGGGCCAACCCCAGCCTGCTGACGCGTACGGCGAACGGGGCGCCCGCGACACGCAGTCCCGTCATCCCGATCTCACCCAGCGGCGCACTGCGCACCGGCCGCAGGGTCACAGTCCCCGCAGGAGCGTCGGGACGGATTCCGACGAGGGTGGTGAGCAGCAGCACCCCCGCGGCCGCTGTCGTCGCGGCCGGTCTGCAGGAGGCCGGGTGAGGCAACGGAGCACTCCCCGCCGTCCGCTGCTCCCCCGCGTACATCTCGGGCAGCCGATGACCGAAGCTCTCCGCCGCCGCCAGCACGCCCCGCAGGAGCGAACTCGCCTCCTTCTCGTATCCGGCGGCGGCCAGTCCCGCTACCGCGATCGCCGTCTCCTGCACCCGCACGGCACCGCCGCGATGACCGAACGGGTTGTAGGCGGCCTCCTTCGCTCCCAGGCTCCGCAGCCCCCACCCCGAGTCCATGGCGGGCCCTCCGAGCAGCCGGGCCAGCTGTTCGGTCCGCACCTTGTCGAGCAGTCCCGGAGCCTGCTCCCCCGCGCCCAGCAGCCCGGTGTCGAGAAGATGCGCGGCGGCGGCGCCCAGGTGCGGGACGAGACGGCCGTCCGGGGTGCGGGCGGCCGCGGGTCTGCCGCCGCCCCGGTCCTCGACCCAGAAGTCCGCCCCGAACCGGCTCCGCAGCTCTCCCGCCCAGTCCCGCAGCTCGGCCCCGCCCGGCCGGCCGTACGCGTCGAGGAGGTCGGCGCCCAGCAACGCGGCCCGGTGGGCATGTGCCTGGGTCTCGCAGCGCAGCGGTCCGCCGGGGCGCGGGTCGGGCAGATAGGCACCGCCTCCGACCGCGCCCCGCAGCCACCGCAGGCAGCGCTCGGCGGCCGGCAGCAGTTCCTCGGTCTCCTGCTCGGGGAGTCCCCAGCGCCGGGCCTCCGCGAGGAGCACGGGGAACAGGAGGGTCGCCTCGGTGCCGGTGCAGCCCGGCGGCAGATGCGGGCCCGCGTCCCGTCGAGGGCCTGGGATCATGCCGGACTGTGCTTCCCGGCCCGTGAGTTGGGTGCGGGCGAGGGTACGCAGGGTGCCTGCGGCGAGACGTGTGCCGAGCGGCAGCGTCATCCGGGCCGCGACCAGCGCGTCGGCCGGAGCCATGCCGCAGCGCCAGGGCGCGCCCGCCGCGAGGTGGGTGTCGGACGGGTTCTTCGGGTCGCGCAGCAGGAGGGCCTCGAGGTCCTCCAGGCAGGTGTGCAGCAGGGCCTGCGCCGCCGGGTCGTCACCCGCGACCCGGGCCTGGGCTAGGGGGCTGGTGGCGCCCCGCCCCACCGGTCTGATGGGCCCCGCCCCGTCCGGTCGTACACGCAGCTCCACGCTCCGCGTGCCGCCGGGCGGGAGCTCCAACTCCCACCGCAGCAGGCCTGCGGAGGCCAGAGCGTCGGCGGGCGGAGGGTGGGCGGTCACCGTGGAGTTCCCCTGGGCGCAGGACCAGCGGAGGCCGGAGTCGTGGACGCTGGCGGGCAGTTCCGGGCCTGCGCTGCCGGAGGCGACGGCTCCCAGTTCCGCGAGATCCGTGCCGAGGGACACTTCCACGGGCAGGCGCAGGGGGCGGCGGGCCGTGCTGTGCAGGGTGATCCGTTCGGTGCCGTCCGCGTACCGCGTGCGCTCGACCATGACGTCCGGGTCGGGCCCGGCATCGGCGGACATGCGCAGTGTCGCCATGAACCGGGCTCGGTCGGCCGTGACCATGCGTGCCTGCACGGCGAGCGGTTCCCGTCCGGCCACCCGCACCTGGCAGCGGGAGAGCATGCGCCGTCCCGCGCGGTAGAAGCCTTCCAGTCCGCTGCCGTTCAGCTGGCCCTGGTCCGTCGAGATCGCGAGGCCCGGCAGGGCGACACAGATCAGCGTGGTGTGGGCCGGCGGCAGCTCCGTGGGGCGGCGCGGGGCGGAGGGCTGCGCCTGCGGGGTTGCGGCACCTCCCGTACCTGTGTGCGGCAGTCCTGGAGAGCCACCTGCGCCGGGCGCGGGGGGCACCGGGCCGACCGTGCCTCCTGAGCGTGAGCCCGTGGAGCGGGTCGCCGGGTTGCGGTCCGTACGTGGAGCGCCGGTGCCGTCCCCACGGGCCCGGGCGGAGGGCTGGACAGGCCTGCGGAAGACCGGGATGTCGTCGTGGGTGTCGGGCAGGGAGGGCAGGGGCATGGGGCGGCTTCTTCTGTCTTCGGCGCGCGTGGGGTGCGCTCGGCACCAGGTGGGGAGCCGGAGAGGGACGGGGTGGCAGGGCGGTGAGGCCAGGCGACGGGTACCGCCACTCAGGTGAACGGAACGGCTCCGCTCCGGGTCACGCCCAGGCCCCGGGAAGCCGAACGAATGACTGTGCGGTCGCGTATCCGGGGCGGCCCGGAAAGCTCGGACGACGGTGGGCTTCGGTGCGTGAGGGCTGGAGTGGGGCTGTGGGCTGAGGTGAACGCGATGCCGGGGCGGCGGGCTCCCGGGCGCGCCGGGGCGGGGCCGGCCAAGGCCGCCCGTGAGCTGGGGCTCAGCCCGGACGCGGCCGGGCCTGCCGCGGCGGGGCACGGTCGGGCCGGTTCGGAGCCACAGCGACGCACTCGGGCGGGTCGCGGGGCAAAGCAGGGTGCCCAGACGCCCGCGGAGCCAGGGTGACGCGCTCACACGAGACCGGAAAGGGAGCAGCGCGCTCGTGTAGGCCCCGATCCAGGACAGCACCAGCACCAGCACCAGCACCAGCACCAGCACCAGCACCAGCACCAGCACCAGCACCAGCACCAGCACCAGCACCAGCACCGGAAACCCCCACTGGACCCGCGCGGTCACGTCTCCCCCTCTGTGGACTGCCCTCCACCCCCGCGGCGGACCCGTGCCCGACCGCTCGCGCCGTCCGCGGTACGCCTCGGCCTCCGGCCGGCGGGTGGGCCGTCGTCGGCGGGGCGTGAGCGGCGGGCATGAGCAGCGCCGGGCGATCGCCTGGTGGTGCGGGTCCCGGTGCCTCCTTCGGCGCGTGGCCCGCGTCGGCGGCGGGTGCCGGTGCCGACGCAGGGCCGGTCCGAGGTCGGCGGCACGCCGGGCGACTGGTCGGAGGCGGCCTCTTGGCTGTCGGCCCCGGCGCCCGCTGGGGCCGACACCGGGGCTCGTCCCTTGCGCTCCGCGCGCAGGCACCGGCGAATGGACTCGGGGTCGAGGCCTTCGTTGCAGGCCTGGTGGAGAAGACGGGCGAAGAGGTAGTCGGGGTCTGCGGCGAGGGCCATGGCCAGGGCTTCGCGGGCTTCCAGTTCGTCGCCGGACGACCAGGCGACCCAGCCGACGAGCGTCAGGGGGGCGGCGGCATGCTCGCCGTAGGGGCCGACGCAGCGGCGGGCCAGGGCGCGCCAGAGACGGAGGGCCGGGCCGGCTTCGTCGCCCTCCATCCACTCGGCGGCGCGGTCGCGGGTGGCGCGGTCCTGGAGTCCGAGGATCAGGGTGGCCGCGTCGTCGTGCCCGACGAGTTCGTCGTCGCGGAGGTCCGCGTCCAGCGTGCCGGACACGGTCGGGGTGTCCGCCAGGCGCTCCATGACGCGTCGCGCCACCGTGAGGGTCTCCTCGGCCACTTCCATGCGGCTCTCCGCGTCCAGGATCCGCGGGATGAGGGCGGACTGCGCGGAGTCGAGCGCGGCTTCCTGCTGCAGCGCGGCAGCGGTCTCCCAGGGCAGAAGCCTGGCCCGCATCTCCTTCAGCGTGCCGCGGACCTGTAGGCCGGCGTAGGTCGCGGCGGCGGCCAGCACGGAGGTGCCCGGCAGTCCCATCGGCTCGCCCTCGGCCGAACAACATCCGTTGCCGGGACAGCAGTAGGACCAGAAGCGGCCGTCGGAGATGCACAGCGCCTCCACCACCGGCACATCCAGGCTGCCGCATGCCGTGCGCAGCAGTTGTGCGAGTGGCCGCAGGCGTTCCATGACGTCGCGTGGCGACTCTCCGCCCGCCGGGTCCTGGCAGAGGAAGGCGACCATGCTCTCCGGCTTGGCTCCCCGGCGCTCGCTTCCGGTCACCAGCCCCTGGGCCAGTTGCTGGGCCACGGACGGCCAGTCGTCCGTCTGGGCCGGGATACCGAGCCGTGCGCGCCCGCCGAACCGTCCGCGGGCATCGCGGTCGTGCAGTGCGACGAGGACGATGCTGTCCTCGGGGCGGTATCCGAGCAGGTAGGGCAGGGCGTCGGCGAGTTCGGCCGGTGTACGGAGGGTGACCTGCTGCTCCCCTCCGGGTGTGGTGGTCGCACCGTGCCCCAGGTAGGCGGAGGGCTCGCCGCCGCCCCCGCATCCGTTCTGCCCGCTGATGTCACTGTTGCCAGAGGTCCCGGCCGCTTCGCTGTGATTCGTCATGCGGCGACCATCTCGCGGATCTTGAAGTTCCGCTTTGGCCTGTGGATAAGTCCGACCATGATCACGTCAGAAACTGTCCACAGTTCGCCCCGCTCGTTCGCGCGATGTCCGAGGCATCGGGTTGCATGGGGCCATGAGCGACGAAGACCAGCCCACCACGGACCGCCAAGACCTGCGTGCGGCCGCCGACACCGTGCTTGCCCGCCTCGTCGGCGCCCCAGCCGGCGCCGCCCGGCTGCGCGAGGACCAGTGGCACGCCATCGAGGCGCTGGTCGCGGACAAGCGCAGAGCCCTGGTCGTGCAGCGCACGGGCTGGGGAAAGTCCGCGGTGTACTTCGTCGCGACCGCGCTGCTGCGCGAGCGGGGCGCGGGCCCCACCGTCATCGTCTCCCCGCTGCTCGCCCTGATGCGCAACCAGGTGGAGGCGGCCGCCCGCGCCGGAATCCGCGCGCGGACCATCAACTCCTCGAACACGGAGGAGTGGGACACGATCCGCCAGGAGGTCACCGAGGGCACGGTCGATGTGCTCCTGGTCAGCCCCGAGCGGCTCAACAACCCGGACTTCCGTGACCAGGTCCTGCCCGAGCTGGCGGCCGCGACCGGCCTGCTCGTGGTCGACGAGGCGCACTGCATCTCGGACTGGGGCCACGACTTCCGCCCCGACTACCGCCGACTGCGCACCATGCTGGCCGACCTCCCGTCCGGTGTCCCCGTGCTCGCCACGACCGCGACGGCCAACGCGCGCGTGACGGCCGACGTCGCCGAGCAACTGGGCACCGGCGGCGGCACGGACGCACTGGTCCTGCGTGGTCCCCTGGACCGCGAGAGCCTCAGCCTCGGAGTGCTCGAACTGCCGGACGCGGCCCACCGGATGGCCTGGCTCGCCGACCACCTGGACGAGCTGCCGGGCTCCGGGATCATCTACACGCTCACGGTGGCCGCCGCCGAGGAGGTCACCGCGTTCCTCCGCCAGTGCGGGCACACCGTGACGTCGTACACGGGCAAGACGGAGAACGCGGACCGGCAGCAGGCCGAGGAGGACCTGCTCGCCAACCGGGTCAAGGCCCTGGTCGCCACCTCCGCGCTGGGCATGGGCTTCGACAAGCCCGACCTGGGCTTCGTGGTCCACCTGGGCTCGCCGTCCTCCCCCATCGCCTACTACCAGCAGGTGGGCCGCGCGGGCCGTGGCGTCGAGCACGCCGAGGTGCTGCTCCTGCCCGGCAAGGAGGACCAGGCGATCTGGGAGTACTTCGCCTCGGTCGCCTTCCCTCCGGAGGAGCAGGTGCGCCGCACCCTGGACGTCCTCGCGGGCGCGGGGCGACCGCTGTCCCTCCCCGCCCTCGAACCCCTGGTGGAGCTGCGCCGCTCCCGGCTGGAGACGATGCTGAAAGTCCTCGACGTGGACGGTGCGGTGCGGCGCGTCCAGGGCGGCTGGGTCTCCACCGGCGCCCCCTGGACCTACGACACCGAGCGCTACGCCTGGGTCGCCAAGCAGCGCGCCACCGAGCAGCAGGCCATGCGTGACTACGTCGCGACGTCGGGTTGCCGAATGGAGTTCCTGCGGCGGCAGTTGGACGACGAGGAAGCCGTCCCGTGCGGGCGCTGCGACACCTGCACGAAGCCGAGGTTCACGGACTCCGTCTCCCCGGCGGCGCTGGACGCGGCGCGCGGTGAGCTCGGGCGCGCGGGTGTCGAGGTCGAGCCCCGCAAGATGTGGCCGACGGGGCTGCCGGCGGTCGGGGTCAATCTGAAGGGACGCATTCCGGCCGGTGAGCAGGCCGCTCCGGGGCGGGCGTTGGGACGGCTGTCGGACATCGGCTGGGGCAACCGACTGAGGCCCATGCTCGCGCCCCAGGCTCCGGACGGGCCGGTTCCCGACGATGTGGCACAGGCCGTGGTCACCGTGCTGACCGACTGGGCGAAAGGGCCCGGCGGCTGGGCCTCCGGAGGGGCCGACGCCCAGCCCCGCCCGGTGGGTGTCGTCACCATGGCGTCCCGTTCCCGGCCCCAGCTGATCGGTTCCCTGGGCGCGCGGATCGCCGAGATCGGCCGCCTGCCCCTGCTGGGATCGGTGTCGTACACCGGCGCGGTGTCCCAGGTCACCCGGAGCAACAGCGCGCAACGACTCAAGGCGCTCGACGGGGCGCTGACCGTGCCGCCCGAGCTGGCCGCCGCCCTGCACGAGGCAGGCGGGCCCGTGCTCCTGGTCGACGACGCCACCGAGACCGGCTGGACACTCGCGGTCGCCGCGCGGGTGCTCCGGCGCGCGGGTGCCCAGGGGGTGCTGCCACTCGTTCTCGCGGTCCGGGCGTGACCGACAAGTCGGCCGGATGTGGGCACGGTGCCGCCCGGTCGGTGCCGACGAGTCCTCTGTGCAGGGATATAAGCAGTGAATCACCACAAACCTGTCAGTGGCCCCAATTGCTCGTTGCCGCAACCAAGTTCGCCAGGAAGAATTGGAGTCCGCTCCCCGCACGGCCCACCCGTGAATCGGTAGGGCTTCTGCTGCGGCGTGCGCTCCCCCAAGTCCGACCCTCGCCCGCAGAGTGGGCGCGTAGCCGAAGGGAGGATCGTGACCTTCGGATTCGCTCCGTCCTCGGCGGCCTCCGTGTCGACGTCTGCCGACCTGTCCGCCGCTTCCGCCAACCGGATGCTCGAGCCCGCGGAATGGGCCGCCGCCGGGATTCCGCTGCTGCGCAACCCCCGGGAGGTCGTCAGCGGGCTGCATGCGCGGCATCAGCCCCGGCCCGCGACGGCGGTCGTCGCCGTCCTGGACCAGGACGAGCGGTTGAGGGCGAGCGCCTCGTTCATCCGACGTCCGGCCCCGGCCGACGGCTGGATGTTCCGCAACGCGCTCCTCGCCCAGCTGCGCCGGGTCATTCCGCACGACCTGCGCCGGCGCACTCCGGTGCGCACTGCCGTGCTGCTCTACTGCCGTGACGGCGACGCGCGTTGGACGGAGGAGGACGGGGCGTGGATGTGGGGGCTGCGGGACGCCTGCACCTTGCACGGGCTGCGCTGCGGGGCGTACATCACGCTGACACGTGACGGCTGGCAGGTCCTCGGCGAGGGCCGAGGCGGCCGTCGCCCCCACGCGGACTCACCGGCCGAGCCCTTCGCCACGGCCATGGCACCGCCGCCCATGCCGCGCACCGGCGGCGTCGCGTCAGAGGTGCTGCGCCGAGTCGCGGCACGCTGAGCCGCGCCGACATCCGACGAGACCACGGCACCCCCCGCACACCCGCGCCCGAGCCCGCGGGGGTGCGGCGAGGCCACCGGCCCGACCACCACCCTCACACCCTCGGCCCACGCCGCATCGGGATCCGGCATGCCCGCACCGCGCTACACCCGCCGCGAACCCGCAGCACCGCGCCACGCCTCACCAGCGACCCACGCGACACCCGCCCACGAACCACGCCACGAAGCGCCGCCGGACATGCCGAAACACCCCGCGGGCACGCCGAAGCGCCCCGTCGCGGGGTGTGGCCGTTCACGGCACCCTGGTCGTTCTCCGGGCACGCACGGCTCCCCGGTGAGCCCTGACGGGCCTACCGGGGCGAGGTCCGCAGTCGCTCAGACTCCGGCGCCCAGCACCGAGTTGATCGTCTGCGGGTCGCCGCACACGATCAGCAGGGTCCGGGCCCGGCCGAGGGCCTTGGGCAGCGCCTGCGCGGCGACGGAGTCGGTTCCGCCGTTGACGGCGACCACGACCACGGGACGCGGCGCGGCCCGGTCGGTGGCCGAGGCATCGGCGTAGAAGACGTCGTCGCCCGCGTCGTGCTGCGCCCAGTAGGCGGCCTCGCCGAAGGAGAGTTCGTGGTCGGCCCACGGATGCGACTCGCCGGTGGTGATCACCAACACGTCGCCGGGGGCACGGCCCGACTCCAACAGCAGGTCGACCGCTTCCTCGGCGGCGTCCAGCGCGCCCTCGACCGAGGCCGGGATCAGCTGGATCTGCGGGGTGGCGGCAGGAGCGGACGGCCCGGGCTTGGCCGCGGCGTGCGCCGCGCGCTGGGCCGGCACCGGCCGGGCAGGACCCGGACGACCGGGCCGCGGCGGAGCCGCGGGACGGGGACCGGGTACGGGACGGGGGGTCGGTGCGACCCGGCCGCTGGCCGGAGTGGCACGCGGGCCCTGGGCACTCTCGTGAATCTGAGGCTCCTCGGGAATGAGAGGCATGAGCTGATTTTTATCAAACGCCGGTGCGACTCGCGTCGGCGGGTGGCACATGAGTGCGAACGGATCCGTCAGAAATCGAAGCCGAGCTGACCCTCGATCTCCGGAACGCTTCCGTCCGCCCAGTTGCGGGCCTTCTTGAGGTGCCGCCACTGGGGCAGCGCATCAAGATACGCCCACGACAAGCGGTGGTACGGGGTGGGGCCCCGCTCCGCCAGCGCGGCCTTGTGGACAGGCGACGGGTACCCGGCGTTGGCCGCGAAACCGAAGTCTGCATGGTCGACACCCAGTTCGGCCATCATTTTGTCGCGCTGAACCTTGGCGATCACCGAGGCGGCCGCCACGGCGACACAGGACTGATCGCCCTTGATCACCGTACGGACCCGCCAGGGTGACCCCAGGTAGTCGTGTTTGCCGTCGAGGATGACCGCGTCGGGCCGCACCGGAAGCGCCTCCAGGGCGCGTACCGCGGCCAGTCGCAGGGCGGCCGTCATGCCCAGGTCGTCGATCTCCTCCGGAGAGGCGTGACCGAGGGCGTGGGACGTCACCCACTTCAGCAGTTCCTCGGAGAGCGACTCCCGTCGCTTGATCGTCAGGAGCTTGGAGTCGGTGAGGCCCTCGGGCGGTCGGCGCAGTCCGGTGACCGCCGCGCAGACGGTGACGGGGCCGGCCCACGCTCCGCGCCCCACCTCGTCGACACCGGCAATGACCTTCGCTCCGGTCGTGGCGCGCAGTGAGCGCTCGACGGTGTGAGTAGGTGGTTCGTACGGCATGGCGCCCTTAGCCTACGCCGCCCGCACCCCCACAGGACACCCAGGTTTCCCGGGGCAACCGCGACCGCCTCACCGACCCGGTTCAGACGCCTCGCCTGCGCAGCAGCGGCACCATCAACTGGTCGATCATCTCCTCGATGTCCCGCTCCCCCCATTCGCTCCCGCACATCTTCGAGCGGTACATCATCATGGCCGGGATCGCGTCGAAGACATAGCCGTTGGCCGCGTCGGACCGCACCTCACCCCGCCTGATTCCACGCTCGACGACCTCCCTCAGGAGTTTTACCGTCGGCTCCACGACACCCCCGATGATCACGCCATGGAAGCGCTCGGCCTGAATGGTGTCGCATTCGTGAATCACCGAGCGCAGCGCGGACCCGGGCCGCGAGAACATCGCCTCGCGAGCCTGGCGGCACAGCTGCAGCAGGTCCTCGCGCACACTGCCGAGGTCCGGCGCCTCCTCGAAGCGCGGCAGCCCGGCCCGGAGCGCGTCGGCCACGAGGTCCTCCTTGGAGGGCCAGCGTCGGTAGACCGCCGCCTTGCCCGTCTGGGCGCCTGCGGCGACCCCCTCCATGGTGAGGCCGCTCCAGCCGACCGTACTGAGCTGCTCGAGCGCGGCGTCGAGGATCGCGCGCTCGAGCACGGCGCCGCGCCGGCGCGGGGAGGCCGTCTGAGCGGGGGCGGCCGTCCAGCGCGAAGTGACCATCTGTGTTTCTCCGTTGAGCCGAGGGGTGGGGAGGCGAGAAGCGGAAGCGAACGGGCCACGCACACTACGGCGGCGACTTCAATGAACGCTTGCGTTCACTAAGGGGGACTCACTACCGTGGACGCGTCAGTGAACGCAAGCGTTCACTAAGGCACTTGTGGGGGACCCATAGTGACGACCTCTCCGTTGATTCAGGATCAGAAGCCGGGAGCGGCCCGCCGGGAGGGACGCCCCGGCATCGCGCTCACCGTCATCGCGGCCTGCCAACTCATGGTGGTACTCGATGCGACGATTGTGAACATCGCGCTGCCGCACATTCAAGACGCGCTCGAATTCAGCACCACCGACCTGACATGGGTGGTCAGCGCCTACACGCTGACCTTCGGCGGTCTGCTGCTGCTGGGCGGCCGGGCCGGTGACATCCTCGGCCGCCGTCGGGTGTTCATGACCGGAATCCTCGTCTTCACGCTCGCCTCGCTGCTCGGCGGCCTCGCCCAGGAGCCCTGGCAGCTGCTGGCGGCACGCGCCCTCCAGGGCGTCGGCGGGGCCATCGCGTCGCCGACCTCGTTGGCGCTCATCACCACGACGTTCCCCGAAGGGCCCGCGCGGAACCGGGCGTTCGGCGTCTTCGCCGCGGTCTCCGCCGGTGGCGGTGCCATCGGCCTGCTCGCGGGCGGCATGCTCACCGAGTGGCTCGACTGGCGGTGGGTGCTGTTCGTCAACGTGCCCATCGGTGTGCTGATCGCCGTCCTCACCCCGATGTACATCAGCGAGTCCGAGCGGCACCCGGGACGGTTCGACATCGCGGGCGCGCTCACCTCGACAGCAGGTATGGCCTCCCTGGTCTATGGGTTCATCCGCGCGGCGGAGGACGGCTGGCGCGACAGCCTGGCCATCGGTTCCTTCACGGCTGCGGTGGTCCTGCTGCTGCTGTTCGGCTTCATCGAGAGGCGGGCCAAGGAGCCCATCACTCCGCTGCGGATGTTCACCGACCGCAATCGCTCGGGCACGTACGTGATCATGCTGAGCCTGGCCGCCGCGATGTTCGGGATGTTCTTCTTCATCGTGCTGTTCGTGCAGAACGTGCTGCGGTACACGCCGATCGAGGCCGGTCTGGCGTTCCTCCCGGTGACCGTCGCGATCGTCACCGGCGCCGGTCTGTCCCAGCGGTTCCTGCCGGTGCTCGGCCCCAAGCCGTTCATGGTGACCGGCTCGACGCTCGTCGTGCTCGGTCTGACCTGGCAGACCTTCATCAGCCCCGACAGTTCCTACGCCGGCGGGGTGCTCGGCCCCATGGTGATCTTCGGCTTCGGCATGGGCCTGAACTTCGTGACGCTCACCCTGACCGCGGTGTCCGGGGTCGCCCCGCACGAGGCGGGGGCGGCCTCCGGTCTGCTCAATGTCACCCAGCAGGTGGGCGGTTCGCTCGGGCTGTCCATCCTCACCACGGTCTTCGGAACGGCCAGCCGCGAGGAAGCGGACCAGCAGGTGCGGCTCTTCATGACACAGGCCACGGACGAACAGAAGGCCGAGTTCGCAAGGACCCAGCAGCTGCCCGCCCCCTGGGGCCACGAAGTGCTCGCCCAGGGCATCTCCACCGCGTTCGTCCCGGCCGTCGCGATGGCCGTACTCGCGCTGCTCACCGCCACCTTCGTGATCAGGGTCCGCAAGAGCGACCTGGATGCCCTCTCCGGCACGGCCGGCCCCGCCGCCGGAGGCTGACGGAGCACCGTGGACGGCCGGACCACGCCCAGGGCACCGACAGTGCGGCGCGGTCCGGCCGTCCCGGGATTCCTCACGGGAGGTACAGCGTCTCGTCCTCCCGCAGTCCGCACGCCGGTCCGTCCGCTCCCGGCGACACCGGCCGGTCCTCGAGAATGCGCCGGGCCTCGGTCTCTCCCCAGCTCGTGGCGTACCAGGGGATGTGGGCCCGTTCCTCCAGGTCCGCGTCGATGTCCCAGAGCGCGCACGACCGCATGGGCTCCTTCAGCCGGTCCAGGGCGGGTACGGCGTCGGCGGAGAGCCCTCGCGCGTACTGGAGGTCGAAGCGGCCCGTGGTCTCGTACCGCTCGACGTTGCGCTCGGCGATCAGCGCGTCCGGCGACGCGAGCCCGAACGCCAGCACCACGGCGACCGCACTGGCCGCGACGGCACGCGGCAGCCAGCGGGCGCCCCACACCCCGGCGGCCATGATCAGCACGATGACCAGGCCGAGCCAGAGCTCCATGGTGAGCACCGAGATCCTCAGTCGCGTCAGCCCATAGGCCTCCACATACATGTCCATACGTCGCACAGCGGATGCCACGACAACGAGCGCCAGCGCGCACAGGGTTCCCAGCACACCGCGCACGAGCGTGCGGTCACTCGATCGAGTGCGCGGGGCCCAGCGCAGGGCGAGCACGATGACGAGCAGGGTGAGCAGCGTGGCCATGAGCAACTGCCAGAACCCCTGGCGCGCGTACTGGGCGTACGTCTGGCCGGTCTCCTTCAGGACGGCGTCGTAGCCGCCGAAGAGCACGGCGAGCTGGACGGCGTTGAAGACGGCGAAGAGCGCGACGAGCCCGACCAGCGGCACCGCCCACTCGACGCGGCCGCGGGCGCGTCCCGCGGGCACCTGGACCCGGTCCCAGTGGGTGGGCGCGGCCGCCGTACGGGCCGCCGCGAGGGTCCCGAACAGGCCCAGCGCGAACAGCAGGACCCGCCAGGGCCCGTCGGAGACGGAGACGTCGGGGACCAGGGCACCGAGCAGATCGGCGAAGGCCGCGTCGGCACCGGCGAACAGCGCTCCGAAGACGAGGAGCAGGACCGTGGCCACCACGAGCGCCCTCAGCAGCGGTATCAGACGGCCCCGGTCGCCGCCCACTCGCTCGCGCAGCCCCTGCCAGGCCCAGGCCGGCCCGGTGACCAGCGAGGTGAACACACCGACCGGGCCGAGCAGCACCGCGGGCCAGGTGCGCCCGCCGTGCAGGGCGAGCGAGCCCACCGCGAAGGCGGCGACGACGGCGAAGAAGGTGGGCCACTCGGCGGCGTGCAGCGCGGGCACGGTCAGCAGGGCGAGCCCGCCGGCGCCCCAGACGAGCGCCCACGCGCGGGGGCGGCGGCCCGCCCGCCGCCCGGCGAAGTGCACGGCGAGCGTGGCGGGCACGGCGACGACGAGCATGTTGACGGCCAGTCCCTCGCCCAGCAGCACCATGCTGAGGACACCTGTGGCCAGGGCGGCCCACAGGGTCGCGGTGCGGATCGGCGCGGGCTCGTCGGGGCCGAAGTCGATCAGCTTGGGCGGGGCGGGCGGTGGCCCGCCCGGTAGCGGTCGGGGCCCGCCCGCCTTGCGCTCCGGTAGGGCGTCCGTGGGCGCTGCCGGTCCGGGGTGGCCCGCTTCGGTCGCGGCGCGTGCTCTGGGTACCGGGCCTTCGGGTTCCGGGCCTTCGGGTTCCGGCGTGGCGGGTGCTGACGGTGTTTCGGACATGGGACCCCCTCCCCCGACCGGCCCCCATCGCCCACCGTACGCAGCGCGCGGCTGCGGCAGAAGGCCCGTGGCCGATACCTCGTCGCCGCGTCCCGTCATGATCAACAGGCGGCGTGGCGGACAGGCTATGACGCGGGAAAGCAGCCACGATCGCCGAGGAGCGCACTGTGGCACTCCTGTGACAGTCGGGGCGATTGGGGTCAGTGAGGCGGGGGAAGCGCGCCCTCTTCGGTTGCGGCTATCCCACCCGCAGCCAGTCCGGGAACGCCTCGGTCTGCTCCACCCAGGCCTCGGGAGGGGCCCCGGCCTTCCCGGAGGCGACCACTCCGCCGACGATGGCGCAGGTCGTGTCGACGTCGCCGCCCACCTGGGCCGTCGTCCAGAAGCCCCGCTCGTAGTCACCGAGGGCGCGTGCCGCCGACCAGAGCGCGAACGGCACGGTGTCATGCGCCGTCGTGCGCCGCCCGCAGCCCAGTACGGCGGCGACGGTGTCCGCGTCGGCGTAGTCGAGCATGTCCCGGGCGCGCCGCAGTCCCGCTCCGACGGCACTCTTCGGTACGAGGGCGATGACGCCGTCGAGCAGCGCCCCGGCGCTCGGGGGTCCGGCCGGGGCGGCCGCGAGGGCGGCGGCAGCGGCGACGGCCATGGCGCCGACGACGGCCTCGCGGTGCTGGTGCGTGGGGTAGGCCGAGATCTCCGCCTGATGGGTGGCCTGCTCGGGGTCGTCCGCGTACCAGGCGCCCAGCGGGGCGATCCGCATGGCCGCGCCGTTGCCCCAGGAGCCCTGGCCGTTGAAGAGTGCGGAGGCCAGCTCACGCCAGTCGCCGCCTTCCCTGACGAGGCGCAGCAGGCGGTTGACCGCAGGACCGTAGCCCCGGTCGAAGTCGTGGTGCACGGCGAAGGAGCGGGCGAGCTCGTCCTGGTCGATCCGGTGGTGAGCCGCGAGGACGGCCACGACGGAACAGGCCATCTCGGTGTCGTCGGTCCACTGCCAGGGGCCGGACGGGGTCTCGCGGCGCTTGAGCAGCGGGTAGTTCACGGGCACGAAGTACTGCGAGCCCAGCGCGTCCCCCACCGCGAGTCCGCGCAGGCTGGCCAGGGCACGCTCCAGGCGGCCGTCGGAAGAGGAGTCAGCGGTCATCGCCCTGCCACTCTATCCGGTGGCTCCGTACGACTCCGGGTCCCGCCAGCGGTCGAACGGCCGGTCGAGGGTGAATTTGCCGTCCTCCCCGAGAACGAGCATCCGCATCTCCGCGTTCCCAGGATTCGACAGCGACTCGAACTCCGCGACCGTCCAGTGGAACCAGCGCATGCAGAACAGCCTCATGGCGAGCCCATGGGTGACCAGCAGGACGTTCGGCGGGTGGTCGGGGTCCTCGAAACTGCGGAACAGGCTCTCCAGGAAGCCGCCGACCCGGTCGTACACATCGGCGCCGGACTCCCCTTGCGCGAAGCGGTAGAAGAAGTGCCCGTACGCGTCGCGGTAGGCCTTCTGGAGTCGTACGTCGTCGGGGTCCTGCCAGTTGCCCCAGTCCTGCTCGCGCAGCCGGGGCTCCTCGCGCACGCGCACCTGTTCGGGGTCCAGATGGAACGCCTGGAACGTCTCGTGGGTACGGCGGTACGGGGAGACGTAGACGCTGACGCGCTCGCTACCGAGGACGTCGCGGATGCGTTTTCCGGTCTCCTCCGCCTGCTGCCAGCCGAGATCGGTGAGCGCGAGGGCGTGGTCGGGCTCGCGCTCGTACACGGTGTCATCAACATTGCCCGTTGACTCGCCGTGTCGGACAAGAATGATGCGCCGTGGTCGTGCCATGCCAAGACCCTAAAGGGGACGGCGGCGGATCGAGCACTCGTCCGGGTGCCATACGGCGTAGGTCACACAAGTCCCGCACATCGATCGCGAGGGTTGGAAATCCAAACCGACCCGAGTTCGGATCTCAAACCGTCCAGCTCGGCTCCAGTTCCACGATGTCGCCCGCGAGGGCGGCGACGTCGGCCTCCAGCTGGGCCCGCAGGGCGAGACGTTCGATGCGCTCGGCGCGGTACTTGCCGTGCTCGGCAGCCGACTGCCACATGGAGAGGATCATGAACTCGTGGCCCGGCGCCTCGCCGAACAGGCCCCGCACCATGCCCGGGGAACCGGCCATCGCGGGATTCCAGACCTTCTCCTGCATCAGGGCGAAGTGCTCGGCGCGCTCCTCATGGACGCGGCAGTGCGCCACCCGCACGAGATCGGCGTCCGTGAAGCGGGGTTCGAAACCGGTCTTCACATCGAAGCGGTGGTCGAAGAGCTTGACCTGTATGTCCTTGAAGGTGCCCGACTGCGAGGCGGCGAGCCGGTCGTGAGAGCGCGCCATGAAGGAGTCGTAGAAGGCACGGCTCTCCCAGAAGGAGAAGACGTGCGTCACTCCGGGCCGCGCCCGGCTCCAACCCCCACCCTGTCCCCGGAATCCCGGCTCCCCCAGAAGCCCCGCCCACTTTCGCTGCCCCCGTTCGAAACCGCGGCGGTCCACCACGGTGCAGCGAATCCACTTGACCAGCACCGCGCCATGGTAAGGCCACGGAACGTGGCGACGGTCACTCTCCGGCCGGTTGCACCCGGGCGAGCGTTCCCGCACCCGTGCGAGGATGGGCAACTGGCCTGGACCGCCAGGCAGTTCGGCACACCAGCGCAGGAGAACGGGGAGGAGAGTTCTGTTGAACGGCCTCAACAAGGGCATCCACAAGGTCGAGGTGTCGGTGAAGTGGGACCCGAGCCCCGCCGGACAGCCGCCGACGGATCTCGACATCATCGCGGCGACCTACCCGGCGGCCGACCCGAGTGGCAGTCCCGCCTATGTCGTGCATTTCGACAGCCGCTCGCCCGACGGCACCATCACCCTCAACCGCGACAGCAAGACCGGCCAGGGCCTCGGCTGGGACGAGATGATGACCGTCGAGCTGAACCGTCTCGACAGCCGGTACGGGCGGGTCGTGATCGGTGTCGCCATACAGCAGGGATCAGGCCCGAAGACCTTCGTCAACGTCCACAAGCCCGGCCTGCGCATCCGTGAGGGCTACACCGTCCTGGCGGAGGACGACTTCGGCAGTGTCCTCGGCGCCACGGCCGCGACCGTCGCCGAGTTCGTCCGCGACGCCACCGGCGAGTGGACCTTCCACCCCGGCATCACCGGCTACGACGAGGACCCGGCGACCTTCGCCCAGGTCATGGGCGTCCCGCCCCAGCGCTGACGCGCCGCCCGCCGACAGACCGAGGGCGGTGGAGCCCCAACTTCGGCTCCACCGCCCTCGGTGTCTGTCCGGTCAGCGCCCGGGGGCGCTCAGATCAGCTGCAGCCGCTGGTCGAGCCGCAGCCCTCACAGATGTAGCAGGAGCCGGCCCGCTGCATCTTCGTACCGCAGGAGAAGCAGAGCGGGGCGTCGGCCTGGATGCCCAGCTGCATCTCCACCAGCTCGGCGCTGGTGTGGGCCTGCTTCGGAGCGGGCTTGGCCCCCTCCTCGTCGGCCTTCGGAGCGGAGACGGCCTTCAGGGACTGGCGCGGCGCCGACTGGGCGAGGCCCTCGACGTCGACCTCTTCGTCGATCGGCTCGTACGAGCCGGTCTCCAGGTGGCGCTGACGCTCCTCGGCGGAGTGGATGCCGAGCGCGGAGCGGGTCTCGAAGGGCAGGAAGTCCAGCGCCAGACGGCGGAAGATGTAGTCGACGATCGACGCCGCCATCCGCACGTCCGGGTCGTCCGTCATACCGGCCGGCTCGAAGCGCATGTTGGTGAACTTCGAGACGTACGTCTCCAGCGGCACGCCGTACTGCAGGCCCACCGAGACGGCGATCGAGAAGGCGTCCATCATGCCCGCGAGGGTCGAACCCTGCTTGGACATCTTCAGGAAGACCTCGCCCAGGCCGTCGTCCGGGTAGGAGTTGGCGATCATGTAACCCTCGGCGCCGCCGACGGTGAAGGACGTGGTGATGCCGGGGCGGCCCTTCGGGAGGCGCTTGCGGACCGGGCGGTACTCGACGATCTTCTCGACCGTGGCCCGGATCGTCTCCTCGGCCTTCTCCGTGATCTCCGCCTTCTCCGAGTCCTTGGTCTTGGCGGAGAGCGGCTGGCCCACCTTGCAGTTGTCGCGGTAGATCGCGAGCGCCTTGACGCCGAGCTTCCAGGCCTCGAAGTAGATCTCCTCGACCTCCTCGACGGTCGCCGTCTCCGGCATGTTGACCGTCTTGGAGATGGCGCCGGAGATCCACGGCTGGATCGCGGCCATCATGCGGACGTGGCCCATCGGGGAGATGGCGCGCTCGCCCATGGCGCAGTCGAAGACCTCGTAGTGCTCCGGCTTCAGGCTCGGGGCGTCGATCACATTGCCGTGGTCGGCGATGTGGGCGACGATCGCCTCGATCTGCTCCTCCAGGTAGCCCAGGCGGCGCAGGGCCTGCGGGACCGTGCCGTTGACGATCTGCATCGAGCCGCCGCCGACCAGCTTCTTGAACTTGACCAGCGCCAGGTCCGGCTCGACACCGGTGGTGTCGCAGGACATGGCCAGGCCGATCGTGCCGGTCGGCGCGAGCACGGACGCCTGCGAGTTGCGGAAGCCGTTCTTCTCGCCGAGGCGCAGCACGTCCTGCCAGGTCTCGGTGGCGGCGGCCCACACCGGGCTGTCCAGGTCGTCCACGCGGACGGCCGTGCCGTTGGCGTCGGAGTGCTGCTTCATGACGCGGTTGTGGGCGTCGGCGTTGCGGGCGTAGCCGTCGTAGGGGCCGACGACCGCGGCCAGTTCGGAGGAACGCCTGTACGCCGTGCCGGTCATCAGGGAGGTGATGGCACCGGCGAGGGAGCGGCCGCCGTCGGAGTCGTACGCGTGACCGGTCGCCATCAGCAGGGCGCCGAGGTTGGCGTAGCCGATGCCGAGCTGGCGGAAGGCGCGGGTGTTCTCGCCGATCTTCTGGGTCGGGAAGTCGGCGAAGCAGATGGAGATGTCCATCGCGGTGATGACGAGCTCGACGACCTTGGCGAAGCGCTCGACCTCGAAGGACTGGTGGCCCTTGCCGTCGTCCTTGAGGAACTTCATCAGGTTCAGCGAGGCGAGGTTGCAGGACGTGTTGTCCAGGTGCATGTACTCGCTGCACGGGTTGGACGCGGTGATGCGGCCGGACTCGGGGCAGGTGTGCCAGTTGTTGATCACACCGTCGTACTGGATGCCCGGGTCGGCGCAGGCCCACGCGGCCTCGGCGAGCTTGCGGAACAGCGCCTTGGCGTCGACCTTCTCGATGATCTCGCCGGTCATCCGGGCGCGGAGGCCGAACTCGGTGCCGTTCTCCACGGCCGTCATGAACTCGTCGTTCACGCGGACCGAGTTGTTGGCGTTCTGGTACTGGACGGACGTGATGTCGTCGCCGCCCAGGTCCATGTCGAAGCCCGCGTCGCGCAGGGCGCGGATCTTCTCCTCTTCCTTCACCTTGGTGGCGATGAAGTCCTCGACGTCCGGGTGGTCCACGTCGAGGACGACCATCTTGGCCGCACGACGGGTGGCACCGCCCGACTTGATCGTTCCTGCGGAGGCGTCGGCGCCCCGCATGAAGGAGACCGGACCCGAGGCGTTGCCGCCGGAGGAGAGCAGCTCCTTGGAGGAGCGGATACGGGAGAGGTTCAGGCCGGCGCCGGAGCCGCCCTTGAAGATCATGCCCTCTTCCTTGTACCAGTCGAGGATCGACTCCATGGAGTCGTCGACGGCCAGGATGAAGCAGGCGGAGACCTGCTGGGGCTGCGGGGTGCCCACGTTGAACCACACGGGGCTGTTGAAGCTGAAGACCTGGTGCAGGAGGGCGTACGCCAGTTCGTGCTCGAAGATCTCGGCATCGGCGGGCGAGGCGAAGTACTTGTTGTCCTCACCGGCCTTCGTGTACGTCTTCACGATGCGGTCGATCAGCTGCTTGAGGCCGGTCTCGCGCTGAGGGGTGCCCACGGCACCGCGGAAGTACTTGCTGGTGACGATGTTGACCGCGTTCACCGACCAGAAGTCGGGGAACTCGACGCCGCGCTGCTCGAAATTGACCGAACCGTCGCGCCAGTTGGTCATGACGACGTCACGGCGCTCCCAGACCACCTCGTCGTACGGATGCACGCCGGGGGTGGTGTGGATGCGCTCGATACGCAGGCCCTTGCTCGCCTTGGTGCCCTTGGCGCGGGAACTCCGTGCCGGACCGCTCGCCGTCTCTGTCATGCCGCCTCCCTGTACGGGCGAAAACGCCCTGAAGTGCCACATTGTTCCCGTGGCACGGTGTTTCTGTCTTGTGCCGTGAACCGGCTGACACAGCCGTTCGCGACAGGTCTGGATCGCCGCCGATCGCCCGGACCCACTGGTCCGGCGGTGCGGCCCGCCGTCAGTCGGCGGCGTGGGCGGGCACGGGGACTTGGGCAGCCCCTCCGGACCCGCGGTCGTTCTCTGGGCGCTCCTCGACCGCGATCTCGACGTCGTCGTCGTTCGCGTCGGGGCGCTTCTGCTGCTCTTCCCTGAGTTCCGTGATGGCGGCCTCGAAGTCCTCCAGCGAGTCGAACGCCCGGTAGACCGAGGCGAATCGCAAGTAGGCGACGAGGTCGAGTTCCTGCAGCGGGCCGAGTATGGCCAGACCCACGTCATGGGTGGTCAGTTCGGCACTGCCGGTCGCACGCACCGCCTCCTCGACCCGCTGGCCGAGCTGGGCGAGCGCGTCCTCGGTGACAGGCCTCCCCTGGCATGCCTTGCGGACGCCGTTGATGACTTTGGTGCGACTGAAGGGCTCGGTCACGCCGGACCTCTTGACCACCATCAGCGAGCACGTCTCCACCGTCGTGAAACGACGGGAGCAGTCGGGACACTGGCGGCGCCTGCGGATCGACGTGCCGTCGTCCGTCGTACGGCTGTCGACGACCCGGCTGTCGGGGTGCCTGCAGAAGGGACAGTGCATAACTCCAACCCTCCTCACAGCACGACTCAATAGGCCCCACAGGCCTCTTGGGCCCCGCGGAAGCAGCCCCCAGCATAGGGGATGACCAAGAGCCCTCGGACCCGGGGGACCACAACTTCTGGGCTGTTGTTGCAATCCAAGCACTAGATGTAGGGCTTGGCACGTAAATCCACCCACGGCGCGCGTGTCGCTCACGTATTGGCATGTGCCATGCGGAAGCACCGTCGCGGAGCGCAGCCGTGCCGTCGCGGAGCGGACCGAAACACGGTGAGGCGCACGGGGGAAAGGGGTCGGTACCCGACCGGCGGAGCACCGGGTGGCAGACTGGGCCGCGAGGCGACAGCGACCCACAAGGCCCTTCGTCCCGGCGGTGAAGAGTACAGCAATCAGCGCTTTTGTCCGCCGGAGCCGCCAGCCCTACACCCAGACACATGGTCACGTCCGGTAATCCACGGTTTTTCACTCGAACGTGTGTTTGGCGCAACCTTTCGAAAGCAACTACCGTTGTGCTGCACGGGAGACCATCGAGAGGGGCCGACGTGACCACCACCGCTGACAGTGCCACCATCACTGCCCAGGACCGCTCCCAGAGCCGACTCGAGCCGGTGCATGCGATGAACGAAGCCACGAACCATGAAGGGCCCAAGCGAGCCCTGCCCGGCCGACCTCCAGGCATCAGGGCGGACAGCTCAGGGCTCACCGATCGGCAGCGCCGGGTCATCGAGGTGATCAGGGACTCGGTGCAGCGACGCGGATACCCGCCGTCGATGCGGGAGATCGGCCAGGCGGTCGGCCTGTCCAGCACATCCTCCGTGGCACACCAGCTGATGGCGCTGGAGCGCAAGGGCTTCCTGCGCCGCGACCCGCACCGCCCGCGTGCGTACGAGGTCCGCGGCTCCGACCAGTCCTCGGCGCAGCCCACGGACACGGCGGGCAAGCCGGCCGCGTCGTACGTACCGCTCGTCGGCCGGATCGCCGCCGGTGGCCCGATCCTCGCCGAGGAGTCCGTCGAGGACGTGTTCCCGCTCCCCCGCCAGTTGGTGGGCGACGGCGAGCTCTTCGTCCTCAAGGTCGTGGGTGACTCCATGATCGAGGCAGCGATCTGCGACGGGGACTGGGTGACGGTCCGCCGTCAGCCCGTCGCCGAGAACGGCGACATCGTGGCCGCCATGCTGGACGGCGAGGCCACGGTCAAGCGCTTCAAGCGCGAGGACGGCCATGTCTGGCTGCTCCCGCACAACGCCGCCTACGAGCCCATCCCGGGTGACGACGCGACCATCCTCGGCAAGGTGGTGGCCGTCCTGCGCCGCGTCTGACACCCAGCGGCGGACGGTCGCCCGTGCCTGTGCCCGTCCCCGCCCTTGATCCGGGCCCCGGAATCCACTGCGCCGGTTCCGGGGTCCTGGGCTGTCCCGGGGCCCGCCTCGAATCCCGCTGCGGGCCTTGAGGTTGTTGCGCGGAACGGCCGGGGGGGGGGGGGCCCCCGAAATAGGGTTGGGCCCCCGCCGGGGGGTGATTGTGAAGGTTAATGGGGGGGATGGATTTTTTGTAGGGCGGGGGCA